>JBAVUQ010000232.1:0-18333 GCA_049696855.1 Candidatus Aminicenantales bacterium
CCGCTCGGCGGTCCCATGATCGAGATGGTCGAGGAGGATGACACCGTGGCACTTGTCGAAGAACCTGTCGGCGACCCCGGCCGGCAGCCTGCGATAAAGGTCGTTCTCCAGGATGATGGCCGTCCCGGCCTCTCCGCTCAGGACCCTGTCCATCCCGTCCTTCAGGCCGCCGGCGCCCAGGAGCGCCAGGCCGACGGAGTTCGACTCCGGAAATACGAGACACAGCCCGGCTCTCCGCCGGCCGTTCGACAGGACACGGGCGACGGCCGCCGCGGCCCTGAGGACGGCGGGATCTCCACCGCCGACCCCGGCGACCACGAGAGGCCTGGCAGCCGCGGTGAGGGCCTGGGCGATCCGTCCGGCCGCCGATTCGAGCTCGGGCGGCAGGTCTTCGGGAAAGGCTTCAGCCGCGATCCGCCGGGCGACCGCGAACCCGAGACGCGCCGTTTCGTCCGGGGTCAGGAGGAATTCTTCGGCGACGGCCGAGAGCGCCGTATGGCGCGTGGCGGCGATGAAGACCGGTCCCCTGGCATCCTGGACGACGTCCGCGACGGCCAGGGCATGCCAATCGGGGATCCCGGCCTTGACCGCGGCCTCGACGGGTCCGCGCCGGGCCGCCTGCCGCAGCGCCAAGTCGAGAAGAGGCGCGGTGTTCGTCACGTCCTCGCCGAGGACCAGGACGGCGTCCGCAAGCCGGACGTCCGCGAGCGAGGCCGGCCGGGCCGGGCCGCCGCGCAGGATCTTCAGCGCGAGCTCCGTCAGACGCCATTCGTTGTCCGCGACGCCGGCGTAGAACCGGTCGGCCCCGACGAGCTCACGGAGGGCGAAATTGGCTTCGAGCGAGGCCCTGGGCGAGCCGATGCCGATCGCCGGATGCGGCCCCGCCACGGCCTCGGCCGCGCGGCGGAGCAGGAGCTCGCGCGTTTCGTCGTCGCCGTCCGTCGAGCCCTGGCCGGCCAGCCGGGCCTTCCGGATCCTCCTCGCGTCGTTGACGAACTCGTAGCCGAAGCGGCCGCGGTCGCAGAGGAAATAGCCGTTGACCTGGCCGTTGTAGCGGTTGCGGATGCGGCGCAGGGTCCCGTACCGCTCGCCCGGGATGGTGTTGCAGCCGAGGCTGCAGTGGACGCAGACCGAGGGCGCGGTCGCCAGGTCCCATTTGCGCGTGAAATGCCGCTTGAAGGTCTTGTCCGTGAAGACGCCGGTCGGGCAGACCTCGACCAGGTTGCCGCTGAAGGGGCTCTCGAGGACGCCGTCCTCGTGACGGCCGTAAAAGAGCCTGTCGCGCGAGGCGAACTCGGCCAGATCGCCGCCTCCGGCGTAGTCCCTGTAGAAACGGGTGCAGCGGTAGCACTGGATGCAGCGGTTCATCTCGTGGTTGACGAACGGTCCCAGGTCCTGGCTCCGGTGGGTCCGCTTCTTGAAACGGTACTGCCGGTAGACGTGACCGGTCATGACGGTCATGTCCTGGAGGTGACATTCGCCGCCTTCGTCGCACACCGGGCAGTCGTGCGGATGGCTGGCCATGAGCCATTCGAGGACGCCGGCCCGGAACTCGCGGGCCTGCGGGTCGTCGATCGAGAGGCGCAGGCCGTCGACGACCGGCTCCAGGCACGACATGACGAGTTGGCCCCGGGTATCTTTATCGTTCCGGAATTTCTTGACGGCGCACAGGCGGCAGGCGCCCGCCGAACCGAGGGCCGGATGCCAGCAGAAGTAGGGGATGTCGAAGCCGAGCGACAGGCAGGCGTCGAGCAGGTTCGTCCCGGCTGCCGCCTCGAAAGGCTTCCCGTCGACAAAGATCGTGACCTTGGCTACTTCCACGGGCACCGCCCCTCCTTGACGTGCCGCTCGAAATCCTCCCGGAACAATCTCAGAGCGCTTCCCAGCGGCTCGACGGCCCCGGGCGCGAGGGCGCAGAACGTATGCCCGGGGGCGAGGGCGCGGACGTGCCTGTCGAGGATCTCCAGGTCCTCGGGCCTTCCCCGGCCCTCCTCGATGGCTTCGAGGGTCTTGACGATCCAGGCCAGGCCGCTCCAGCACGGCGTGCACCAGCCGCACGATTCGCGGGCCATGAACCGTTCGATGTTGAGAACAAAGCCCACCGGGCAGGTGCGGTCGTCGAGGACGATGGACGTCCCGGTGCCCAGCCGGCTTCCGACCAGGGGCTCGTGGGTGAAATCGAGGTCGACGTCGAGGGCGACCTGGAAGTCCGTGGAGGCTCCGCCCGGAAGGAGCGCCCGGAACGCGTAGCCCTCCTTCATTCCTCCGGCGTGGACCTCCAGGATCTCGCGGAGCCTCGTTCCCAGCGGCAGCTCCCAGGCGCCGGGACGCTTGACCCGGCCGCTCATGCCGTAGATCTTCGTCCCGCCCTCGCCGGTCAGGCTCAGCTTGCGGAACCAGTCGGCGCCGTTGTTGACGATGTGGGGGACCGAGCAGAGGGTTTCGACGTTGTCGACGAGGGTGGGCTTGCCGAAAAGCCCGCTGACGGGCGGGAAGGGCGGCTTGGCCCGGGGCGAGGCGCGGCGCCCTTCGAGGGCGTTGAGGAGGCCGGTCTCCTCGCCGCACATGTAGCGGCCCGCGCTCGAATGGACGCGGATATCGAGGTTGAACCCGGTGCCGAGGATGTTCCGGCCGGCGAGGCCGGCCTCGACGGCCTCGGCGACGGCCTTTTCGAGGAGACGGGCCGATTTCGCGTAGGCCCATCTCACGAAGACATAGCAGATCTCGGCCTGGACCGCGTAGGCGCTCAGGATCAGGGCTTCGACGAGCTGGTGCGGGTCGCCTTCCATGAGCAAGCGGTCCTTGAACGTCCCCGGCTCCATCTCGTCGGCGTTGCAGCAGAGATACTTGGGCCGCGGGGCGTCGGACCCCGTGGGCACGAACTCCCATTTCTGGCCCGTGGGGAAGCCCGCGCCGCCCCGTCCCCGCAGACCCGAGGCCTTGACCAGCGCGATCACGTCCCGCGGCGCCATCGTCAGGAGCGCCTTGCGCGCGGCCCGATAGCCCCCGGCCGCGACATAGCCCTTGAGGTCCAGGGGCTCCTCGCCGGGACGGATGTTCTGCGTCAGGGGGCGTTCCATCTTTCGAGCCTATTTGTACCGTTCGAGGACGGCCTCGATCCCTTCGGGGGTCAGGTCGCCGTGGAGGTCGCCGTCGACCATCATCGCCGGGGCGTGGTCGCAGGCGCCGAGGCAGGGCGAGGGGAGGAGCGTGAACCGCCCTTCCCGGTCCGTCTCCCCCGGGCGGATCCCGAGCCGCGAGCACAAGCGGTCGACGATCTTTTCATATCCCTGGATCCAGCAGCAGATGCTGTCGCAGAAGAGGATGACGTGCCGGCCGACCGGCTTGCGGAAGATCAGGGAATAGAACGAAGCGAGGCCGTCGAGCTCGGTCACCGTCATGCCGACGAGGCCGGCCGCGGCCCGGAGGTCTTCGTCCGAGACCCAGCCGCTGCTCTTCTGGATGATCCGGAGCGCCTCGACCGCGGCCGCCCGGCGCACGGGGGCGCGGGCCGCGGCGGCCTCGATCTTTCTCCGGTCGTCCTCGGTCATCAACTCCATTCTCCTTCTTCAGCGGTCCACGTCGGACAGGACATAGTCGACGCTGCCCAGGATGGCCGTCAGGTCGGGGATGGTGTGCCCGCGGCTGATCGTCGGGACCATCTGGATGTGGGCGAACGAAGGTGTCCGGATGCGAAGCCGGTACGGCAGGACCCCGCCGTCGCTGACCAGGTAGTAGCCGTTTCCGCCCTTGGTCGCCTCGATGCCGTGGAAGGCTTCACCCGGCGGGATGACCGGGCCCCAGCCCACGCCCAGGAAATGCCCGATCAAAGTCTCGATGTCGGCCAGCGTGCGCTCCTTGAGCGGGGGCGTCGCCAGCGGATGCCGCGACTTATAGTCGCCGGCGGGCATGTTCTCGACGCACTGGGCGATGATCCGCAGGCTCTGGCGGATCTCCGCGACGCGCACCAGGGCCCGGTCGTAGCAGTCGCCGTTCCGGCCGGTCGGGATATCGAACTCGAACCGGTCATAGCCGGAATAGGGCCGCTTCCTGCGGAAATCCCATTCGAGGCCGCAGGCCCTGAGCCCCGGACCGGTGACGCCCCATTCGACCGCCTCGTCGAGGGTATAGGCGCCGATGCCGACCGTGCGGGACTTGAAGATCCGGTTCTTCATGACCAGGGCATCGTATTCCTTGAGCCGGCGCGGGAACGTGCGCAGGAACTCCCGGACCGGCTTGTCCCAGCCCTGGGGCAGGTCCTGGGCCAGGCCGCCGATCCTGAACCAGTTGGGATGCATGCGCGCGCCGCAGATCGCGGCCACGATGTCCAGGATCTTTTCCCTGTCGGTGAACATGTAGAAAACGGGCGAAAGCTGCCCCAGGTCCTGGGCGAAGGTGCCGTACCAGACGAGGTGGCTGGAGATGCGGAAGAGCTCGCAGAGCATGATCCGGGCCACCTGGGCCCTCTCCGGCACGTCGATCCCGGCCAGCTTCTCGACCGCCAGGACATAGGCCAGGTTGTTCATGACGCCGCCCAGGTATTCGACCCGGTCCGTGTAGGGGATGAACGTGTGCCAGCTCTGACGCTCGCCCATCTTTTCGGCCCCGCGGTGATGGAAGCCGATATCGCAGACGGCGTTCACGATGTCCTCGCCGTCGAGCTCGAGGACGACCCTCAGGATGCCGTGCGTGCCCGGATGCTGCGGCCCGACGTTGAGGAACATGTAATCGCCGTGCCCGCTCCGGCGCGGCAGGCCCCATCGCTCCGGATGGAACCGGAGGGCCTTCTCGTCCTCCTCCAGCTTGTCCTCGGGGATCTCGAAGGGCGGCATGTCCGTGGCCCGGGCCGGATGATCCTTCCGGAGCGGATGGCCCGTCCAGCCGTCGGGCATCAACAGCCGCTCGAGATGCGGGTGGCCTTCGAAGGTGAGGCCGAACATGTCGTAGATCTCGCGCTCGTACCAATTGGCCGAAGGCCAGAGCCCGGTCGCGCTGGGCAGGGAGAGGTCGCCCTCCTTTAGGGCCACCTTCACCCGGATGTCGTCGTTCCTGTCAAAAGACAGCAGGTGATAGACGACCGTGAAGTCCGAGTCGGGCTGTCCCTCGCGGTGTTCCCGTTCGCGCTCGTCGATCGCCGTGAGGTCGTAGAGCATGCGGTACGGACGGGCCGCCCCCGACTTGAGATGCGACAGGACGCCGAGGACGCGGTCTTTCGGGACCCAGAGGGTCGGGAAGGCGTCCCGCGTGGCCTGTTCCGAAACCAGTATCCCGCCGACCCCGGCCTTGAGCTCGTCGACGACGCCGGCCGGCCCGGCGTCTGGCTCTCGCGCGCTCATGGCTTCTCCATGGTCAGAGGCCATCGGGAGAGGGGAACGTTCCCCGCTTCTTTCGCTCGGCGGCCTTGGCGTCCCGCAGCGACGGGCGGATGGCCTTGGAGACGGCCTGGGAACCGGCCACCCAGCTCAGCGGCCTCTTCTCCCGGCCGACGGAGTCGCGGAGCATGAGCAGCCCCTCCATGAAGGCCTCGGGCCGCGGCGGGCAGCCCGGCACATAGACGTCGACGGGCAGGAACCGGTCGACGCCCTGGACGACGCTGTAGATGTCGTACATGCCGCCCGAATTCGCGCACGAGCCCATCGAGATGACCCAGCGGGGCTCCATCATCTGGGCGTAGAGCCGCTTGATGACCGGGACCATCTTGATGAAGACCGTCCCCGCGATGATCATGACGTCGGCTTCCCGCGGCGTGCCCCGGATGACCTCGGAGCCGAAGCGGGCGATATCGTAGCGGCTGGTGAGGCTCGTGGCCATCTCGACGTAGCAACAAGACAAGCCGAAGTTGAAGGGCCACAGGGAATTCTTCCGGCCCCACGCGGCCAGCTCCTGGAGCCGTCCGAGGAGAACGCTCTGGCGGACGGTCTCCTCGAGCGTCGGGGCCGCGATGCGGCCGTCGCCCGCGTCCCTGCTCACGGCTTTCCCCCCGCTCCGTCCCGCTTCCGCATCCGGCGCACGATGTCCCTGCCTCTGAGCGCGAAATCGAAGGCCCCGGCCCGTCCCTCGTAGACGAGGACGGCCATAAGGACGGCCAGGAAGGCGAGCGCGGCCAGGAATCCGGGCCAGCCTGTTTCGCGAAGCGAAACGGCCCAGACGATGATGAAAACCGCTTCGACGTCAAAGACGACGAACAGCATGGCCACGACGTAATAGCGCGGGGAAACCCTCAGCCGGGCCGAAGCGGTCGCCGGGACCCCGGATTCATAGGGCTCCACGGTCGCTCGCTCCCGGTGCCTCTGGCCCAGGACATAGGAGATCCCGATCATCCCGGCCACGACGACGAGGACGGCCGCGGCATAGACGGCGAGAGGCCAGAGGAGTCCGTTCATGTTCAGATCATGCCCATGCGCGGAGGCGCTGTCAGGAGCTTGGCCGCTCCTTTGTCGGCAAGAAAGACGCTCCGTCCCTCCCGGGGCCTGACCATGGCCGCGGGCAGGCCCTCCGAGGGCCCCTCGAGGACCGCTTTGAGCGCGGAGGCCTTGTCCTCGCCGGTGACGAGAAAGACGACGACGTGGGCGGCGTTGATCGTGATCAGGGACAGAGAGACCCGGTCATGGTCGGGCGCCGGCCGGAGCGCGGGCACGGCCAGCCGGCGCCCCTCCCACAGGCCCTCCGCCTCGGGAAAGAGCGACGCGGTGTGGCCGTCCTCGCCGAGCCCGAGCAGGATCAAGTCGAAGCGGGGCAGGTCCCACTCCTTCAGTCCGAAGAAGGCGCGCATCTCTTGATCGTAGGCCCCCGCCGCCGCTCCGGGCGCGAGTTCGACCGGCACCGCGTGGACGTTGCCCGCGGGGATGGGCACATGACGGAGGAGCTTGGCCTCGATCATCCGCAGGTTGCTCGCCGGATGGTCCGCCGGGACGAGGCGTTCATCGGCCTGGAAGATGTGCGTCTTTTCCCAGGGCAGGTCTCTGCCGGACCCGGCCAGTCGCTCGTAAAACGAAACGGGCGTCCGGCCCCCCGATAGAGCGGCCACGAACCGGCCCGACCGCAGGACCGCCGCCTGGCTGACGGCGCTCCACTCCTCGAGCATGACGCCGTCCATCGTCCGCTTGTTCGGAAAGATGCTGACCCTTCTGTCGGGCGGTTTATTCACCGGAGAACCTCCAGGCGCGGCCCTCCCGGGCCATGAGCTCGAACGCTTCCTTCGGCCCCCAAGCGCCGGCCGCATAGTCGGGCAGACGGGCCGGTGGATGCGCCTCCCAGTATTTGATCACGGGGTCGATGACGGCCCAGGTCGCATCCTCCTCATCCTGACGGGGGAAGAGCGTCAGGTCTCCCCGGATGCAGTCGAAGAGGACGCGCTCGTAGACGGGGCGCTCTTTGACCCGGAAGCTTTCGGCGTAATCGAAGACCATGCGCGCCGGGGCGGGCTGGCTGCCCATTCCGGGATGCTTGACGGTCAGGACGAGACTGATCCTCTCACGGGGCTGGATGCTCAGGACGAGACCGTTCGCCTCCATGAGCCCGCAGGCCTTCCCGAACAGCCGCAGAGGCAGCTTCTTGAACTCGATATAGATCTCACTCTCCCGGCGCGGCAGCCTTTTCCCGGTCCGCAGGTAGAAGGGAACGCCGGCCCAGCGCCAGTTGTCGATGTGGAACCTGCCGGCGAAGAAGGTCGCGGTCCTCGACGCCGGCGAGACGCGCGTTTCGGCCCTGTACCCGCGGACCTTCCGGCCCCCGATCCGGCCCGGCCCGTACTGCCCCACGACGGTGAACGCTTTCGCGTACCGCCCGTCCATGCGGCGGAGGCTCCTAAAGACCTTGTTCCTCTCGTCGCGGAGGAGATCGGCGTCGAGCCCGGCCGGCGGCTCCATCGCCACCATGGCCAGGACCTGCATGAGATGATTCTGGACGATGTCGCGGATGACGCCGACCTGCTCGTAGAACGCCCCCCGGTGCTCGACGCCGATATCCTCGGCCACCGTGATCTGGACGTGGTCGATGAAGCGCGCGTTCCAGACCGGCTCGAAGAGGGCGTTGGCGAAGCGGAAAAAGAGGATGTTCTGAACGGTCTCCTTGGCCAGGTAATGATCGATGCGGAAGATCTGCTTCTCGTCGAAGGCCGCCAGGATCTGCCGGTCGAGCGCTTCCGCGGAACGGAGGTCCCGGCCGAACGGCTTTTCGACGATCAGCTTGGCTTGCGGCAGGGATCGGCAAAGCCCGACCTTGTCGAGCCCCGCGACGATGATGGGGACAAGCTGGGGTGGCACGGCCATATAAAAAATGACGTTGACATCCGTCGCTCTCCCGGAAGGGGAGAGCGATTCCAGGCGCGTCCGGAGCTCTGTGTAGAGCGCGTCGTCCTTCAGGTCCCCGCGGAGGTAATGAAAGCGGCGGGCGAAGGCCTCAACGGCCTCCGGACGGGACCCCTGGCGGAGATTCTCTCGCACCGCCGAAAGGACGATCTTCCGGTAGGATTCGTCCGTATGGGGACGCCTCCCGACGGCCAGGACGGACGAGGAGCCGGCCAAGCTCCTGTCCTCCTGAAGGGCCAAGAGGGCCGGGATAAGCTTCCTCGCGGTGAGGTCGCCCGTGCCGCCGAAGATGACCATGACGAAAGGGCCGACCCGGACCTCGCCGGCCCGCGGCAGGCAGGCCTCTCCGGGACTGGGCCTTGAAGCGCCTGGTTTCACTGGTCCTCGAGCCATCGTGGTCTCCCCGGATCTCAGCTTTCGACGAATTTTTTTTCGAGCCTCGAGATCTTCCTGACCCGCCTCAGGTGCCGTCCGCCCTGGAACGAGGCCCGCAGCCAGGCGGCGACCATCCTCCGCGTCGTCTCCCGGTTGAACGGCCGGCCGCCGAGGACGAGGACGTTGGCGTTGTTGTGCTCGATGCTCAAGCGCGCGTCCCGGACGTTGCAGACGAGGGCCGCCCGGATCCCGGGGACCTTGTTGGCGGCGATCGAAGCGCCGATCCCCGTGCCGCACGTCAGGATCCCCTTGCGGCCCCGGCCGCCGCGCACGCGCAGGGCCAGCTTCTCCGCGAAATCCGGGTAGTCGACGCTGGCCGTGCTCCATGTGCCGACGTCCTCGACGCGGTAGCACTTGGCGACGAGAAGGCCCTCGATGAACTGCTTGATCCGGAAGCCCGCATGATCGGACCCGAGGATGATCAGGGGTTTCATAAGCTGGCCGCCTTTTTTTCGATGGTCTGCAGGAGGTCGTCGAGCGAGCGGTCGAACGCCCGGACGCCGTCCTCGAGGAGCCGGTCGCAGACGTCGTCGATCGAGATGCCCAGCGTCCCCAACTCCGCCAGGATCGCCTCGGACTTGGACGCGTCGGGCGTCAAGGCCTCGGCCACGCGGCCGTGGTCGAGGAACGCGGAGAACGTCTTCTCCGGCATGGTGTTGACCGTGTCCCTGGCGATGAGCTCCTCGACGTACTTGACGTCGCTGTAGGCCGGGTTCTTGGCGCTCGTGGAGCCCCAGAGCGGCCTTTGGATATTCGCGCCCTTCGCGCCGAGCCCCCGGAATTCCTCGGCCGCGAAGATGCTTCGGAAATCGGCGTAGCAGAGATGGGAGTTGGCGACCGCGACCCGGCCCTTGAGCGAGCTCGCCAGCTCCTTCCGCCCTGCGTCGGTCTCGCGGGCGACGAGGGCCTCGAGAAGGGCGTCGACGGCCGTGTCGATCCGGCTGACGAAAACGCTGGCCACGGAGCGGATCCTCTCCACGTCCGTGTGCCGGTCGGCGAGCCGCTTGATGCCCCGCACGTAGGCCAGGGCCGTCGCGCGGTACCGCCGGGTCGAGAAGATCAGGGTGATGTTGACGTTGATCCCCGCGGCCGTCAGCTCCTCGACGGCCTCGAACCCGGCCTCGGTCGCGGGCACCTTGAACATCACGTTGGGCCGGCCGACTTTCCGGGAGAGCCGCATCCCCTCGACGATCGTGCCGGCGGCATCGTCGGCCAGCTTGGGGTTGATCTCCAGGCTGACGAAGCCGTCGAGTCCCCCGGTCCGGTCGTAGACCGGCTTGAAGACGTCGGCCGCGTCCCTGACGTCGGTCGTCGTCAGCTCGTCGTAGATCTCGAAGGCCGAAGCCCCGCCGCGCCGCAGGCTTCGGATCTGGTCGTCGTAATCGGGGCCCGAGGCGACGGCCTTGTCGAAGATCGTGGGATTGGACGTCATGCCTTTCAGGCCGAGGTCGATCAGGGACTTCAGCCGGCCCGTCTTGATCAGGGACCGGCCGATGTTGTCGAGCCAGACGCTCTGGCCGACGGCGTCGAGCTCGTGAATGGCTTCGCTTCCCATCGCGGCGCCTCCTATTCCTCTTCTTTCTTGACCTCGTGCCCGCCGAATTCGTTCCGCAGGGCGGCGATGAACTTCGCTCCGAACGATTCCTCCTCGCGGGAGCGGAAGCGGGCGAAGAGGGCCAGGCTCATGGCCGGGACGGGCACGGCCCGGTCGATGGCTTCCTGGACCGTCCAGCGGCCCTCTCCGGAATCGTCCACGTAGCCCTTGATGTCCTCAAGGTGCGGGCTCCGGCCCAAGGCGGTTTCCGCCAGCTCCAGAAGCCAGGAGCGGACGACGCTTCCCCGGTTCCAAAGCCGGGCGATGGCCGCGTTATCGAGGCCGTATTCGGCCTTGGCCTCCAGGAGCTCGAAGCCTTCGGCGTAAGCCTGGAGCAGGCCGTACTCGATGCCGTTGTGGACCATCTTGACGAAGTGTCCGGCGCCGCTCGGGCCGAGATGGGCGTATCCGTCCGGAGGCGCGAGGGCGGCGAAGACCGGCTCGAGGCGCTCGAACGCGGCCTTGTCGCCGCCGATCATCAGGCAATAGCCGATCTTGAGCCCCCAGATCCCGCCGCTCGTGCCGCAATCGATGAAGGTCAGCCCGTGATCCTCGAGGGCCCGGGCCCGGCGGACCGAATCGGTGTAGTGGGAATTGCCGCCGTCGATGATCACATCCCCGGCGGCGAGGACGGTCGCAAGGGACCCGACGGTTTCCTCGGTCGGCTTCCCGGCCGGTACCATGATCCAGACGGCCCGGGGCGGTTCGAGCTTGGCCGCGAGATCCTCGAGAGAGGCCGCCGTCTCCGCGCCCTGCCGCGCCGCGGCCGCGACGGCCGCCGCGTTGACATCGAAAGCCACGACGGAGTGGCCGCGGGCGAGCAGGCGCTCGGTCATGTTCGCCCCCATTTTGCCGAGACCCACGAAGCCGATCTTCATGTCATTCTCCTCATTGCCGGATGCCGGACCCTGTCCCGGCGCTTGAGCCAAACACGGAGACCTCCCAATCCCAGCCCGACGCCTCCGAAGACCGCGGCGACGAGGATGAAGAACAGGTCCGGCGAGACTCCCGCCCGCATGATCTTCTCCCTCCGGACGCCGTTCAGATCCAGAATGAAGGCCTCGAGGTGCGAGATCTGCTCCTGCGTCAAGGTCCCGGAGTCGCCGAAGGCCGGCATGGCGCGGGCCGGTTTCGGCCCCGCCGGGGTCGAACCGTGCTGGAGGAACGTGTCGATCTTCGAAACAAAAGCGTCCGGGTCCGGATCGACGAGTTCTCGGTCGATAGGATCGAGCGGGGGGACCGTGCCGTCGCCGGAGCCCGGGTTGGGAACGCCGCCCTGGCCTTGAATCCCGTGGCAGGACCGGCAGCTTTGGGCGAAGAGCAGGCCGCCGTGTCCGGGATTGCCGATAAGCCGGGGCGCCAGAGCCTCCCCGGCCTTGACCCCGGCGCTCGGCGGGGTTTGAGCGGCGGAGGCCGATGTCCCGCCCTGGCCGGCCCCGGGCTTGCTGGCGCTTCCGGCGATGCTCAGGATGACGGCGGCCGCTAGAACGGCGGCGTAGAGCCCCAGGGCGAGCGGCCTCCGGCCCGGATTCCTTTCCGGCCTCCGGTCGATGAAAGGCACCCCCAGCATCAACAGGACGAACGCCAGCGGGATCCCCAGGGTCCCGATAACCTCGAGTGACCCCGGGAAGAGCTTCAGCGCCTGATAAAGAGAGAGAAAGGTCCACTCGGGCTTGGGTGTGTAGAGGGCGTCCATCGGGTCCGCGGCGCCGGTGAAGGCCGGAGGGACGAACGCCGCCAGGGCGACGAGGGCGACAAAGACAAGACACGCGGAGACGAGATCTTTCCGGACCTGGTCCGGCCAGAACGGGCCGGTCCGCTTTCTCTTCGATTCCGCCCACGGACCCACGCTCCCCCCGGCGCGCCGGAAAGAGACGAGATGAATAAGGATGAACGTCGCCAGGAGTCCGGAGAGCAGAGCGACGTGGAGGATGAAGAAGCGGGACAGGGTGAGCTGGCCCATCGCCTCTCCGCCCCGGAGCAGCCGTTTCGTGAAGTCGCCGACGAGCGGCGCCATCCCGGCGATGCTCGTTCCGACCTCCGTGGCCCAGTACCCTTTTTCGTCCCACGGCAGGGGCGAGCCCGTGAACATCATGCCCAACGTCAGGAGAAAAAGGCCGACCCCCAGGAGCCAGGTCAGCTGCCGCGGGTTCTTGTAGGCTGCCCAGAGGTACACCCGGGTCATGTGGACGAGGACGAGGACGACCATGGCGGTCGCCCCCCAATAATGGAGGTTGTGGATGAGCCAGCCGAACGGGACCTCCGTCCGGAGGAAGCTCAGGCTGATGTAGGCGTGATCGACGGTCGGGACGTAGAAGAACAGCTCGCAGACCCCCGTGACGGCCTGGAGGATGAACACGAAAAGGACGCTGCTGCCGAAGGAATACCAATAAGATCCGCCTCCCGGGATGTCTTCGACGATGATCGCCCGGACGACCGGGGAGACGGGCCAGCGGTCCTCGATCCATTTTCCGAGACCTCGCGTCATTTCGGCCTCCTAGACCGTCCTCTTCTGAGGGATCCCGACCTCGAACTGCTCCCATTCGACGTAGAGGATCCCTTGCCTGACCTCGGCCGGCAGCGTGTCCAGGGGGCGCGGCGCCGGGCCGGAGACGACGCGTCCGTCGATGGTGAAAACGCTCGCGTGGCAGGGGCACTTGAAGAGCGAATCCGCGGCGTCCCAGTCGTAGCGGCAGCCGAGGTGAGGGCAGATCGGCGAATAAACGACGACGTCCGAGTCCGAACGCTTGATGACCCAGAGATGGCGGACGGCCATCCGCTGGACGTAGGCGTCCGACCCCATCTCCTCGTAGGCGATATCGACGGGCTTGCCGACCGGAAGCGAGTCGACAGGCCCCACCTTGGAGAACAGGCGCTTTTGGACCCGGGAGGAGCCGCCGATGACGGCTCCCAGGAACGGGATGGCCAGGGCGATCCCGATGAGCGATGTGAAGACGCCGATGAAAAGCTCGAGGAACCGGCGACGGCTCGTGACGCCGGAAACCGTCTCCGGAACGGGTCGAATGTCCATCCTTTTTCCCTCCGCCCGGTCCTATTTGCCGGTCGTCCGAAGATATTCGAGCACGGCCCGAGCCTCGCCGGCCGTCAGTCCCGGCGCCGGCATGGACATGCCGAAGTCGGCCGCCTCTTTCTTGATGGTCTCGTTCTTCGCCTCCATTTCGGCGGTGTTCAGGATCATGTTCATGACGAACTCGGGCGTTTCCTTCTTCAACACGCTCCCGAGGGCGGGGCCGGCGCTGTCCTTATCCCGGCCGTGACAGGTCGCGCACCGGTCGTCGAAGATCTGTTTGCCGCGGCCGGCGAGCTTCGGGTCGACGGGATCGAGCTTCAGCTCTTTGACCGGGCCGATCCCCTTGTCGCCGGACTGGAGCGGATCTCCAAGGCTCGCCGCGGATGCGCCGGATCCCGACGGCCCGCCGCTCTCCCGGGCGCGACAGACGGCGATGACGCCGAGGCCGAGCAGCAAGACGAGCCAGATCCTCTTCTTCATTCGGCCCTCCTTGAATCCGCCCAGCCGGGCTAAAATTCGACTCTCCCCTCAATTAAGCAAGAACGGTGCCACCAAAACGGGGTTTCTTTCCGCCCCAAGAAGCCGCGGAGTCCCGCCTCGGCAAGTCCCGTAAGGTGGGATAATCACGGACCTGTCCTACGAAGTAGGACTCCCCTTGGGCTCCTTTGCCACCTTTTTTAGGGCCGACCCCTTGTGCATGGCCAGATGTTCGGTCTTGTCGCTCTTGATCAGGTACTGGGGCTCTTCCTTCGAGGCATGCACCGTATATCCCTTGAATTCCATAGGAGCGGTGACCTTCCTGGTGATCGTCCCCCTGACCCGCCCGGCCTCCGAGTTCCACTCGACATGATCGCCGACTTTGAATTCGGTCACTGGTATATCCTCCTCCAGGGGCAAGCTGGCCTCGCCCGTTGCCCCTTCATAGCTGACCCTTCCGTCGACGAGCCGGGCCGGCGGAGTGTAAGGATGGTCCTGAACGCTGCCCGGGCCGAGGATATGGACGACGCGGATGCCGATCGACTTGAGGTAGTCGGCGATCAGGGACCGGTGGCACCGCCACCAGACGGCTTCGGCGCACATCATTGCCGTCCGGCCCGACCTGGCCAGCTCCAGAAGACGGCCGATGCCGCCGAGGAAAGCCGGGGACTCCATATAATCGGCATAGCCGCGGAATGAGGCGTTGCGCCAGGCGAGATTGCGCGAGTCGGGCCGGACCGGCCGCCTTCCGCCGAGCTCGGCCAAATGGACATAGCGTATCCCGGCCGCGGCCAGGGCCTCGCAGAGGCTCTTCTCGTTGAATTGGGGAAAGCGTCGAGACCCCGGGAAGCGCCGCACGTCCGCGAGGATCTCGATACGGTTCTCGAGGAGGAGGTCCAGGAACGCGCCGGCCCCCAGGGTCGAATGGCCGACGGTCCATATTGTCGTCGGGGGGATGGCCATGTCCGGATAAACCGCAAATAACGTGCCAAGCGGACGGCTGTCCACCCCGGTATGGCCCATATCTTGCATGATCTCGAGAGGAGCCTCACCGTTCGGAGTCTATGGAGGGATGAACGTGGCCGAACTCGAAGAATTCACTCTCGAAGAGCTCGCGGATTACAACGGGCGAGGCGGCAACCGCGCTTACATCGCCTACAAAGGCAAAGTGTACGACGTCACGGAAAGCAGCTACTGGACCGACGGAGAACATCTTGGCGAGCACCGGGCCGGCGCCGACCTGACCGCCGAAATGGACGCGGCGCCGCACGGTCCGGATCACCTCGACGGCATGAAGCTCGTCGGCGTGCTCGCTCCGTGAATCGAACGCGCGGCCGGGGCGGAGCCCGGGGGGGAGGGGTATATCATGACCAAGCACAGATGGCCGATCCTGGCTTTGGCGGCCGCCTCAGTTCTTTTCTTCGTCTCGACCGGGGGCCGCGCGCCGGCTCCCGAATATGACAAGAATCCCCGGTTCGCGCTCACCGGGCTCAAGGAAGCCGGCCCGTCCGGCGCCGCGGGCAGCGCGGAGAAGCTCTTCGAGCCCAAGAATCCGTTCAATATCTTCATCAACTACGAGCTGGGCATGCATTGTGTCGGCTTTGACATGTCCTACTGCTGCATCATCCCGCCTTACAACTCCGTCCAGGCCCAGGCGGTCAAGGCCGCCGAGAATGGCGGGCTGCCGCAGCTTCTGTCCCCCGCGGACAAGGTCCGCCTCCGGTACTGGATCAGGGACAACAGCTACAGCGAAGGCAACAAGATGAAATACTGGGGGGCCCTGAAGGACGTGAACGGCAACGGCCGGGCCGACGATCCGAACGAGAACATCGCCAACTACGTCTGGACCCACCTCTTCATCTATAAAGACCTGGCCGGAACGCTGCCTCCCGACTGGACGGCGGAAAAACGGCTCAGGATCGGCCTCGACATCCCCGTACCGGTCGACGCCGGCCCGAGCGGCAAATCCATCTCCGGCGGGACCCTGGATTACTCCGGGCCGCGCGGCGGCAACATCGTTTTCACCGACACGCTCATCCCCGCCGTGAAGAACCTTGCCCTGACCCTGACGGCCTCGCATGTTTGGGACGCGCTGGGGCTGCCGCTGACCGCCTTCAACGACAGCCGCCGCAAGGGGACGATCCGGACGGTCGGCCCCCGCGACTTCCAACCTTATCAGTATGCCACCGTGCGACTCGAGGACGCGGCGGGCGCGCCGATCACGGCCGCCGGCAAACCCGTCGAATTTTTCGGGACGGACCCCGCGGACCTGCCCAACTGCTTCGCCTGCCATTCGGGCCAGGGCGTCGCGGCCGAGCTCTCCCGCAAGAAAGGGCTCAAGATCTTCGACCTCGAATACGCCTACTGGAAGGATAATTACCCCGATGTCACCGAGTTCATGGCCCGCATGTCCCAGGCTCCGATCAACATCCTGGAGCTCCACGACGCCCGCGTGAAAACCGACTTCCTGCGCGACTATCGGAAGGACGCCTCGTCGAACCGGCTCGGCGAGGTCGGCACCGTCTTCTGCGCCGACTGCCACGGAGACAACGTTTCCGGCAATCTCCAGACGCCGCGCCCCATGGTCAGCGGATACAAGCCGGTCAAGGCCCCGGCGCTCTCGGAGGCCGTCCACGCCGTCCATGCCCGTTCGATCCCGATGCCGGACAAGGCCGGCAGGACCCAGAGCTGCCAGGCCTGCCATCCGTCGCACTGGCAGAACCCGGACCGCAACGACCTGGCCTCGAACACGCTCCAGATCATCGATGATACCGGGCATCCCCGGTTTTCGGAGGCCGACCAGAGAGCCGCCGGCGGCGGCTGCTACCTGAGACGCGACGCCATGGCCAATCCGCACGTCGAGCCGCCGTTCTTTCTGAACGACATCGGGAAGTGGTACTTCGAGAACGTCAGCACCCGGGACGAGAACGGGGCCAAGATCCAGGGCCTGCGTGGCTTGATGTGCACGAACTGCCACAACGCCCTGAGCCAGGCGCTCTACGCCTCGGACGATCTCAAGGATGTCGTCGGCCAGGCCGGACAGACGCTGAGGAACAAGCCCATCCGGGACGTCGTCAAGGCCGTCGCGGCGGGGAATGCCGAGACGTTCGCGACGGGCTTCGCCGATCCCCGGGCAAAGACCGCAGGGGACCCACAGACCGCGTTCTACGCCGGCCACAAGGGAGCGACACTGGTCAAAGCCTCCAAGGACGCCAAGGGAAACCTAAGCCTTCTCGCCTGGAACGCCGCGCTTGGCGATCCCGTCCCGTACGAGGGCGCTTCGGGAGGGAGCGACTGGTGGCTGGCCGCGGCCGAGCCGCACTGCGCGAATTGCCATCTCGCGCCGTTCGTGGAGAGCGAGGGAGGGGGCTACTTTCCGATCGACCAGCCGAACAAGTATTCGCTGTACCGGTTTTCCAAGGCCCACGCCAACCTCGCCTGCCAGTCGTGCCATCAGTCGATCCACGGATCCTACCCCGTGAGATACGAGGGCCCGGAAGATACCGTCGATGTGACCTCCCACGAGCAGGCTCTTCAGTTCAGTCCCGACGGCCAATACGCCGGCCCGGTCTCCTGCGCCGCCTGCCACCGGGTTAACACGAAGGGCGTACCCGTCCAGCTCAAAGGGACGGACTATTACGGCGATTACTGGGCGGCCGTCACGCTGTTGCACTTCATGCGGGGAGACGATAACAGGCTCCCGCTCGCGGACCTGGTCAAGAAGTATCCTTACGCCCGCAGCGGTGACATTGTTGCCAAGGGCTGGAAATAGAGCGACGCGAAGCCGCCGAAGCCGTCATCGCTGCCATAGGATGTGCGCGTCCTCGAGCGGCACCCTGACTCCCGGCAGGCGGGGCACGACCCTGACCGTGAAATCGGCCGCGGGGCGCGCCGCGGCGACCCGTGCGCTGTAGGAGAAGCCGTTTTCGGCCTCGAGAGGGCGGCCGCGCTCCATCGCCTCTCTTATGGGCTCTCCGTCGCCGATCGCATCGGCGTAGACCTCGACGGAGAGCCATTCGGGGTCGAGGCTGCCGAGATGGACCCGGGCCTCGAAAACGCGCATCCCGCCCTCCTCCGTCACCTGGACGTCGCCGAACCGGATGTCGCCCCAGCCCCGGTCCAGCGCCTGCCGCTGGTTCGCGATCTCCGAACCCAGCGCCCCCTTGCGCGCGGCGCGCTTCCGGAAGGCGGCGGCGGCCGGAAGATAATAGTCCTCGGTATACTCCCGGACCGTCCGGTTGGCCGAAAACCGCGGGGTCAGACGGGCCATGCTGTTGCGCACCCGGGTCACCCACTTGAGCGGTATCCCGGACGCGTCGCGGTCGTAGAATTCGGGGATGACTTCCTTTTTGATGAGGGCATAGAGGGCTTCGGCCTCGGCCGCATCCCAGGCCGGATCTTCGTCGTGCTCCGCGCCGTCTCCGAGCGCCCAGCCGAGATCCGGCGCGTAGGCCTCGGCCCACCAGCCGTCGAGCTCGGAGAGGTTG
>JBAVUQ010000233.1:0-33561 GCA_049696855.1 Candidatus Aminicenantales bacterium
ACGTTCAGCGTCACGCCCACGGATATCGCCTCGCTGAGCTTGACCGCGACGAGCGGCGAAAAGGAGAAAACGACCAATCGACTCGACCAATCGTAGGCCGTCCCGGCCGAGAGGCCGGCAAAATCCGCGCCGTTCCACAGGGTCCCCTGCTCGGAGGGCGTACCGATGCCCAGGCCGATGACGATCTTGGAGCTGACCGGCCTGTAGTAGCCGGCCAGGAAACCTAGGTAGTGCGAATCCTTGGTCCTGGCATCGACTTTGGGGTCCTCGGGAGAGGGAAAGTCCCGGCGATAGGTCGCCCTCGGTATCAGGTCGGTCGCGTAAAAGCCAAACATCTCCCTGCTGAAGCCGGCCGCCCCGGCCGGGTTCCAGAAGACGGCGCTGAAATCGTTGGCGATGCCGACGAAGGCGCCGCCCATGCCCTGGGCCCGGGATCCGAGTCCATTGAGGTTGAGGCCGTTCCCCGGCACAAAAGAGGGCAGCAGGAACAACGCGGCCACGGCCGCGATAAGGATCTTCTTGGTCATGGTTTGAATCTCCCTGACTGAGCGTCGATCCATTGTATACGAAATCGGGAAAGGCGGGTATCCCGGACCTATCTTTTTCCGAATGTCAGCTCGCCCTTCTTGTCGACGCCGACCACGGCCGTGTCGCCTTCCCCGTAGTCCCCGGCCAGGATCTTCATGGCCAGGGGGTTCTGGACGTCCTTCTGGATGGTCCGCTTGAGCGGCCTGGCGCCGTAGACGGGATCGAATCCCCTCTCCGCCAGGAGCTCCTTGGCCTCCTTGGTGACGTCGAGCCCGATCTTCCGGTCGGCCAGCCTCTTCGCCAGGAGGTCGAGCTGGAGCCCGACGATCTCGAGGATGGCGCTCTTCGGAAGCGGCTTGAAGATGATGACCTCGTCGATGCGGTTGAGGAACTCGGGCTTGAACTGAGCCTCGAGGACCTTGCGGACCTCCCTCTCCATGGCCTCATAGTCGCGGCTGAGCTCCTTGATGATCTGGCTCCCCAGGTTCGAGGTCATGATGACGAGCGTGTTCTTGAAGTCGACCGTCCGGCCTTGGCCGTCGGTCAGCCGGCCGTCCTCGAGGATCTGGAGCAGGACGTTGAAGACGTCGGGATGGGCCTTCTCGATCTCGTCGAGGAGGATGATCGAATAGGGCCGGCGCTTGACCGCCTCGGTCAGCTGGCCGCCCTCCTCATAGCCGACGTAGCCGGGCGGCGCGCCGATGAGCCGGCTGACCGTGTGCTTCTCCATGTATTCGGACATGTCCAGGCGGACCATGGCCTTCTCGTCGTCGAAGAGAAACTCAGCCAGCGCCCGGGCGAGCTCGGTCTTGCCGACGCCCGTCGGCCCGAGGAAGATGAACGAGCCGATGGGCCGTCCCGCCTCCTGGATCCCGGCGCGCGAACGGCGGACCGTGGCCGCGACCGCCCGGATGGCCGCCTCCTGTCCGATGACCCGCTTCCCGAGGATCTCCTCCATGTGGATGAGCCGGTCGACCTCGCCCTCGAGCATCTTGGAGACGGGGATGCCGGTCCACTTGGAGACGACCTGGGCGATGTCCTCCTCGTCAACCTCCTCCTTGAGCATCCGCCCCTTGGTCTGAAGCGCCGCGAGGTCGGCCGCGGACTTGGCCATCTGCTTTTGGACCTCGATGATCCGGCCGTAGCGGATCTCGGCCGCTTTCTCGAGGTCGCCGCGCCGCTCGGCGCTCTGCTCCTCGTTCTTGAGGGCGTCGAGCCTCTCCTTGAGCTTGCCGGCCGCTTCGATCGTCTCCTTCTCCTTCTGCCAACGGCCGCGGAGCGCCGACGATTTCTCCTTGAGGTTGGCCAGCTCCTCCTCGATCCCCTTCAGACGCTCCTTCGAGGCCGGGTCCTTTTCCTTCTTCAGGGCCTGGCGCTCGATCTCGAGCTGGAGCGTCCGGCGGTCGAGCTCGTCGAGCTCCTCGGGCAGGCTGTCGATCTGGATGCGGATGCGCGAGGCCGCCTCGTCGACGAGGTCGATGGCCTTGTCGGGCAGAAAGCGGTTGGTGATGTAGCGCGACGACAGCGTCGCCGCCGCGACGAGCGCCGAGTCCTTGATCCTGACGCCGTGGTGGACCTCGTATTTCTCCTTGAGCCCGCGCAGGATCGAGATCGTCTCCTCGACCGAGGGCTCGCCGACGTAAACCTGCTGGAAGCGCCGCTCCAGGGCGGCGTCCTTTTCGATGTGCTTCTTGTACTCATCGAGGGTCGTCGCCCCGATGCAGCGGAGCTCGCCCCGGGCCAGGGCCGGCTTGAGCATGTTCGAGGCGTCGATCGCGCCTTCGGCGGCCCCGGCGCCCATGATCGTGTGGAGCTCGTCGATGAACAGGACCACCGCGCCGCCCGACTCGTTGATCTCCTTGAGCACGGCCTTGAGCCGGTCCTCGAACTCGCCGCGGAATTTCGTCCCGGCGACGAGGGAGCCCATGTCGAGGGCCAGGAGCCGCTTGTTCTTGAGCGACTGGGGCACGTCGCCGTTGGCGATGCGCTGGGCCAGGCCCTCGACGACGGCCGTCTTGCCGACCCCGGCCTCGCCGATGAGGACCGGATTGTTCTTGGTCCGGCGCGACAGGACCTGGATGACCCGCCGGATCTCGTCCTCCCGGCCGATGACCGGGTCGAGCTTGCCCTGCCGGGCCAGGGCGGTCAGGTCGCGGGTGTATTTCTCGAGGACCTGGTACTTGCCCTCGGGCTCGGGATCGGTCACCCGCTGCGAGCCTCGGACGGCGGCCAGGGCTTTGAGGACCGCGTCCTCGTCGACCCCGTTCGCGCGCAGGATCCGGGAGGCCTCGTTGGCTCTGTCCTTGAGCATGGCCAGAAAGAGGTGCTCGGTCGAGACGTACTCGTCCTTGAGCTCGTCGGCCTCTTTGCGGGCCGCGTCGATGATCTGGCGCAGGGCCGTCGAGAGCGTCGACTCCCCCGCCCCGCTGACCTTGGGCAGACGGGCGAGCGCGGCCTCGACGTCGGCCCGGATCCTGGCCGCCGGCGCGCCGATCTTGGCCAGGATGGCGTTGACGATGTTCTCGTCCTGGGCGAGAAAGCTCGCCAGCAGGTGCTCGGGCCGGATCTCCTGGTGGCCCCTCTCCTCGGCCAGGCCCTGGGCCTTTTGGATGGCTTCCTGGGACATGACGGTGAACTGATCCCATCTCATCGAACGTGCCTCCCTCGGGGACTATCCTTTCTATTAGAGCCTCCCGGCGGAGGGCTGTCAAGACGCCTCGCGCGAGTGCGGCGCAAGCTCCGCGTGCCCCCTTGACAAGCGGAAAAAAAAGCATATCTAATGTTCCTAGAGGAGTGTCATGGAAGAGATGGAAGTCACGAGCTGGCTCACGCTCGACGCGATCCGGAAGTCGAAGAGCGCGGAAGTCGTCGAAACGATCGGCAATCTCCAGACAGGACACTCGAAGTCCGTGTTCCTCGTCATCGAGGACGACTACCTCGAGCTCTGCTATAGCGACGCCGCGGCCAACACCATCCGGCGCTTCGAGGACCGCGATGAGTTCGAGGAGGCCCTCGAAGAGCGCAAGGCGGACGACGGCCAGGCCCACTTCTCGGGTGACGGCGACAAGGATCTCGACGAAGACGCGGACGAAGAGGACGACGAGGACATCGAGGACGGCTTCACCGTCGAGGACGAAACCGAATCTTATTGACCGGCCGAGCCGGACCCGGTCCGGCCCTTGAGCCCGGCCAGGATATTCAGCGCTTCGAGGGGGGTCAGCGAGGCGAGGTCGAGTCCTTCGATCTCTTCCCTGAGCTCGCGCAGGAGGGCGAATTCCCGGTCCTCGGCGAAGAGCATCATTTGATTGCGGTCCCCCGCCGGCCGGCCATGGCGGGCTAGTCGCGGCAGGCCGGCCTCGTCGAGCTCCTGCTTCTCCAGGTTGAAGAGGATCTCGCGGGCCCGGTCGATGACGTCCCGGGGAATGCCGGCCAGCTTGGCGACGTGGATGCCGTAGCTCCGGTCGGACGGGCCGGCCACGATCTTGCGCAGGAAGACGACCTCGTCCTTCCACTCCTTGACCGACACGTGGAAGTTCTTGATCCGCGGCAGGGTCAGGGCGAGCTCGGTCAGCTCGTGGTAGTGCGTGGCGAAAAGAGTCTTCGGCCGGACGTCCTCGCGCTCGTGGAGCCGCTCGGCGACGGCCCAGGCGATGCTCAGGCCGTCGAAGGTGCTCGTGCCGCGGCCGACCTCGTCGAGAAGAATGAGGCTGCGGGCGGTGGCGTTGTGGAGGATCGAGGCCGTCTCGAGCATCTCGACCATGAAGGTCGACTGCCCGACGCTGAGGAAGTCCATGGCCCCGATGCGGGTGAAGATGCGGTCGACGAGGCCGATCGTCGCCGACTTGGCGGGAACGAAGGCGCCCATCTGGGCAAGAAGGACGATGAGCGCGGCCTGGCGCAGGAAGGTCGACTTGCCGCCCATGTTCGGGCCGGTGATGATCAGGATCTGGTTCGCGGCCGCGTCGAGCTCGAGGTCGTTGGGGATGAAGGGCTCGGCCTGGCTCGTCTCGATGACGGCGTGGCGGCCGGCCTCGATGCGGATCGCGTCGCCCTCGTCGACCGCAGGCCGGACATAGCCGCGGCGGGCGGCGCACTCGGCCAGGGCCAGGAGGACGTCGAGCGCGGCGACGTCGGCGGCGATCTTCTGCAGGCGCAGGGTCTCCCGGGCCACGGCCTCGCGGATCTCGAGGAAGAGGCGATGCTCGAGGAGGCCGATGCGCTCCTCGGCGTGGAGGACCTTCTCTTCGTATTCCTTGAGCTCCGGCGTGAGGAAGCGCTCGGAGTTAACCAGCGTCTGCTTGCGCATGTAGTCGACCGGGACCCGGTCCAGGTGGGGCTTGGTCACCTCGATGTAATAGCCGAAGACCTTGTTGTAGCGGACCTTGAGCGAGCCGATCCCCGTCCGCTCCCGCTCGCGGCTCTCGAGCTGGGCGATGAAGCCTTTGCCGGAGCGGCTGACGGACCTCAGGTCGTCGAGCTCGGCGTTCCAGCCGTCCTTGAAGAGGCCGCCCTCGGTCAGGAGAAAGGCCGGCTCGTCGAGAATGGCCTGGTCGATGAGGCCGGCGACGTCGGCGGCGTTGTCCCAGCGGCCGGCCATGTCCGCGAAGAGACGGGATGAGAAGGCGCGGACCTCTCGCTCGACCGCTGGCAGCGGGACGAGCGAGGCCTTGAGGGCGACGAGGTCGCGCGGGTGGGCCGCCGCCAGGGCGATCTTGCCGACGAGCCGCTCCAGGTCGTGGACGCTCTTGAGCGTATCGCGGATCTCGCGGCGGGCGATGGTCGCGTCGAGGCCCTCGGCCACGGCGTCCTGCCGGGCGGCGATCCCGGCCGCGTCGCGGAGGGGCCGGAGAAGCCAGGAGCGGAGCAGGCGGCCGCCCGGCGCGGTCACGGTGAAATCGATGACGTCGAGGAGCGTGCCCTTGATCTTGCCGTCGCGGAGATTGCGGACGAGCTCGAGGTTGCGGACGGTCGTCGCGTCGAGGACGAGGTGGCTGGCGGGGTTGAGGTAGGAGAGGCGATGGACCAGGGCCAGGGAATCCTGCCGGACTTTTTTGACGTAGGCGATGAGGGCCCCGGCCGCGGCCACGGCCCGGGCCTTGTCCTCGAGGCCGAAGCCGGCGAGCGACTTGGCGCCGAAGTGCTCCAGAACGACCCGGGCCGCCTGAGGCGGATCGAAAAGCCAGCCTTCGGCCGGGCTCAGGGCGGCGCCGTTCGACCCGTCGGGAGGAAGAACGCGCCGCAGGGCGTCCTCCGCGCCTTCGGGATAGAGGATCTCCTTGGGCGCGGCCTTGAAGAGCTCGTCCGCCAGGAGCTTGGCCTCGGTCCAGGCGCCCTCGAGCGTGCGGACCTCCCCGGCGGCGAGATCGACCA
Organism: Candidatus Aminicenantales bacterium; assembly: GCA_049696855.1. Lineage (GTDB taxonomy): Bacteria > Acidobacteriota > Aminicenantia > Aminicenantales > Saccharicenantaceae > RBG-16-66-30. Next base: position 5,899 of record JBAVUQ010000233.1, read on the forward strand.
GGGCCATTCCCCAGCCGTCGTCCCCCAGGGCAAGCGAGGCGATGTACGTGCTTTCCTTCGCCTCTTCGAGCTCGATCTCGACGGCGGTCCCCGGCGTCAGGACCTTGATGACTTCGCGCCTGACGACGCCTTTTGCGGCCTTCGGATCTTCGACCTGCTCACAGATGGCCACCTTGAAGCCCTGACGCAGGAGCTTGGGCAGATAGGAGTTGACCGCGTGATACGGCACGCCGCACATGGGCACTTTCTGGCGCGAGGTCAGGGCGATGTCGAGGATGGGCGCGGCGATCTTGGCGTCCTCGTAGAACATTTCATAGAAATCGCCCAGGCGGAAGAAAAGCAGGGCGTCGTGATGGAGCTCCTTGATGCGGAAATATTGCTCCATCATCGGGGTCAGAGAGGTGTCGTTGGCCATCGGAGAATGTTCACTATACCCACGCCCCTCCCCTTTTGCAACTGGCCATGGATAATCTTGTCGGCGTATGAAGGAAGAACTCGAAGGTGGTCATTCCCAGAGGGCACGCCAGAGCGGTGAGGAGGGCGGTCGAACCCGATATTGGAAAAGTTTAGCCGGGGCGCGTGCCGGACGAGGGCAGTTTCAGTTGAAACCGCCAAAACGTGTTTGAGCGAGGCGTAGCGCACGCCGAGCGAGTTGTTTTGGCGCCGAGTCCGGCGCACGGCCCGGCGTCTTCAAACTTTTCCCATGAGGGAGAGACTGCCCTCCGAGACGCTCAGAGCCCGAGTCGGGAGTTCCTTCATACACGAACCGATGCCTGACGAACGTTTGACACATTTGGGGGGGGTGGTGTAATCTCGGGGGAGTGAACGTCCCCAATTACTTGAGCTTGGCCAGGATCCTGGCCATTCCGGCCATGGTCGCCGTGATGCTGACGAGCTTCCGGGGGCACGACCTCGTCGCCTGCATCATCTTCACCTTCGCCTCGCTGACCGACTGGCTGGACGGCTGGCTGGCCCGCCGGAAAGGGCTGGTCACGGTCCTCGGCCAGCTCCTCGATCCGACGGCCGACAAGCTTCTCATCGCCTCGGCGCTCATCTGCCTCGTCGAGCTCGGCCGCGTCCCGGCCTGGGCGGCCATCGTCATCATCGGCCGGGAGATCGCCGTGACCGGCTTCCGGGCCATGGCCTCGTCCAAGGGGGTCAACATCCCGGCGTCGGCCTTCGGCAAGGCCAAGATGGGCAGCGAATCCTGGATCATCGGGGCCCTGGTGCTCGGCCCCCTCTACCTCGGCAAGTTCTATATCGTGGCCAGGGTCGGGCTGTGGCTCGTCTTCGCCCTGGCTATCGTCTCGGCCGTCGAATACTTCGTCCGCTTCGGGCCGCGGGTCATCTCACAGCAGGCCGAATAGGGCCGCCCGGGCCTTCTCCGCCCCTTCGAAGCTTTCGACGTTGTAGATCGCCGGCGCCTTGGGCCAGCCCCGGGCGATGCGCTTGACCAGTCCGGAGAGGACCTTGCCCGGCCCGCATTCGACGCAGGCGTCGATCCCGAGGCCGTTCATCACGGCCATGGACTTCGTCCAGAGAACCGCCCGGCTGACCTGCCGCTTGAGGGCGTCCCGGGCCTCGGCGCCCGTCCGGATGAGCCGGGCATCGACGTTGGTGATGACCGGGAAGCGCGGATCGGCGAACTCCGCGGCGTCGAGGTCCGCGGCCAGCCTCTCCTCGGCCGGCTTCATCAGCCGGGAGTGGAACGGCGCGCTGACCGGGAGCATGACCGACCGCGGCGCCTTGATCACGGCCAGCGCCTCTTCGACGGCGGCTTTTTCCCCGGAGATGACGATCTGGTCGTCGCTGTTCCAGTTGGCGATCTCGACGGAGCCCGAGCGCACTTCGGCCAGCCGCCGCTCGACCTCTTCGCCCGGCACTCCCAGGACGGCGGCCATCCCGCCGGCGCCGACGGGCACGGCGTCCTGCATGTAGCGGCCCCGCTTGTGGACGAGGACGACCGCGTCCTCGAAGCGAAGGCATCCGGCGGCGACGAGGGCCGAATACTCGCCCAGGCTGTGACCTGCCGCGACGGCCGGGTCGCGCCCGAGGAGGCGGCAGGCGGCCGTGCTGACGACGAGGAGCGCGGGCTGGGTGTTCCGCGTCAGGCGCAGCTCCTCGTCCGGCCCTTCGAAACATATCCGGGATAGGAAGAACCCGAGGGCCTCGTCCGCCTTCTCGAAAAGCGCCCGGGCTTCGAGCGAGCGGTCATGAAGGTCCTTGCCCATCCCGACGGACTGGGAGCCCTGGCCCGGGAAGAGATAGGCGACGTTCATTTCAGGCAGTCCTTCTTGATCTGAATGTCGGCGTTCTTCCTCAGGTCGCGGACCCAGCCGGCCGTCTGCTGGGCCCGCCGCTCGTCGCGGATCGTGACCTGGATCGCGCCCGCGACCCGGTCGATCGGCTCGGCCGCGACCCCGCGACGGGCCTGCTCGGGAACGTAGATGTCCCGGTAGTGCCGCTCCACCTCGGTCACCGAGACCGGGATGGACTGGCTGAACCGCAGGGCCAAAGCGCGGTCGTACAAAATGCGGCTTTCAAGATAAGGTTCGAGGTCTTTGGCGGTCAGGCCGAACTTGGCCAACTTGGCGCTGAAGGCCTGTTCACCGACGCTCTGCTTCAGATCAGCCACGGCCTCCGCCAGCTCGTCCTTGTTCACCCCGCGGACTTCGCGGGCCAGGTCCAGGACGATCTTCCGGTCGATGAGCACGTCGAGGGCGGCGAGGCGCGGGTCGGTCATGTTCTCGACCGCCGGGTTTTGCCCCAGCCCGAACTCGGCGGCGACCTCGACGTCGAGGAGCGTGATCATCTCGCCGTTGACGACGGCGACCACGCAGTTGACCGTCTGAGCCGGCCCGGCCGACGCCGCGAGCAGTGTGAACAGCAGGATCCTTCTGATCATGGTTCTCATGGCCTCATTAGAAGATATTGCCGATGGTCAGGAAGATGAGCGGCCGGCCCTTGTGGTCCTGGACGTCGAAGCCCCACAGCTTCCAGGCGATCTCCACCCGGACGGGCCCGAGGGGCGTCCGGTAGCGGATGCCGGCCCCGGCGGCGCCTCGGAGGTCGAAGGGCCGGAATATACTGAGTCTTTCGTAGACGTTGCCCAGATCGAAAAAGGAGGCCAGGCGAAACTCCCTCCAGGCCGGGAAAAGGGCAAAGGTCAGTTCCGCGTTGACGAGGAGGACCGCTTCCCCTCCATAGGGCTTGAGCGTCGTCGGATCCCCCGGGGCGGGGGCAAGAGGCCCGAGCATCTCGAATCCTTCGCCCCGGAAGGTGTTGCTGCCGCCGGCGAAGAACCGCTCCGGCAGGTGGCTCAGGCCGTTACCGAGCCCAAGCCGGCCCGTCAGCCCCATGTTCAGACCCGACCAGAGCGGCCGGTAGTATTGGGATTTGAGGAAGAGCTTTTGGTAGTTCGACTCGGTGCCGAAGACGGGCACGCCGATCTCGCCGACCGCGCTGAAGAAGTATCCCCGGGTCGGGTTCAGGGTATCGTCCCGCCTCTCCCAGCTCATGCTCACGGAAGCCAGGGCGGCCGAGTACGGCAGGAACTGGCGGTCGATATCCGGCGGGAGCTGGGAGAGATCGACGGGCTGGACGATGGACGTTCGGGTCAGACTCAGAGAACCCAGCAGGAGGCGGGCCTTGGTCAAGGGCTTGGCGGCGCTCAGGCTGACGCCGCGGCGGTCGAAGGTGAAGCCCGTTCGGGCTTCCCGCTCCGCCCAACCGAGGATGGTGGTCGGCATGGATAAGCCCAGGAGATAGGGCTGATTCCAGGACAAGACCGCCCGTCGCTCGATCGTGCTGACCTGGCCGAGGACGCCCACCTGGGCGCCCAGCCCGAAGATATTGCTGCGGATATACTCGACTGTACCGCGCGGCCGGAAATCGAGCCAGTCGACGAGAGCGCCGGTCACCGGGAGTCTGGATTCGAACCCCAGGCCGACTCCGGCATAATTCTGTTCGCCCTCGCGGACGGTGACGATGACGATCTCGTCGGACGGGCCGGTCTGAACCTCGTCCACGTTGATCTCGGAGAAGATGCCCAGGCGCTCGAGACGGCGCTTGCTTTCCTGGACGAGCGAGAAATCGGCCTGGCCGCCCTTCTTGATCCGGAGCTCGCGGCGGATGACCCGGTTCCTGGTCGTCCGGTTGCCGGTGATGAAGACGTCCCGGACGGTGACCTGGGTTCCCTCGGTGACTTCATAGACGAGCGAGACCTCGCTGCCGGGCAGGCGTTCGACGCGGGCGACGACGTCGGTGCCGCGGATGCCGTGGTTGAGGTAGTCAGTCTCGATCTGGCCAACGTCCCTCTGGACGTTCGGGGAGAAGTAGGGGCCGCCCTGCCGGCTGACGAGCTCGCGGAGGAGAGCGTCCGCGGAGACGAGCGAGGTCCCCTCGATCCGGATGGACGCGACCGTGGTTTTCGGTCCCTCCTGGATATCGAAGACCGCCCGCACGCCACGCTGTTCCCGGACCAGGTCGAGACGGACCTGGACGTCGGCGAAGCCGTTGTCCTTGTAGAAGCTCTCGAGCTCGCGGGGGATGGAAAATAGCCGGTCGTAGCTGAGCAGGGAGAACAGGGGCACGCCCGCGCTCACGGCCAGCCGGGTCCTCAGGTCGAGGCTCGAAAAGGCGGCGTTGCCGCGGAAATCGACGCCGGCGATCTTGGACTTCTCGCCGCGGGTGACGTCATGGACGATGATGATCTCGTTGCGGCCCCTTTCAACCCGGCTCTGGACCGTGGCGAAGAGAAAGCCCTTGCGGCGGAGATAGTTGAGGATCCGGGCCTCGCCCTCGCTGAGGCCCCACTGCTCGAAGACGCGCTCCTCCCAGATGGGCGCGATGATGCGTTTGGGGACCTTGGCCCCGTTGACGACGATTGTGATCTTCTCCCCGGGCAGGATCTCGATGCGCAGGTCGACCCGGCGGGACTCCTCGTTGAAGACCTCGCCGGCGAGACGGACCTCCGCCCGCGGGTAGCCGACCCGGTCCAGCCCCTGGGACAGAGCCTGGAGATCGGCCGCCAGGCCATTGGGCACATAGAGGTCCCCGACCTTGCTCTTCATCTTCTTGAGGAGCGCCCGTTCGGGGATCTCGGACTTCCACTCGACCTCGAGCCCGCCGATCCGGAAGGTCTTCCAGTCCAGGATGCGGAAGACCAGGTCGGCCGTCGAGGCCCCGGCCTTCTTCTTGACGTCGCACACGACAACGGCATCGAAATAGCCCTGCTGCTTCAGCCCCTCCCGGACTTCATTGACCGCGGCCGGGATGCGGTCCTCCTGGAGATAGGCGCCCGGCCGAAGCAGCATCAGGTTCTCCCGCAGGCGCGTCGCCGAGACTTTCGCGCCGCTGAAGCGGACGGCGTTGATGAAGACCTTCCGGACCAGATCGAAGACAAGATCGATCCGCTGCTCGCCCTCCTTCGTGACCCGGACGTCGGCGAAGAGGCCGGTCCGGAAGATCTGCTTGACGGCCTGGTCGACGAGCCGCGGCGAGAAGACGTCGCCGGGCTTGATGGGGATGAGATCGAGGAGTCCCGCTTCGCCGGGCTGCCCATCGACCCGGACGACGATGCGGCCGACGACGACGGTCTCCTGGGCCGCGAGGACCTGCCCGCCGGCGACCGCAAGGGCCAAGGCGAGAGCCAGGACCGCCCCGGTCCGCCCGGTCCGGCGCCGCGCCCTAGAAGCGCCTGCGGAACTTGACATCGAAACCAAGCCTCCCCCGGTCGTCCCGCCCGCCGACGAGCGAGAATCTCCGGCTGATGTCCCACTCCATGCGGAAGATCGGGACTTCATCGATCTCGGACCTGACGCTCGAATTGGCCAGAATGGTCGAATACAAGACCAACAGGTTCTTGGAGACCTTCTTGCCGACGGTGATCCGGGCGGCGATGCCCCCCGGAGCGCCTTCCGGGATGTAGGGATCGATCCGGAAGCGGTCGAGGGAGAACAGCCCTCCCGCTCCCCTTTTGGCCAGATCGGCGATCTGATAGGTCAGCAGAGACGCCGTGTTCAGGGCCGTGCTTCTGTCCCCGGCATACGAATAGTACGTCCGCCGGAAGGACTCTCCGAGCGACAGGAGCGACAGGATCTCCTCCGGCGGCAGCGGCGGCGACGAGGTGAACTCCGGTTTGAGGCGGCTGACGGGACCGCTCATGTTGAGCGTCACCCGGAAGTCCTTGACATAGGTCTCGCCGCGGAAATCGAGGTACGGCTCGCTCACGGCATCGACGAAGCTCAGCCGGCCGTGGATGACGCGGAAGCTCCGGTCCTGAAAATAGAAGTCACCGCTCACGAGGTCCATGTCGCCCAAGAGAACCGGGTCGGAAAACAGGCCGGTCGCCGTCAGGTTGAAGCGGACATCGAACCGGCCCAGGGAATTCTGGACGACGGCGTTTTCGACGGCCCGAAGACGGATGTTGAGCGACATGCCGTCGAAGAACGACGGCCCTGCCGAGGTCTCCGACGCAGGCTGCGAGGAGAAGTTGAAGGCCTCGTAGATCTCGCGCCGCCAGTCGAACCGTTTGAACAGGATCTCCCCTTCCGTGACGAAGCGCTTCTCGTCCTTGAGAATGCGCAGCGTCGCGTCGGCCTGGACCCGCATCCGCTCCATGGGCGAGAGGACCATGTCCCGGCCCTCGAAGGTCATGTCCATCGAGGCGATGCCGCCTTCGCCGATGCCGACCTTGCCCGAGCCGGATAAGGGCCCCCCGCCGAGCGTTCCGCCGACCGCGGTGACGGTCAGGACGCCGTCGAGATAGCTCATGGCGGAGGTGAAGTCGATCATGGCGTAAGCGAACCCCGGCAAGGGCATGACCGGAGCGACCACGTCCAGGGTCACGGCGACTCGGGCCGCGGCCGCGGTCTCCCGGATGTCCGCGGTGTAATCGATCCGGCCCTGGGCGCCCTTCCACGGGACGATGAGGTCGAGGTCGGTGATGCGGCCTTTGACGACGCCGCTCCAAAGCTCGCCGGACAGGGGGAAATCGAAGGCGCCGTCGAAAGGATTGTCCCCGGGGACGAGCTGGGCCTTGAGGCCCAGATTGATCCTGCCGCCGGCGGCGCCGAGCTGGAGCTCGCCGCGGGCCTCGGTCTTGTTGAGGGGCGAGAGCATCAGGTCTTTGATGGTGAAAAGGCCCGGGAGCCTGTCCCGGCCGAAGACGCCGCGGCCGGCCAGGGACAGCGACAGCCGCCCTGAGGCCGACGGGATGAGCCGGGCAAAATCGAGCTCCTCGCCGCGGGCATCGACGTCGAATTCGCCGTGGACGGTGCCGATGAGCACGCGGCCCTCGAGGCGGCCGCCGTAGAAGTCCATGGCCAGCTCGGGGAAGGAGATGACGCCTTCCTTCCAGGCGAGGCGCCCGGCGACGCGGGTGGCCGTCTGGCCGTAGCCCTTGATCTCAGGGCTGGTGAAAGTCCCCGAGAACTCCTGGACCCCGCCGGACTTCTGGATCATCCGGAAATCGCCCGCGGCCCGTCCGGAGAGAGCGACGGGGATCCCCAGAGTGGGCAGGATATGGGCCAGCTCGCCGTCGCCGTTCTTGACGTCGACCTCGAGGTCCCCGTTCGATGTCTTGACATTGATCTGGCCCTTGAGCGCCGGGTCGTCGACATCGAACCGGCCTTCGAAGACGCCGCCCGATAAGACGACGTCCGTCTCGACGAATTTCGCGTCGAAGAGATCGAATCCGCCGGGTGACAGCGTGGCCTTGATGGCGACCGCCGGCGAGGCCGAACGCCCGGACAGCCGGACGTCGGCATAACCCTGGCCGCGGATCTCGCCGAAGCCGAACGTCTGGGCAAGGACGAGGGCCACGAACTCCCGGGTCTCCTTGACGTCGGCGACCTGCCCCCGGATCCGGGCATCGATGTCCCCGGCCAGGTCGATCCTGGCCGTGGCTTCGAGCCGTCCGAAATCCGATTCGAGACCGGGCGCTTCGATGGTGACGATGTGAGAGGGGAAATCGACCCCGACCTTGACCCCGCCGCGAAAAGCGAAGGAGTCGCCGCGCCGCTCGAGCGATGAGTCGCGGAATTCGGCGTCGGCCTCGAGCTGGCCGCGGACCAGTGTGAAAGTTCCCCAGGCCGGGGACCTGACCGGCCACGGGATCTTGATCTCCCGGAACACCGGATCGAGGAAGGCCGGCGCGACCCGGCCTTCGACCCGGCCCGGCAGGAAGGCCAGGCTCACGCTTTCGGCCGGCAGTCCCGGCTTCTGAAGGCCGAGCTCGAGACGTCCCCCGTTCTCCGGAGTGAGCTCGAATCGGCCCCGGACGGTCCCCATGGCCAGGCCATTGATGGCCAGCGTGTCCGAGGAAACGCTCGTCGTGAAGGACAGGCGGCGGTCCTTGCGCTCGAGCCGGCCCTCGCCGTTCAATCGCCCGGTCCAGACGAAGGGCATGCGCAGGACGTCGTCGAGGATGTCCGTCGCGAGGTCGAATCGGGCGTCGAGCTCGATCGCCGGATCGAAGATATTCCGGACGCGCCCGTCCGCGGTGAGGGCGACGCCGGGCCCGTCGACCGCAAGCCGGCTGATGATCACGTCCTCCCCCTTGCCCGTAAGGAGCACGTTCAGGGCGCCGATCGGGGTCAGGCCCCGCCGCGGGGACATGAAGCTGCTCGCCTCCGCCGTGGCCCGGATGGAGAAATCCGCGCCTCTCTGGGAGACGAAAGCCCGGACGCCGTGAGCTTCGAGCGTCGTCGACCCCGTCTCCAGAAAGACCGAGCCGTTCTCGATGCGCCCGCTCTCGATGACGAAGGGCAGCTCGAGGATCGACAGCGGCGGGCGGGGCTTGCCGCGGCGGGCGCCGGGGGCGGGCGGACGGATGTGGACCTCCGGGGATTCGAGGACGACGGTCAGGACCTTCCGGTTCCGCAGGATCGACAGATAGGGGATCTCGATCCGGACGCGGCGGGCCCTCAGGGCCGGCGGATCGGCCAGCGAGCGGACGTTCTCGATGACCAGGGCCGGCGGGAAGTAGGACAGCTTCAAGCTGTCGTAGGCGAACGACTTGTGGATCCCGGCCCCGACCTCCTTCAGCAGGACGTTCTTGCCGACGACCAGGCTGACGACGAGGACGGTCAGGACGAGGATGAACACCGCGGCCCGCCGGACCTTGAGGGCGAGGGCCCGGGCCTGTTCGCGGATCCGGACGACGGCGTGGAGCCTCACGTCTTGACTTTCCTCCAGTCGGCGAGGAACCGCTCGATCCCGGCGTCCGTCAACGGGTGCCGGACGAGCTTCTGCATGACCGCGAACGGGACGGTGGCGATGTCGGCGCCGATCCGGGCCGCTTCGATGACGTGCCGCGGGTGGCGGACGCTGGCCACGATGACCTCGGTCTTGAACTGATAGTTCTCGAAGATCTCGACGATCTCCTCGATCAGGGCCATGCCGTCCTCGGACACGTCGTCGAGGCGGCCGATGAAGGGGCTGACGAACCGGGCCCCGGCCTTGGCCGCGAGCAGGGCCTGGCCGGCGGAGAAGATGAGCGTCATATTGACCGCGATGCCTTCGCCGTCGAGCGCTTTGGCCGCCTTGAGGCCTTCGACGCCGATGGGGATCTTGACGACGACGTTGGGCGCGATCTTGGCCAGGGTCCGGGCTTCGGGGATGATCTCGTCGGCCTTGAGCGAGACGCATTCGGCGCTGACCGGCCCGGGCGTAAGGGCGCAGATGGCCCGGATGTTGTCCTCGAAGGTCACGTTCTCCTTGGAGCAGAGCGACGGGTTCGTGGTCACCCCGTCGAGGACGCCCCAGCCCGCGACCTCGCGGATCTCGTCGAGATTGGCCGAATCCAGGAACAGCTTCATGGGTCCTCCTAGGCGCCCGGGCGGGTGAACGTGTTCGAGAGCACGCCGATCCCCTCGACCTGCACGTCGACGCGGTCGCCGGGCGACGTCGGACCGACCCCGGCGGGCGTGCCCGTGGCGATGATGTCGCCGGGGTTGAGGGTCATGATCCGGGACAGGAACCGGACGAGGTCGGGAATAGGGAAGATCAGGTTGGCCGTCATCCCGGATTGGACAAGCTTGCCGTTGAGGAAGGTCTTCAGGCGGAGCCCGTGCGGGTCGAGCCCGGTCGCGATGCAGGGGCCGACGGCGGCGAAGGTGTCGAATCCCTTGGCCCGCGTGAACTGGACGTCCTTGGCCTGCAGATCGCGGGCGGTGACGTCGTTGAAGCAGGTGTAGCCGAGGATGAAGCTCTCGACCGGCTCGTCATCGCGGAGCTCCCGGGTCTTCTTGCGGATGACGACGCCGACCTCGCCCTCGTAGTCCACCCGGGCGGACGCGGGCGGCTGGACGACGGCCTCGAGGTGACCGATGACCGCCGACGGCGGCTTGAGGAAGATGAGCGGTTCCTCCGGCAGGGGGTTCCCCAGCTCCTGGGCGTGCTCCCGGTAGTTGCGGCCGATGCCGATGATCTTCGAGGGCAGGACCGGCGGCAGGACGTGGACGTCCCCGATGGGCACGGGACTCGTCCCGATACGGAAGTCGCCGAAGACCGACCCGATGATCGGGAAGAGATACTCTTCCTTGAGGACGCCCTGGAGGACCCTCTTGCGATAGCGGAACCGGTAGATCTTCAAAAGCTGCCTCCGGATATCAGGATACACCTTCGGCGGCCGGCGGGTCGACCCCGGCGTCCTTTCGGGCGACGGCAACGGCGACGGGCGCGGAGAAATCCGAGGCCCGCCCTTTCGCGTCAAAAACACGGACGGCGAAGGCCAGCTTCTCCGGAGCGGCGGCCGTCGCCGGAAGCGCATAGGAATACGTCATGACGCCGGAGGCCCCAATCTCCTTGCCGGGGATCTTACGGGCGAGCCGGGCCGTCCGTTCGATCGCCTCGGACGTCAGAGGCCCGCTGCCGGCCGGGAGGCCTTTGTCAAAGACCCAGACCTCGACCGCGCCGAGCGGCCCGAGCGGCCGCCCCGAGATCTCCTTCGTCGGATTCGTCCAGCGCAGGACGATCGTGCCGCCGGCCAGGGCCGCGGTGAGCGTTTCGACGGGCATCGGCGTCCGTCCCCGCGGAACGACGAGCGGGCCCTTGCGGCCGCAGGCCGCGACGGTCACAAGCCCGAGTCCGATGAGGAGCGTCGCGAAGGATCTGGTCATCACAGGATGAAGCGCCGCAGGTCCTGGCTGACGAGGATGTCCTTGAGATGGTCCTGGACGTAGCCGCGGTCGATGCGGATGGATTTGGGGGCGATGTCCGGGGCGGCGAAGGAGATGTCCTCCATGACCTTTTCGACCACGGTGTGGAGGCGGCGGGCGCCGATGTTCTCGGCGTCGGCGTTGACCTTCTCGGCGATGTCGGCGATCTCGTCGACGGCGTCCCGGGTGAAGGCGACGGTCACGCCTTCCGTGCCCATGAGGGCCTCGTACTGGCGGATGAGGGCGTTCTCCGGCTCGGTCAGGATGCGCACGAAGTCGTCCTTGCTGAGGGGCGTCAGCTCGACCCGGATGGGGAAGCGCCCCTGGAGCTCGGGGATGAGGTCGGAAGGCTTGGAGACGTGGAAGGCCCCGGCTCCGATGAACAGGATGTGGTCGGTCCGGACGAGCCCGAACCGCGTGTTCACGGTCGTGCCCTCGATGATCGGCAGGAGGTCGCGCTGAACGCCTTCGCGGCTGACGTCGGGCCCATGGCCGGACTCGCGGCCGGCGATCTTGTCGACCTCGTCGAGAAAGATGATGCCGGACTGCTCGACCCGCTCGATGGCCAGGCGCGAGACCTGGTCCATGTCGACGAGGCGCTTCTCCTCCTCCTCGAGGATGAGCTCGCGCGCCTCCTTGACCTTCATCCGCCGCCTTTTCGTCCGGCCGCCGAGGAAGCCGGGCAGGAACTCCTGGATCTGGAAGCCGATCTCCTCGACCCCGGAGTTTGACACGACCTCGAGGGGCGGCGTCGTCTTCTCCTTCACCTCCATTTCGACCGTGCGGTCGTCGAGGAGCCCCTGGCGGAGCTGGGCCCGCAGCTTCTCGCGGGTGTCACGCGGCGCCGCCTCCTCCTCGGTCTCACCGGACGATTCGTCGCGCTTCTTCGCCGGCGGCAGGAGGATGTCGAGCAGCCTCTCCTCGACGGCGGCCCGGGCCTTGCCCTCGATCTCGGCGATCTTCTCCTGCTTGACCATGTCCACGGAGATGCGGACGAGGTCGCGGATCATGGACTCGACGTCGCGGCCGACATAGCCGACCTCGGTGAACTTGCTGGCCTCGATCTTGAGGAAGGGCGAGAAGGTCAGCTTGGCCAGGCGCCGCGAGATCTCGGTCTTGCCCACGCCCGTCGGGCCGATCATGAGGATGTTCTTGGGGGCGATCTCGTCGGCGAGAGCGGGCGGGAGCTTGCGCCGGCGGTAGCGGTTGCGCAGGGCGATGGCCACGGCCTTCTTGGCCGCCTTCTGGCCGATGATGTACTTGTCGAGCTCGGCGACGATCTCCCGCGGCGTAAGCTCGGCCTCGGGGGCCTCGGCGGCGGGTCTCTCCAGCGATTCGGGCAGGACGATCGGCATTCAGAGCTCCTCGACCATGATCTCGGTGTTGGTGTAAACGCAGATGTCGGCGGCGATCCTCAGGGCTTCCTCGGCGACGGTCCGCGCGTCGAGATCGGTGTGCTTGATGAGGGCCCGGGCCGCGGCCAGGGCGAAGGACCCGCCGGATCCTATGGCCAGGATGCCGTCGTCCGGCTCGACGACGTCGCCGGTGCCGGAGATGAGCAGGGATGTCTCGGTATTGGCCACGATGAGCAGGGCATCGAGCTGACGCAGGGCTTTTTCCATGCGCCAGTCCTTGGCCAGCTCGATCGCGGCCCGGGAGAGATTGCCGCGGTATTCCTCGAGCTTGGACTCGAAACGGGTGAACAGGGCGAAGGCGTCCGACGTGGACCCGGCGAACCCGGCCAGGACGTCGCCCTTGCCCAGGCGGCGGATCTTCTGGGCGGTCTTCTTGAGAACGGTCTGGCCCATGGACACCTGGCCGTCGGCGGCCATGGCCGTTTTCCCCTTGTGGCGGACACAGATGACGGTCGTCGAACGGATCATGGGTTCACCTTTCAGGATACGTCAATGATATAAGATAGGAAGGATCAAGTAAAGAAACGGGACGGCCTGGGCGGGGGAAAGTCCCTCCGGCGGGAAGCCGACTCTGGGGAGCGACCCGGCAGAAGGACGGCGGAGCGACTCGGAGCCGGACTTCTGCGAAATATCTAAGCAGAGACGCTTTTCCAGGTGTCCCCAGAGTGAGGTAAGGGATGGTTTGACCAGGCCCGAATGATTCTATTAAGATAAGGAAAACTCGGCACTCGAGAGGAGGCCCTATGGCGTCCCTGACCCTGGTCGTGATGGCCGCGGGAATCGGCAGCCGCTACGGCGGGCTGAAGCAGGTCGATCCCGTCGGCCCGAGCGGCGAGGCCGTGCTGGATTACTCCGTGTATGACGCCCTCCGGGCCGGATTCGACCGGGTCGTCTTCATCATCCGCAAGGACATCGAAGCGGCCTTCCGCGACAGGATCGGCCGCCGCATCGAGCGCGCGGCGGACACGGCCTACGTCCTCCAGTCCCTGGACCAGGTCCCGCCCGGGTTCCGGGTCCCCGAAGATCGGAAGAAGCCTTGGGGCACGGCCCAGGCCATCCTGGCCTGCAGGGACGCCGTCACGACTCCGTTCCTGGCCGTGAACGCGGATGATTATTACGGCCGGACGGCTTTCGAGGCCATGGCCGGCCATCTCGGCCGCGGGCCAGGCGGCGGGGGGACGCCGGAGTTCGCCATGGTCGGCTACCGGCTCGAGAACACGCTCTCCGAGCACGGCACGGTCGCCAGGGGCGTCTGCGAGGCCACGCCGGACGGCTACCTCGTCGGCATCCGCGAGCTCCTCAAGATCAAGCGCTTCCCCGACGGCATCAAACACACGGCGGACGACGTCGACTGGACGCCTCTCGACCCGGCCGGCTGGACGTCGATGAACTGCTGGGGCTTCACGCCTCTTCTCTTCGGCGAGCTCGAGAGCCGCTTTCCCGGGTTCCTGCGGAGAAGCGCCGCGAACATCCTCAAGGCGGAGTTCCTCATTCCCGAGGTCGTCGGCGAGCTCATCCGGGAGAAGAGGGCCCGGGTCAAGGTCCTGCCGACGCGGGAGCGCTGGTTTGGCGTGACCTATCCCGAGGACCGGCCGATGTTCAAGGCGGCCATCCTCGGGCTTGTCGAGTCCGGGATCTACCCCCGCGATCTCTGGGCCGGGACCTCCGCGTCGTAAGAACAAAAACTGAGGATCGAGGAAGGACGATGAAAAAGACAGCTGTCCTGATCGCTTGTCTCGGCCTGCTGGCCGTCGCCACGGCCCCATCTCAGAACGGGCCCGAGGATTGGGAGAATCCGGCCGCCCTTCACGCCGGCACGGAAGCCCCCCGGGCGACATTCGTTCCCTTCCCTGACGCGGCTTCGGCGCTGCGGCTCGAGCCCAAGGAATCGCCCAGGTATCTTTCGCTCAACGGCCCGTGGAAATTCCACTGGTCGCCGCGCCCGGCGGACCGGCCCTTGGATTTCTGGAAGCCCTCGGCCGACGTCAGCGGCTGGAAGGAGACGCCCGTTCCCTCGAACTGGATGTTCCAGGGCTACGATATCCCGATCTATGTCAACTCGTCCTACGAGTTCGCCCCCAATCCCAAGCCGCCGTTTGTCCCGCACGACCACAATCCGGTCGGCTCCTACCGCCGGACGTTCACCATCCCCGCCGGCTGGGATGGGATGCAGGTCTATCTCCACTTCGGCGCCGTCAAGTCCTTCTTCCATGTCTGGGTCAACGGAGAGAAGGTCGGCTTCAGCAAGGACTCGAAGACCCCGGCCGAATGGAACATCACCAGGTTCCTCAAGCCGGGCGAGAATGTCGTGGCCGCGGAGGTTTACCGCTGGTCGGACGGCTCCTATCTCGAATGCCAGGACTTCTGGCGGCTGGCCGGCATCGAGCGCGACGTCTATCTTTATGCCGCGCCCAATTTCCGGATCAGCGACTTCGAGGTCCGGGCCGGCCTCGATGCCGCTTACCGGAACGGCCTCTTGGAAGTGACGGTCGATCTCGCGGCCTTCGATGCCGAAGGCAGACTGATCGACTCGGTCGACCGCTGGCGCTCGACCGTCTCGCTGACCCTTCTCGATGCGGACGGCCGGACAGTGGCCTCCGCCGCAACTAAGCTCACCCATGAGGAAAGGGTAGGCAACGAGCGGCTGGGTACCGGAAGGGGGACGGGCCTATGGTTCGAGAAGACAGTCAAGGACGTCAAGCGTTGGAGCGCAGAGACCCCCTACCTTTATCGCCTCGTTCTCGAACTCCGGGATCGGAACGGGAAGATCCTCGAAGCGGTCACGTCCCGGATCGGCTTCCGGACCTCCGAGATCAAGGACGGGCACCTTCTCGTCAACGGCGCGGCGGTCCTGCTCAAGGGCGTCAACCGCCACGAGCACGATCCCTACACGGGCCACGTCATCTCGGAAGAGTCCATGCGGCGCGATATCGAGCTCATGAAGCAGTCGAACATCAACGCTGTCCGGACCTGCCACTATCCGAACGACCCGCGCTGGTACGAGCTCTGCGACGAGTACGGGCTCTACGTCGTCGACGAGGCCAACATCGAATCGCACGGCATGGGCTACGGGCCCGAGAGCCTGGCCAAGGACCCGGCTTGGGGCCCGGCCCATCTCGACCGCGTCGCCCGCATGGTCGAACGGGACAAGAACCATCCCTCGGTCATCATCTGGTCGCTCGGGAACGAAGCGGGCGACGGCGTCAACTTCGAGAACGCCTATGCCTGGCTCAAGAAGCGCGATCCGTCGCGGCCGGTCCAGTACGAGCGGGCCGAACTCATGCCGCACACCGACATCTATTGCCCGATGTACGAGTCGATCGAGAATATGATCAAGTACGCCTCGGTGAAGCAGCCGCGGCCTCTCATCCAGTGCGAGTACGCCCACTCGATGGGCAACTCGACGGGCAATCTCCAAGACTACTGGGACGCTATCGAGTCCCACGACCAGCTCCAGGGCGCGTTCATTTGGGACTGGGTCGACCAGGGATTCGCCGCCAAGAACGCCAAGGGCGAGCCCTTCTGGGCCTTCGGCGGCGACTACGGCCCGGCCGACGTTCCCTCCGACCAGAACTTCTGCTGCAACGGCCTTGTGGGTCCCGACCGGACGCCCCACCCGGCGCTCTTCGAGGTCAAAAAAGTCTATCAGTTCGTCAAGTTCGCGGCCTCCGATTTTCCGGCGGGCCCCGTCGAGATCAAGAACCGTTATGCGTTCCTTTCCCTCGACCGCTTCGACCTCGCCTGGGAGCTCTCCGCCTCAGGGAAGACGACGGCCCGGGGAACGGTCCGCTGCCCCGCCGTAGCCCCGGGCGCAAGCACGATCGTCCGCCTGCCCGTCCCCCGCCACGCGGCCGAGTCCAGCCAGGAATATTTCCTCACGCTCTCGCTCCGGACGCGCAAGGCCTGGCCGGGCATTCCGAAGGGATATGCCATCGCGTCGGAACAGATCCCGCTTCCCTATTTCTATGCTAGCTCCGTATCCCTGCCGTCGGCTCTGCCGACGCCCGTGGTTGAAGACGGGCCGCGCTTCCGCCGCGTTGTCGGCCGGGATTTCTCGGTCCGCTTCGACCGGCTGACGGGAGAGATGGATTCATACGTCCTCGACGGCCACGAGCTCATCGCCTCCGGGATCGAGCCCAATTACTGGCGCGCCCCCACGGATAACGATTTCGGGAACCAGATGCCGAGGCGCCTGGCGGTTTGGCGGGAGGCCAGCCTTTATCGCGACCTGAAGAGTCTCGGGGTGCGCGTGTCCGGCGCCGAAGAGGTGACGGTAACCGTCGCCTACGGCCTCGCGGGGGGCCTGGCGACCCAGAAACTTGAATATGCCATCCAGAGCGACGGTCAGATCGTCGTGCGCTCGACGCTCGAGCTCAAGGCCGGAGCCAAGCTGCCCGAGCTCCCTCGTATTGGATTGAAGATGGCCCTGCCCGCGGGATTCGACCGGGTTCAATGGTTCGGACGCGGGCCGTTCGAGAACTACTGGGACAGGAAGACGGCGGCTTTCGTCGGTCTCTACGAAATGACACCGGCCGAGCCCATTCCCTACGTCAGCCCCCAGGAATTCGGCAGCCGCACCGACACGCGCTGGCTGGCCGTCCGCGACGCCGAGGGCCGGGGGCTTCTTGTTTCCGGCGACCCTGTCCTCGAATTCTCGGCCCATCCGTACTGGCCCGAAGACCTGACCCTGCCGAGCCGCGGGGCGAAGCATCCGCCGGACGTCCCGCGCCGCGATTTCGTCTGCTTGACCCTCGACCACGCCCAGATGGGAGTCGGCGGAGACGACTCCTGGGGAGCCAGGATCCATCCCCAGTACACCCTGCCGGCAAAAAACTACAGCTTCGAGCTGACGTTCCTGCCGCTCAGGCCGGGTGACGACCCCGAGGCCAAGGCCCCGTTCTGGCCGCTGCCCGTACGCATCTGAGTGGCGCCCCCGGCCGGGAAACCAAATCAGCCCCTCGAGCGTATTTTCTTATGGGTTTGATATATAATAGACCCGAATTGAATTCTTGTTCTTGATAAAAACACGGCTCGTCCCATGAAGTGCCCACGCTGCCAGAACGACAATCCCGAAGGGACCCGTTTCTGCGGCCGCTGCGGCCGCGAGATGCCCGGCTCGGGCGAGACCCTTCCGACGGGGACAGCCACCTTCCAAACCCCCTCCAAGGGCCTCGAGCGCGGCACGACGTTCGCCCGCCGCTTCGAGATCATCGAGGAGATCGGCCAGGGCGGCATGGGCACCGTCTACAAAGCCTTCGACAGCAAGATCCGGGAGGTCGTGGCCCTCAAGCTCCTCAAGCCCGAGATCGCCTCCGATCCCGAGGTCGTCGAACGCTTCCGCAACGAGATCAAACTGGCCCGGCAGGTCGCCCACCGTCACGTCTGCCGGATGTACGATCTCGGGGAGGAATGGCTCTCGATCTTCATCTCCATGGAATATGTCCCCGGCGAGGATCTCAAGAGCTTCATCCGCCGGTCGGGGCACCTCACCGAGGCCAAGGCCGTGGGGCTGGCCAAGCAGATCGCCGAGGGCTTGGCCGAAGCCCATCGTCTGGGGGTCATCCACCGCGACCTCAAGCCCCAGAACGTCATGATCGACAAGGACGGCAACGCCAAGATCATGGACTTCGGCATCGCCCGGTCCCTCCACACCCGCAGCGTCACCGGCACAGGGGTGATCATCGGAACGCCGGAGTACATGGCGCCGGAACAGGCCGATGGCCGCGACATCGATCACCGGGTCGACATCTATGCCCTGGGGGCCATCCTGTTCGAGATGGTCACGGGCCGCGTCCCCTTCGAGGGGACGACGCCGCTCAGCATCGTCCTCAAGCACAAGAGCGAGCCTCCCGCCGACCCGCAGACGATCAACTCCCAGATCTCCGCCGGCCTGAGCCGGATCATCCTGAAATGCCTGGCGAAATCGCGGGACGCCCGTTATCAGTCGGCGACCGAGGTCCTCGAAGGCCTGACCGCCGTCGAACAGGGCCTGCCCATGACCCGCCAGATCACGGCCCGGACGAAGCCCCTCACGGACCGCGAGATCACGGTCAAGTTCAGACTCAGGAAGATCCTCGTCCCGGCGCTCGCCGTGGCCGCGCTGGTCATCGTCGGGATCGTCTCGCTCGTCAACCGGGGCGACAAGAGCGAGCCATCGGGCCGGTCCGGCCGCAACACCTCGTCGCGGCTGGCGGATAAGATCGCGTCCGGCGTCGAAGTCATAACGAATACCGCGGCCCGGCCGCAGCCGCCGGAAGAGAAGACGACGGAGCCGAATCCTCTTTCCGGCGGGGGGGTGCCTTCGGCCATCATGGGCTATCTCGCCCCGTTCATGAAAGAACCGGCCAAGTTCATGAACGAGAAGGACGCCCTGGAGTTCGAGAAGGCGCTGGCCGCCATCAAGGAGAAATATCCGGCCGAGGCGTCCGCCCTGTCGCAGTGGCTCGACAGCATCCAGGCCCGGATCACCGAAGGGAAGAAGCAGAAGGAGGCGGGCAATCTCGAGGCCTCGAAACGGAGCTACGACCGGGGCGAGTCCGAGATGCGGAAGCTCCTCTCCCAGGTCAGCGAACGGGAGCGGGCGGAGGCGGCGTTCAAGGAGCTCCAGGAGACGAAACGTAAGATGGGCGGCCCGTCCCGGACGGGACGGCCCAACCTCCTCTCCTGGATCGCGATGGAAAAGGAAAAGGACGCCTCCGACGCCTTTGCCAAGAACGATTTTTCCGGCGCCAGGATCCTGTGCGACATCCTGAACCGGGTCCATCTCCTGAGCCCCAGGGCGACCGACGAGGAGCAGGGACTGGCCGCCCTGAGCGAGCTGACAGGCGCGATCCGCAAGGACGCCGAGGCCGCGCGGGCGCCCTCCAAGCAGGCCTGGCTCTACGAGCGGGCCACGACCGAGGAGAACGGCGCCCGGCAAATGGCCAAGGACGGTCTCGTCCCCCAGGCGGCCGAGCAATACATCCTGGCCGCTTTCCTCTACGAGAAGGCCAAGGAAGTCTCGCTCGAGAGCGCGCAGGCCGGTCGGACTTGACGGCTGTCACGATGAAAAAACCCGGGAAGCGTCTGCTCTTCGTCTGCTATGGGAACATCTGCCGCAGCCCGATGGCCGAGGCCATCGCCCGCCAGCGCCTCGGCCCGAACGCCGAGGTCGCCAGCGCCGGCATCGGCGCGACCGGCGGCCCGCCCACCGAAGAGGCGGCCCTGGTCATGAAGCTCGTCTACAAGATCGACATCTCCTCCCATATCGCGCGGCCGGTCGGGACGTACGACCTCGGAAGCTTCGATTACATCATCGCCATGGACCCGTCCATCTACCACCATCTGCGGCACATCTGGGGGATTCCGGAATCCATCCTCTACGGTTGGGATATCAAAGACCCTCTCGGATCGGATTATCAGACCTACAAGGAAACCGCGCTCAAGATCGAACAGCGTCTGACACAGTTCCTGGCCGCGGTCGGCCTCGGCGCCTGAAGCGTCCCTCCTGTCCCCTATCTGTCCATCATCGTCCCCAGGAAGCGCAGGGACGGCACGTTCTCGAAAAAGATCCTGGCGGCCGTCAGCAGCGGGACGGCCAGGATCATGCCCGGAAGGCCCCAGAGCCAGGCCCAGAAGAAAAGCGAAAAAAGAACGAGAAGCGGAGACAAGCTGACCTCCTTGGCCATGAGCCGCCGCTCGAACAGGCGGTGCAGGGCCGCGTGGGCCCCGGCCAGGAGGACCAGGATGAGAACGACCTTGAGGGTGAAGGCCCCGTCAAGGAAAAAGGCGAGGAGGACGGGCAGGGCGACGGAAATGATGGCGCCGAGAGCGGGGATGTAGTTGACGAGAAAAGCCAGGACGCCGAAAACGACGGCGAAACGGACCCCGAAGGCGGCCAGAACGGCCGCGGTCAGGATCCCGATGAGAAGGTTGACCAGGGTCCTGACGGCCAGGTATTTCTGGATCTCGTGGCTGATCCGGACCGCCGCATGGCTCAGGGTCGAGGCTTGGGCCGGAGGGAAGGCCTCGGCGATCTTCTTCGTCATCCGGCCGCGCCCGGCCAGGATGAAGATCATGAAAACGAAGATGAGCAGCAGCTGCGACATGAACGAAACGAAGGGCCCGAGAGCGGAGATGAAAAACGCCCCTAACCGGTTCTCGTTAAAGGAGTTGACCCAGTCCGTCAGACCGGCCCTCAGGTGCGGGTTGGAAACGATCCGATCGATCTTTTCGACCAACGATTTGACAAAGTCCGTGTAGGACGAGAGCTCGGCGGCGAGGGCCTTGCCGCCCGCATAGAAGACGGTCCCGACGAAGTAGAAGGCGGCGAAGATCACGAGCAGGATGAGGATCAGGGCGACATATTTCGGCACCTTGCGCCGGACCAGAAAATCGAGGATGGTCGAGACGGCGAAGGAAAACAGGAAGGCCAGGCTGAAGGGGATGAGGACGGACCTGGCCAGCTTCAAGAAAACCCCGAGCAGGAAAACGACGATGATCGCGACGCCGAACCTGAGGAAGCTTTTCTTATCCACTCGATCGCTCTGTCTTTTATCATAACGAAAATCCTTAATAAAAAAAATGGGGACGTTTCTGTTTTTGAAATTAATGCATTTTATTTGAAAACAGAAACGTCCCCATTTTCGATGAATCCGTTCTTAGGGCTGCTCCCATTTGTGAATTGACCGCAGGTTGTCGCTGTGTTAATACGTTTGGCTCGGGGAATCGGAGAACGAAGGGAGAGTCGAATGGCTCATCGCGCATTAAGAACATCGGCCGTGGCCATGGCGCTGGCGGGCCTCGTCGCGGCGGCCGGAGCTGCGGACCTCAAGACCCTGACAAAGGAGCTTTTCGTCGTCCCGTCGACGACCGGCAACGAGGAGATGCTCGCGGCCAAGATCCGGGGACTCCTGCCCAAGGGCGTTGCGGTCGAGGAGGCTGGCCTGGGCACGATCGCCGTCCGGCTCGGCGGAACGCCGGGGCCGACGCTCATCCTCGCGGCCCTCGACGGCTACGGGCACATGGTTAGCGGCATCACGGCCGAAGGCGCCCTGACGCTCGACCGGCCGGTGCCTCCGCCCCACGCCCGGTTCGACGCCTTCCTCCTCGGCCAGCCGGTCATCGTCTCGACGGCGAAGGGACCGGTCCAGGGCGTCATTTCGCAGCCCGCGATCCATCTCCTCACCCCCGAGAGGCGCAGGACCCAGGTCGAAGGATTCTCGCTGGAGATCGCCTATGTCGACATCGGCGCCCGGACTGAGAAGGAAGCCCGGGCCAGGGGCATCGAGTTCCTCGACCCGGTCACCTACCCCGCCGTTTTGACGGAGCTTGCCGGTGACCAATGGGCCGGGCCGTCGCTCGGGGTGAAGGCCGCCGCGGCGTGTCTCGTTTCCGTGCTCGAAACGCTGGCCGGACGGGCGGGCGGCGAAGAGACAGTCCTGGCCTGGGCGGCCCAGACCAAATTCGGCGCCCGGGGCCGGGGCGCGCGCCCGGCCATCGGCGCCGCGCGCGCCAAGTCCAAATGGCAGCCGAAAAGGACGATCGTCGTCGACGTCATCGCCGCGGGCAAGGGCGACGGCTCCCCGGTCCCCGGCGGGGGTCCGGTCCTCGTCCAGGCCAAGGATGAATCGTCCGCGCTGCGACAGGCGGTCGAGGCGGCCGCGGCGGCTGCCGGAGTCCCCCTGCAATTTCAGGACGTGCCCGATTCTCCGTTGGCCCTGCCGTTCGCGGGCCCGCCGGCGGAGGTCGTGACGCTGGCCCTGCCGGTCCGCTTCCTCAATACGCCGTCCGAGGTCGTCGCGCTCAAGGACCTGGAGGCCTTATGCGACATCCTGGAGCGATTCCTCCGGCCGGGAGGTGCGAAGTGAACAGGCGGATCGGCCTCGGCATCCTGGCGCTTCTCGCCTCCTTCTCCTCGGCCGGCGCTCAGTCCAAGGCCTGGGACATCCTCCGGGAGATCGTGCTCGTGCCCGGCGTTTCGGGTCACGAGGGCCCCGTGTCCGATTTCATCCAAGGCCGGCTGCCCGCGGGGCTCAAGGCCGAACGCGACGGCATGAGCAACGTCTGGTTCACCCTCGGGTCGGGCCGCCCTCATATCCTGTTCGTCGCCCATTCGGATGAGCTCGGCTGGGTCATCGACAGGATCACTCCGGAAGGCCGCGTCCGGGTCAAGCCGGGCGGCGGCATCCTCCCCCAGACGATCGAGGCGCGCCCCGTGCTCATCCACACGGTCCGGGGCGACGTGGCCGGGATCGTATCGCCTCGTCCGGGGTACGACGAGCGTCCCTCCCGGGAGGATGCTCCGGAACCGCCTTTTACGGCCGAGAGCTTCGACATCTATCTTGGCGTGGCGACCGAGGCGGAGGCCCGGGCGCTCGGGGTCGCCGAGGGCGACACGATCACCGCGAAAAAGACCATCACCGATTTCGCGCCCGGACTGATGGCGACCAGGGCCGTCGACGACCGGGGAGGCTGCGCCGCGCTTCTCGACGCCGCCCTGCGCCTCAAGCCGGAGACGGTCAAGGGCCGGACGATCACTTTCGCCTGGGACGTCCAGGAGGAGACGGGACTCTTCGGCGCCTCGGAGCTGGCCAAGACCCTGAAGCCGGATTATGTCTTCGCCATCGATACGTTCGTCTCGACCGATTCGCCGCTCGAATCGAAGCGCTTCGGCTTCCTTCCCGTCGGCCGGGGAGCGGTCGTCAGGGCCATCGACTCGAGCAACGTCACGCCCAAGCCCGAGATCCTCAAGGTCCTGGCCATCGCCAGGAAGCGGATGATCCCGATCCAGGTCGGCAATTCCCGCGGCGGCAACGATGGCTCGGTCTTCCTCGCCGGCGGCGCGGTCGACATCCCCCTGTCCTGGCCCGGCTCCTACGCCCATTCGCTCATCGAGAAGATCGACCGCCGCGACCTCGAGGCCCTTTCGGACCTCATTCTGGCCGTCATCTCTGATTGGAGATAGCGACCAGCTCGAGCCCCCGCAAGCGCATGAGATCGTCCGCCCCCTGTCAGGGCCGAAGGGATAGCAGAAGGAATCCACCCCACGCAGGGAAGTTTCTAACGGAGGGCTTGAAGGGGTGGCGAGGAGGGCAGTCGAACCCGACTCTTGGAACGTATCGCCGTGAATGATTCGGACGAGGTTGGCAGATCGAGCGATTATGGACGGTGGCGCAGGGGCGATGCCCGGAGGAGCGGCAGGGAGCGGAGTCTGCGGAGCGACCATCAGAAGCGCGACGGAGCGGCTCGGAGGAGCGCTTCTGGGAAATATCTTCATAAAGATACTCGTTTAAGATAGTTATCAGAATTGGGGCTTCGAGCACTCAGCCACAATTCTGCAGGTCGCTCCGAGGACTCCGCTTCCCGCCGGAGGCCCGGATCCGAGCGGGTTTGGCGCGCCGGGCCAAACCCGCGACCCGACGAAGCGGCACGCCCCGAGCCGAGAAGTCCATAAAGCGAGGTCTGCCGTCGAGCCGACGGAAGGAATACCCCGAGCGTAGCAGGGCGGGTTCCTTCGGGCCATCCCGAAGGCCCTCAGCGGCCGTCCTTTATGAGCGCTTCTTGGGCTTGACCTGGATCGCCTTGAGCCCCGGCTTGGCCTCGCACTCCTTGACGAAATCCTGCTCGCGCTGCGAATTGACATAGTCGGGCGATTGGAAGCGATAGGTGAAATGGGTGTGCTCGTCGTACTTGCCCTCGAGGATGGCGATGACGTCCTCGATGTTGACCCGCTCCTCGTCGGTCGGGATGACGAAGATCTTGACCTTGGAGTCGTCGGCCGAGATCTCGGTCTCGGCGTTGCGGGTCCTGGCCAGCTTGTTCTTGGCCTTATCGAGCTTGATGCCCAGGAACTCCAGGCCCTCGCACGACTTCTCCCGGATGAGGTCGGACATCTCGCCGACCCCGGCCGTGAAGACGATGGCGTCCGCGCCGCCGATGGCCGCCGAGTAGGCCCCGATGTACTTCTTGATCCGGTAGGACTCGACCTCGATGGCCAGCCTGGCCCGGGCGTCGCCCGCCTCGGCGGCCTTCTGGACGTCGCGGCGGTCGGTGTACTTGCCGGTGATGCCGAGCAGGCCCGACTTCTTGTTGAGGATGTCGCTCATCTTGCCCGGGGCGATCCCCTCCTTCTCCATGACCATCAGGTCGATGGCCGCGTCGTGGTCGCCGGCCCGCGTGCCCATGACCAGGCCCTCGAGGGGCGTCAGGCCCATGCTGGTGTCGAAGGAGACGCCGTTCTTGATGGCGTTGGCCGAGACGCCGTTGCCGATGTGGAGGCAGACGAGGTTGCACGCGAACGGGTCCTTGCCGAGGAGCAGGGCGGCCCGCTTGGCGACATAGAGGAACGAGGTCCCGTGGAAGCCGTAACGGCGGACGCCGTACTTCTCGTACCACTCATAGGGCAGGGCGTACATGTAGGAGCTCCCGGGCATCGTCTGATGCCAGGCCGTGTCCATGATGGCGACGTGGGGAACGTTCGGGAGGACGTCCATGGCCGCCTCGATCCCCAGGACGTT
Organism: Candidatus Aminicenantales bacterium; assembly: GCA_049696855.1. Taxonomy (GTDB): domain Bacteria; phylum Acidobacteriota; class Aminicenantia; order Aminicenantales; family Saccharicenantaceae; genus RBG-16-66-30. The sequence continues at coordinate 30,973 of JBAVUQ010000233.1, forward strand.
CGGGGGATTGTGCAGGGGGGCCAGGCCGAAGAGGCTCTTGAAGGTCGCCAGCGTCTCCGGGGTGATCTGAACCGATTTCGTGAACTTCTCGCCGCCATGGACGACGCGGTGGCCGACGGCCGAGATCTCCTTCAGGTCGGCCAGAACGCCGATCTTGGGGTCGAGCAGCGTGTCGATGATGAGCTTGATGGCCTCCCGGTGGGTCGGACATTCGTGGTCGATCCTGATGGGTTCCCGGCCCAGGCCCGACTGTTGGATGTAGCTCTTGCCGATCGTCACCCGTTCCACGATCCCCGTGGCCAGGGTCTCTTTCTTGTCGTAATCGTAAAGACGGTACTTGGCGGACGAACTGCCGCAGTTCAGGGACAGGATGATCATCGATGACTCCTTAAGGTTTCTTGGTCCATCGGCCGGAGAAAGGGCCGAATTTTTTAAGCCCCATTCTCCCTCGGCGCCGGGGAAAAGTCAAGGCGGAGGGTGGGGTTGACAGTCTCGAAGCCGCTAGGGTATAACCGCACCCTACCCCATAAAAAAGGAGCCACCCATGGGCAATACATTCATCTCCGACATCCGCGACAAGGCCGCGAAGAAATTCCTCAAGGTCGCCTTCCCCGACGCCGAGGACGTCCGGACCCTCAAGGCGGCCCTGATCCTGAGGGAAAAGCACATCGCCGAGCCCCGATTGGTCGGCTCGTCCGCCGCGATCCACGCGATCGCCAAGGACAACGGCCTCGACATCGGCGGCATCCCCATCATCGACCCGTTGACCGACCCGGGCCGGGACGAGCTCGTCGGCATCCTCTTCGAGAAGCGCAAGGCCAAGGGGTGGACTCTCGAACAGGCCTCCGAGGCCGCCAAGGGCCCGCTCTACTACGCCGGCCTCCTGCTCGCGACCGGCAAGGCCGGGGCCGTCGTCGGCGGCAACCTCTCCTCGACCGGCGACGTGATCCGCGCCGCCATCCACACGGTCGGCACCGCCCCGGGCATCTCGACCGTCTCGAGCTATTTCATCATGGTCTTCCCCGAGAAGCTTCTCTGCTACGCCGATTGCGCCGTCGTCCCCAACCCGACCGACGCCCAGCTGGCCGATATCGCCATCACCTCGGCCAGGAATTTCCAGGCCGTGACCGGCGAGGAGCCGCGGGTGGCCATGCTGTCCTTCTCGACCAAGGGCTCGGCCGCCCACGCCGACGTCGACAAGGTCGTCAGCGCGACCAAGATCGCCAAGGGGAAGTCCCCCGCCCTCCTCCTCGACGGCGAGATGCAGGCCGACGCCGCCCTCATTCCCTCGATCGGCGAGCGCAAGTTCAAGGGCAGCTTGGTCGCCGGCAAGGCCAACGTCCTCATCTTCCCGGACCTCGACGCCGGCAACATCGGATACAAGCTGACCGAGCGGCTGGCCGGGGCCGAGGCCGTCGGGCCCATCGTCCAGGGACTCAACAAGCCCTACTGCGACCTCAGCCGCGGCTGCTCGGCCGATGACATGGTCAACGTCGCCGCCATCTGCAGCCTCATGGCTTGAAATACGAGGGGCAGTCCCGAGCCGCGAGGGACAGCCTCATGGCTTGAAGAGGTTGAACTTCCTGACGAGCCGGACCGGCTGGTAGGACAGTTTCGCCTTGCGCAGGCCCTCGATGGCCATGTCCTGCTCCCGGTTGATGAACGTATAGTCCGACCATTCCCGGCAGACATACTCGCGGTTGATCCATTGGGCCAGGCCGACGAGACCGGGGTTGGCGATCTCGATGGGGATGACAGCCATGTCAGCCGTCAGCCGCCCGCCCATGGTGAAGGCCTCGACGCGGCCGCCGACCTTGACGACGCCGCCCCTGAGCCCGAGGCGCTCGAACGAAGCCAGCGCCTGGACGATGGCCACCCTCTCGGCTCTCATGTAAGGGTCGCCGTTCCGCTTCTCCTCGAACCAGTCCTCGAGGAGCCGGAAGCAGCCGGGGACATCGGCCCGCGTCAGGGCATGGTATTCGTGGGCGAAGGTCGATTCGAACTTCCTGATGCGGTTGCGCTTGCCGTCGAACTTCTTGCCCTTGAGCTCGGCCAGCTCCCGGCGGAGGTAGATATAGTCGAAGTTGCCGGGGTCTTCCCCGGCCTTGAAGCCGGCGCCGTATCGCGCGACGAATGCCTCGGGAACCCGCGACAGGCGCGGCGCGTGCGTCAGGCAGGCCGCGATCGTCTCGGGGACGCGCTCGCCGCCGACGGGCGGCAAAACGTACGGATCCTCGAAATCGGGCTCCACGAGAACGCAGAGGCTGCCGTTGAGGATGGTCCAGCTCGGGTGCTCGGAATCCTTCCACATGAAGATGTTGGCGAAATTGAGCTCGCAGACCTCGGACGGTTCACGCTCGAGATACTCCTTGAAGACGTCCTGGTCCTCGAGACCGACAGGCTTGAAATCGGGATAGGCGGGCCGGCTCATGATATCTTTCTCAACATGACCGTGCAGCGCTCCTGGGGACAGCCCTCGCACCAGGCGGTCCGGCGCTTGGCCGGAAAGGTCGCGGGGATCGCGTCTTTGATAATATGGAAGCCGCAGCCTTCGAAGAAATCGGGGATGATCGTCGCCAGGTGGACGTC
>JBAVUQ010000234.1:0-25437 GCA_049696855.1 Candidatus Aminicenantales bacterium
GCTTATTGACCTCGGGCGTCGGGCGTTCCAGCTTGAAGGTCCACATCCGGCTGGCCACGCCCTCGATGCAGTCGAGGACGTCGTCGAGGCCGCTGGCCAGGCCGTGGATGTCCTCCCGCTCGAGCGGCGTGATGAATGTATCGCGGAGCTTGGTGAAGATCTCGTGGGTGAGGTTGTCCCCTTGGTGCTCGATGGCCTTGATCCGCTCGTACTTCTTCCCGACGTCTTCGTAATGGTCGACGAGCTCCTGCAAGGCCAGGGCGCCTGCCCTGAGGTTGGCGGCGTCTTCGCGGAAAAGGTCGAAAAACTTGTGGTCCTTGGGAAAGAGGCTCAATTTCATGGCGGTGATCCGATCTCCGAAGGGCTCATACTAACGGAGCCCGCGGACGATGTCAATGGCAGGCCGCCCCCCGGCTTCCTCTTGCGACCGGAGACTGCTATAATCCTCTCAAAGGAAGGCATGGATGTCCCTGTCGACGACTCGCCAGCCCGTTCGAGCTTGCCTTGCCGCGGGTATCGTCCTCGCCGCCCTCGTCGGCCCCGGGGCACGGACTCTTGCTTCCGCCCCCCTTCCCGGCCAGGCGCCGGGCTGGCCGGCGGCCGACCTGCTCATCGTCGATATTGCCGCCGCGCCGGCTCTCTCCCTCCCTCAGAAGGACGCTCTGCTTCTAGCGCTGAAGCGGGCGCGGAGCGTTCCCAGGCCCGGACCTGACCTGTCGATCGATTATCCCTTCCCCGGCTCGCTCTTTCCACCTGACATGGTCGCCCCGACGTTCCTTTATCATGATCCTGCCGCGGCCGCGAAGGCCTGGCTCCTTGATATCGGCATCGCCGACGAACCCGGGCACATCTACATCCTGACCGACGGCCGCCGGCCGGAGCCCGAGTACGACCCCCGCTGCGGCTCTCCCGAGGACGTCTACTCGGAACCCGAGGTCCGGAGATCGGCCAAGGGCTGGACGCCGGACGCCGACGTCTGGGGACGGCTGACGAAGCTCCCGGGGCGGTCCTTCACGGTCACGATCAGCGGGCTCGCCGGCCTCCCCGGGCCGGCTTCACCGGCCGGGCCGGAACTCCTTTCCTCCGGGGGCGTCGCCTTCAAGATCTCCAAGGATCCCGTCGGTGCCCCGATCTTCTACCGGGACGTCCCCCTGCTGCCGACCAGGAACGAGAAGGGCGTCGTCATGCCTCTGGCCGAGGGCTCCCTGCCGCTCATCGAATGGCGGCTCAGAAACCTGACCGAGCCCTCCGGCGTCGTCGTCCTCAAGAACATGCCGACCTGCGCCAACTGCCATTCCTTCTCCAACGACGGCAATTACCTGGGCATGGACATGGACGGCCCCTCGGGCGACAAGGGCGCCTACGCCATCGCTCCGGTCGAGCCGTCCATGGTCATCAAGAACGAGCAGGTGTTCACCTGGAATGATTACAACCGGCAATGGGTCACCTTCGGCCTGTTCTCGCGTCTTTCGCCGGACGGGCGCTACGTCATGTCCTCGATCAACGAGAGCGTCTTCGTCACGAACTATATGGACTTCCGCTTCCTGCAGACCTTTTATCCGACCCGCGGCATCCTGGCCTTCTACGACCGGACGACGGGGAAGATCCAGCCTCTCGCCGGAGCCGCGGATCCGGACTACGTTCACTGCAACGGCGTCTGGACCCCGGACGGCAAGACGCTCGTTTTCCTCCGGGCCAAGGCCCGGGACAACGTGCCGGCCGGGGCCAGGCCCGAAAAGGCCAACGATCCGAACGAGATCCAGATCCAATACGACCTTTACGCCATCCCCTTCAATAACGGCCAAGGAGGTTCGGCCGAGCCGATCCCGGGGGCTTCGGCGAACGGCATGAGCAACTCCTTTCCCAAGATCTCGCCCGACGGCCGCTGGCTCGTCTGGGTCCAAGCCAAGACCGGGCTGCTGATGCGACCTGACAGCCAGCTCTACATCATGCCCCTGGCCGGCGGCCCTCCCCGCCGGATGAACTGCAATCTCTCTCCGATGAACTCGTGGCACAGCTTCTCCCCGAACGGCCGCTGGATGGTCTTCGCGTCCAAGGCCAATACGCCCTACACCCAGATGTTCCTGACCCACATCGACGAGAACGGCGTCGATAGCCCGGCCGTGCTCGTCCCGGGATCGACGGCGGCCAACAGGGCCGTCAACATCCCGGAGTTCCTCAACGTCCCGCCCGACTTCAAGATGGCCATCGACGCTCCCGCCGTCGACTATCGCCGCCACCTCGGCCGCGCGGCTGACCTCGTCAAGGCCGGCCGGCTCGAGGAGGCGTTCCAGGAGCTCGAGACCGCCGACGCCATGAAGCCTGGCTTCGCCGAGACCCTGGCCGCCAAAGGCTTTTACTACCGGGAGAAGGGCGATATCGAGAAGGCCATCGGGCTCTTCGAGCGGGCTCTGACGATCGACCCGGAGAACTGGGCCGCCCACAATTTCTTCGGGGTCACGCTCTTCCGCCTGGGCCGTTATGAAGAGGCCATGCGGCATTTCCAGGCCGCCATCAAGGTCAATCCTCTGAACGCCCAGTCCCTCACCAACGCCGGAGCGCTCGAGTTAAGCCGGGGCAACATCGACGCGGCCCGGAAATATTTCGAGGAGGCCATCGATTCCACGCCCCGGTACGCCCGGGCTCACTTCGACCTGGCCTTGATCCTGACCCGCGAGGGGAGATTCGCGGACGCTGCGACCCGCTACGAGGAATGCCTCAAGCACGCCGGGGACGACGCCGATACAGTCGGCAATCTGGCCTGGCTCTACGCGACGTGCCCGGACGCCGGCGTTCGCCGGGGCGTCCGGGCCGTCGAGCTGGCCCGCAAGTTCGAAAAGATCTCGGGCGGAACCGCCGGTGGGCCGCGGGTCTACGACATCCTTGCCGCGGCCCTGGCCGAGGACGGACAGTTCGACGCGGCCGTCGAAGCGGCTGAGACCGCCGTCCGGCTGAGCCGCAGCGACGATCCCGGTCTGGAGGAGCGCCGGAGCCTCGTCGGGCTCTACAGGTCGGGCCAAACCTATCGCGGAGCGAGGCGCTGATGACCCCTCCCTGGGAAGGCCTCAAGCTCGCGGCCCGGGGTGACAGGAAGACGGATAAGACGGTCTTCGGCGTCGGCTCGTTGAGGATCGGAGGATCCCTGACCGTTTTCGCGGGGATTGCCTGCGTGGGCGACAAGGCTCTCGCCATCGCGGCCGCCAGGTCCGTCAAGGAGGCCGGCGCGGCGGGCTTCCGCTGGACGGAGCCCGAAGCCGCCGCGGTCGACGGGACGGACGCGGCCGGACGTTTCGCCCGCATCCGCGAGATCTCCAAGCGGGCCGGATTACCTGTCCTCGTCGAAGTAACGGATACCAAGGATGTCTCGCCGGCAGCGGAGGCGGCCGACGTCCTCCTGGTCGGCGCCGCGAATATGCAGAATTTCTCCCTCCTCAAGGAGGTGGGGAGATCGTGCTCGAAGCCGGTCGTCATCGTGCGGGGGTGGCACGCCAAGCTCATGGAATGGCTGAACAGCGCCGAGTACGTCCTCGTCGAAGGGAATCCGCGGGTCATTCTCTGTGAGGCCGGCATCCGGAGCTTTGAGACCAGGTCCCGCGTCGTCCTCGACCTTAGCGCCGTGCCGGCCGTGAAGGCGATCAGCCATCTGCCCGTCCTTGTCGACCTCGACCGAGCCGGCGGGCCCGGGGAGATCGAGCGACTGGGCTTGGCGGCGATCGCGGCCGGGGCGGACGGGCTCGTCGTCGATGTCGCCCTGCCGACGGGTGCTGCGGATTCGGCGGATGAGTCGAACGGGATCACGCCTGCCGAGTTCGGCCGGCTGGTCCCGAAGCTGGCGGCCATGGGCGACCTGATGGAGGGCCTGGGGATTGACCGTTCTTAGAGTCCGGGCGGCGTCCGGCGTTTGCCGCGTCCTCGTCGGGGAGGGCCTCGATCGCCTCGGCCGCCACGTCCCCGGCGGCCGCGCCGTCGTCATCACCGACTCCAACGTCGAACGCCTCTACGGGCCGGCCTTCGCCGCCGGGGAGAGGATCGTCCTCGACCCGGGCGAGGGGACCAAGTCGCTGGCCACGGTCGAACGCATCTACAGCCGCCTTCTTGATATGGGCGCGGACCGGTCAACCTTTGTCGTCGCGGTCGGCGGCGGTGTTGTCTGCGACGTCGCCGGCTTCGCGGCGTCGACCTATCTGCGCGGCCTCGCCTTTGGCTTCGCCGCGACGACGCTCCTGGCCCAGGTGGATGCCGGGATCGGAGGCAAGAACGGTGTCAACTTCTGCGGCTACAAGAACCTCGTCGGGGTCTTCCAGCAGCCTCGTTTCGTGCTCTGCGATCCGGATGTTCTCCGGACTCTGCCGCCCCGGGAGGTCTCGAACGGGCTGGCCGAGATGGTCAAGACCGCGGCCATCGGCAGCGCCGGTCTCTTCAAGGCGCTCGAGCGGGAGCCGGACAGGGCGATCGCGCTCGAGCGGGACTTCACCCTGCGCGCAGTCCGGGCGTCGCTCCGGGTGAAGGCCTGCCTCGTCGAGGCGGACGAGAAGGAGGCGGGGGAGAGGCGCCGGCTGAACTTCGGGCACACGCTCGGCCACGCCTTCGAGTCGGCGGCGGGCCTGTCCCACGGCGAAGCGGTCGGCGCGGGAATGGTCTTCGCCGCCCGACTGTCGGTCTGCAAGGGTTTCCTCGCCGGCCGCGAGCGTGACCGGTTGATAGCCTTGCTGCAAAAGCTCGGCCTGCCCGTAGCGGTTCCGGCGTCCGTCGAAGCCGTCCTCGACGCCGTCCGCAGGGACAAAAAGAGGCAGGGCGATTCGGTCCGGTTCGTTTTCCTCGAGGCGATCGGCCGGCCGCTCGTGCGGGAGATGCCGCTCGTGGAACTGGAGTCCGCCGTCCATGATTTGTGTTAGCCTGGCCGAGCCGACCTTCCGTGAATGCCTCGCCGCGCTCAAGGACCTGCCCATGGCCGAGGTCCGGCTGGACCTCACGCCGCTCGCCCCGGACGAGATCGCCCAGGTCTTTCGCAGCCCCCTTCCCCTGGTCGCGACGTTCCGTCCGGGACGAGCGTCCGCGGCCGAGCGCGGCGCGGCCCTTGAAGCGGCCGTTGCCGCCGGGGCGGCCTTCGTCGATATCGAGGCCGCCGCCCCTGCCGCGTACAGGAAGAGACTTATCCGCGTCGCCCGCGAGCGCGGCTGCCGGGTTATCCTGTCCTCCCACAGCGACCGGCGGCCCCCCGCGGCCGATCGCCTGGCCCGGACGCGGGAGAGCTTTTTCCGGAAGGGCGCGGACATTGTCAAGATTGTCCACCGAGCCCAGTCCGCAGCCGACTGCTCCCGGCTTCTCTCGCTCTACGACACGCCGAAGCGAGGCCGGGTCATCGCCTTGGGCACGGGACGGGCGGGCGTCGCCACCCGGATCGCGGCGCCCCTTCTCGGCGCGCCCTTCACCTTCGCCTCGCTTCGACCGGGCCGCGAGACCGCCGGAGGGCAGCTGGACTGGCGGACGCTCGACCGCATCCTCGAGCTCGTCGCCCATGAGTGACCGGAAGCTTTTCGCCGTCGCCGGCCGGCCGATTCTTCCGAGCCTCAGCCCCGTGCTCTTCCGTTCGGCCTACCACAGGGAGCGGCACGTGCCCATCTACACCCGGGTATCGGTCTCGACGGCCGCTGAGGCCCTCGCCTTCGGGCAGGAGGCCGGCCTTTCCGGATTGAACGTCACCGCCCCGCTGAAAGATGGCGTCTTCGCCCTTCTCGATAGGGTCGACGAAACCTCGGCGGCCCTCGGGGCCGTCAACACTCTCGTCAAGGAAGGGCGGCGCTTCCGCGGCTTCAACACGGACCCCGCCGGAGTCGCCGGCGCCCTCGCCGGAGCCGGGATCACGGCCGGGGGCAAGCGCTGCCTTGTCCTCGGCGCGGGCGGGGCGGGCCGAGCCGCGGTCTTGGCACTCCGTGGTCTCGGCGCCGAGGTCGTGTTATGCAACCGGACGGACGAAAAGGCCGTCGTTGCCGCCCGCAAGCTCGGCGTGGCCGCCGGAAGGTGGGCCGAGCGGGCGTCCGTCCTGGCCCGGTCCGACATTCTTGTTTCCGGCCTTCCCCGGGATGCCGCGGCCATCCGCCCGGAGTGGCTCCGGCCGGGACTGGCCGTGATGGATGCGGCCTATCCCTCGACGCCGCTCTTACGGATGGCCCGGGAGCAGGGATGCCTGGCCGTAGCCGGGGAGGACTGGCTTTTCCATCAGGCGATCCCGGCCTTCCGCCTTCTCACGGGGAGCGATCCGGACGAGACGGCCATGGCTTCGGCCTTGAAGCCGGCGCGGGGGCGCTTTTCGCGAGACGGGCTTTCCGTCGCGCTGATCGGATTCATGGGCAGCGGCAAGACGGCCGCCGGGCGTCTTCTGGCGGAAAAGCTCGGCCTGGCCTTCGAGGATTCGGACGAACGGATCGAGCGGCAGACGGGCCGCACCGTCTCTGAGATCTTCCAGAGGGAGGGGGAGGCATTTTTCCGGGAACAAGAAACGAAGGCCCTGCGGGACATCCTGGGCGGGCGTACGGGGGTCGTCTGCGCCTGCGGCGGGGGGAGCATGGAAAACGCGGTCAACCGGGCCGTCGTCACCGCCCGCGCGATCGTCGTGTGGCTCCACGCCCCGCCCGCCGTCTGCCGGGCCCGTATCGACACGGCCACGAGGCCGCTCCTTGGCACCCGTCTGAAGCCCGACGGGGCGTTCGGAGAGCTTTTCCGGGCCAGGATTTCGTGCTACGCTGAGGCCTCGGATATCGCCGTCGGCTCCGAGGGCCCGGAGGAGCGGACGGCGCGGATAATCCATGAAGAAATTCGTCGCCGCCTCGCAGATTGAGGGGGAGGTCAAAGCCCCGCCCTCCAAGAGCCTGATGATCAGGGCGGTCGCCTCGGCCATCCTTACGGAAAGACGGGCCGTCACGATCGAGAATCCCTCCGTATGCGACGACGCCGTCGCCGCCCTGGCCGTCGCCGAAGGCCTCGGGGCGGAAGTCCGGCGCGAGCCGGACCGGGTCGTCATCGAAGCCGGAGTTCGCCCCCCCTCGAGGTACCTCTCCTGCGGAGAGTCAGGGCTCTGCTTGCGCCTATTCCCCGCCGTCGCGGCCCTGCGGACCGAGGAGTTCGTCCTCGACGGGCGGGGATCGGTCCTCTCGCGGCCCCTGTCCATGCTCGAGGGGCCGCTCCGGGCCCTGGGCGCGAGGTGCGAGACGCGCGGCGGCTTCGCCCCTGTCGTCGTCCAGGGCCCGCTCCGCGGCGGACGGGCCGATGTGGACGGCGGGCTGAGCTCTCAAGCCCTGACGGGACTGTTGCTTGCCCTGCCCCGCGCTCCCGGCGATTCGGAGCTCGTGGTCCCGGACCTGAAGAGCCGGGCCTACGTCGATGTCACCCGGGAATTCCTCCGTGGAGCTGGGATCGTCGTCCGGGGCCGGGCTCCCGGTGTCCTGCGGATCGCGGGCGGCCAGAGCTACGACAGGACCGTTTATGCCGTCGAAGGCGATTGGAGCGGCGCGGCTTTCCTGCTCGTGGCCGGAGCGCTCGCGGGAAGCATCCGGGTCCGAGGTCTTGATCCGGGATCCTTTCAGGCCGATAGGGCGATCTGCAACGCGCTGAGGCTCTGCGGCGCCGACGTGACCGTGACCGGATCCCTCGTCGGCGCAAGCCGTCGGGACCTGCGGGCCTTTTCGATCGACCTCACGGGCGCGCCGGACCTCTTCCCGCCGCTCGTCGCGCTGGCTTGCTTCTGCGAAGGAACGACCCGGCTCGCCGGCGTCGATCGTCTCAGGCACAAGGAGAGCGACCGGGCGGTGGTCCTGCAGGAGGAGTTTGGCCGGCTCGGCGCCGACATCCGGCTCGAGGGGAACGACATGCTTATCCGCGGCGGGATGCTCTGCGGCGGGACGGTCGATCCGCACGGCGACCACCGCGTGGCCATGGCCCTGGCCGTGGCCGGGCTTCGGGCCGCCGCGGAGGTCGTCCTGGAGGACGCGGAATGCGCGGGCAAATCTTACCCGGAGTTTTTCGAGGACCTGGCTGAGGTCGGAGGGAGGATCCATGAATAGCTTCGGCAGGATGTTCCGCGTCCACATCTTCGGGGAATCCCACGGTCCTGCCGTCGGCGTTATCGTCGACGGCTGCCCGGCGGGCATGAGCCTGGCCCAGGAGGATTTCGAGGCGGACCTGGAGCGACGGAGGGCCGGACGGCCCGGCACAACCTCCCGCCACGAGCCGGACAGGCCCGAGGTCCTGAGCGGCGTCTTCGAGGGCCGGACGACGGGCGCCCCGATCCTCGTCCGCTTCACCAACGAAGAAGCCGATCCCTCCGCATACGACCGGATCCGGATGACACCCCGTCCGGGTCACGCCGACCTCCCGGCCTGGCTCAAGTCCGGGGGCTGGAACGACCACCGCGGCGGCGGCCACCTCTCGGGCCGCTTGACCGTCGGCTTGGTCGCCGCCGGAACGGTCGCCAAGAAGATCGTCGCCCCCGTCCGCCTGTCCGCCCGGCTGATGGAGGCCGGCGGGAGCGAGGACGTCGAGGCGGCCGTGGCCCGGGCGGTCGCAGAGGGCCTGACGATCGGGGGCATCGTCGAATGCGAGGCTTCGGATGTTCCGGCCGGCCTCGGCGAACCCTTCTTCGACCCGGTCGAATCGCTCCTTGCCCACGTTCTCTTTGCCATCCCCGCGGTCAGGGGTGTCGAGTTCGGGGCCGGCTTCGCCGCCGCCCGGATGACGGGTGATATGTCGAACGATCCGATCGTCGCCGCCGACGGCCGGACCCTGACCAATAACGCCGGGGGCGTCGGCGGGGGGATCACCAACGGCAATCCGCTTGTCTTCCGCGTGGCGTTCAAGCCGGCGGCGAGCATCGCCCGGCCCCAGAGGACGATCAACCTCAGGACGGGCGAGCCCGCCGAGGTTGTTGCCGCCGGCCGCCACGATGTTTGCATCGCCAAGCGGGCGCCCGTCGTCGTTGAGGCCGCGGCGGCGCTCGTTTTGGCCGACCTTCTCCTCCTCGAACAGAGAAGGCCGAGGGTCGTGCCGCGGGTCGAAGCTCCATGAGCGGACGCCGCTCCGGCCGGTCCGTTGAGGCCTGGGAGAAGGATTTCCTCTGCGTCTTACCGGCCCGCAGCACGCCGGAGCAGGAACAGAGCCAGGAATGCCTGGTCGATCTCCGGGCGGCGCTCAGGGACAGGGGCGCCCGGCCCCAAGATGTCGTCAAGCTGACCTTTTTTGTCAGGGCCTCCGGGCCTGCCGATCATCTGCACAGAAAGCGAGCGCTCACCGAAGGCCTGAGGGCCGTCCTGCCTGCGACCCGCCCCGCCCTCAGCGTCGTTTCCCAACCGCCCGAGCGGGGCCGCGATTCGGTGCTCGAGGCCGTCATACTTCGCCGGCCGTCCCGGTCGGTCGAGATCGTTTCCAAGAGCTGGCACGGCATCCCCTATGTGCTGATCCGAGCTCCGGGAGGACGGGAAGTGATCGCTTCCGGGATATCCGGAGGCCGCTCGGGAGACGTCGGCATCCGGGCCACGAGCGCCTTCGCCCGAGCCGCCGGGATCCTGGGCCGCGAAGGCCTGGGATTTTCCGATGTCGTCCGCCAATGGAATTTTATCGAAGACATCCTGGGCCGCTGCGGCGAAGAGCGCCGGGTCCGCCAAAATTACCAGGTGTTCAACGATGTCCGGGCCTTCGCCTACGACCGGGCCGGCCTGCGGGCCGGATTCCCGGCGGCCACGGGGATCGGCATGGACACGGGGGGGTTCATTCTCGAGGTCATGGCCGCCGGCGGAACTGCGGCCGAGAGAACGGTTCCGGTGTCTAATCCCCTCCAGGCCGATGCCCACCGCTATTCCCCCGGGGTCCTCGTCGGTGCGCCGCTGGCCCTCCGTGCCGGAAAACAGACGCCGCGCTTCGAGCGGGCCAGGGTCGTCCTCCGCCGGAGTTCTGGGACCTGTTATGTCTCAGGCACGGCGGCCATTGTCGGCCAGGACGTCGTCTGCCGGGGAGACGTCGCCGGGCAGACCCGGGCGACTGTCAGGACGATCGAGCGTCTGGTCGAACCGGCCAACCTGCGGCGGTCCGGCGCGCCCGTCTCGTCGCTCGCCCCGCGGTTCTCGTACGTCCGGGCCTACGTCAAGAGGGAAGGGGATTTCCCGGAGGTCGCGAGGATCGTCCGGGCCTCCTTCGGGAGCGCGCCGGCGCTCTTCGTGGCGGCCGACATTTGCCGAGCCGACCTCCTCGTCGAGATCGAAGGCGCGGTCGAAGTCCTGACGGACTGATGGGGCGGGTCAGGAGCGGGCGAAGAGCGGGTTCTCCGCGATCCGTTGTCGCAGGGCCCGGACGTCCGAAGCGATCCTGCCGAATGCGCTGGGGGTGATCTGCTGTTCCCTGTCGCTCAGCGCCTGCTCGGGATGCGGGTGGACCTCGATCATCAGGCCGTCCATTCCGGCCGCGGCCGCGGCCAGGCTCATCGGGGCGACGAGATCGGCCCGTCCCGTGGCGTGGGACGGGTCGACGATGACCGGCCACGGCACCCGTCCGCGGGCCCGGATGGCCCCGCCCAGGTCGAGCGTGTTCCGGGCGTGCGATTCGAAGGTGCGGATGCCGCGCTCACAGAGAACGATCCCGTCGTTCCCTCCGGCCAGGACGATCTCCGCGGCCTGCAGCCACTCCTCGAGGGTGGCGCCCATGCCCCGCTTCAGGAGGACCGGCTTGCGCCGCCGGCCGAGCTCGCGGAGGAGGGGGACATTGTGCATGTTGCGGGAGCCGAGCTGAAGCATGTCGGCGTACTCGTGGACGAGGCCGGCGTGGCGCGTGTCCATAACCTCGGTGACGACCGGCAGGCCGGCGGCCAGGCCGGCCTTCTTGAGGATCCTGAGCCCTTCCTCCTCCAATCCCTGGAAGGAATAGGGCGAGGTGCGGGGCTTGAAAGCTCCGCCGCGGAGGATCCTGGCGCCGGCCTTTTGGACCTCACGGGCGATCTCGAGCGTCAGCGGCTCGTCCTCGACGGCGCAGGGCCCGGCGATGAAGACGAAGTCCTCGCCGATCCGGACGCCGTTGACGCTGACGATCTGCCGGGCCATGGTTCGACTCCCACGGAGAGGGGAACGGCTACTTGCCGAGTTCGGCGAGGATCTTTTTGATCTCCGCCTGGTCGGGATTGAGTTGCAGCGAGGCTTTGAAGGCCTCGATCGCTTCCTCTTTCCTGCCCAACTGTTGATAGCACTTCCCCAGCGCGTTCAACACGCCGGTCTCGCTGTTGTAGATTCTATTGGCCTGGAGGAGGTCATCCAGGGCCTCCGTGTATTTCGCCTGGCCGAGCAGGGCCTGGCCGCGAATAACGTGGAACACGAACTGCCGCCGATCGTCCTTGCGGAGATCCTCGGCGAGCGTCAGAGCCTCATCGAAGGCCCCTGTCCTGACGAGGAAGTTGGCATACCGGACGACGCCGTCCTTGTATTCCGGATGCAACCGATAGGCCTCTTCGTACAGGGCCTTGGCCTCCGCCGGCCTGTTCGTCTTTTCTGACTGCTCGCCGAGCATGTAGTGGAAGAGGAATTGGCTGGCCGCCGGGATGCCCTTGGCGTTGGCAATGGGGTGTCCGACCGCCGCGGCCGGCGAAACCGTCAGCGTGCCCTTCTTCTCGTCGAGGATCTCGCCGTTGGGCCCGGCCAGGCTTACGACGACATCGTAGTAATCGGGTTCGAGCTCTCCCGCCGGGATCGTGTAGGGGATGCTCAAGACCTGTCCGGAGAGCGGGGCGTCCAGCTTGACCGTGTAGCTCCTGCGGACCGGATTGGCCTTCCGGAGTCCGAGGACCGAGATCCGGACCGTGCCGTTCTTGATCAGATCATCGGTGAGGTTCAGCACGTCGAAGAGGACGGCAATGTTGTCGGTCGAAGCGAAGATCTTTTTGGGATCGACGACGAGCTTCTTGTCCAGGGCCTTGAAGGGGATGTGCACGTCCCGCTGGTAGTTCTGGTAATTGTAGCCGATGAAGGGGCCCTCGATCGACGGGCTTGTTTTCGCCGGCGGGACCACCACGTCCTCCTCGAGGAGGCTGAATTGCTTGCCCACGGTGTTCGTCAGGAGGACGTTCAGCTTGTATCTGCCCTCGGCGATAGGGAAGGAATCCTCGACGGCCAATCCGTTCGCCTTGACCTTGTCCCAGGCATCCTGGGGGAAATAGAGCGGGAATTCCCGGCTGTATTGGAAAACGATGTCCTCGCCGCTCCGGAGGCTGACGTTGACCTGAAAATTGCAGTAGAACTGGCTCTTCGGGGCGTAATAGTCCACGTTGACGTCGGTCGGAACGATGGAGAAATGGAGGAAACGGAATCCCGTAGCCGGATCCTTGAAGAGCGCCGTTGTCGTGTAGCTTTCGACATAGTTCGTCAGATACTCCGTGGAGACCAGGCCTTTGTATTGGAGGAAGTGCGTGGCGTAGGAGATGTTGACGTCCTTCTTTGGCGATTCCAGGATGTCGGCCAGGAGCATGGCGTTCCGCGGGGACGGGGAGAGATCAGGATTGTACTCCCCCGGGATACGGGTGATGGAGATCTCGGCCAGGGTCGCTGAGATGTCCCGGATCTTCTCGTAGAGCGCCGTGTAGTCAAACGGGTCTTCAATCTCCCTCTGATTGAGGAGGAGGCGGGCCGGGCCGTCGGTCGTCGGATCATACAGCTTGTATTCGCCGATGCCGCCGCGCTGGTAGAACAGGAGAATGAACTGAGGCGGCAGGCCCCGCCGCGAGTCTCCGTAGTAGGTCCAGGACAGGCAGGGGACGAGCCCGAGTGAGGCCTCGAAGTGCTCGACGCTCATGGGAGGGCCGAGGACCATGTGGATGCGGCCCATGTCGGTCCGCCAGCCCTCGCGGGTCGTGCCGCGCCCGTAGAACTGGTTGACATACAGGAAGCGCTTGACCAGTTCGTCTCGATATTCGTTATCAGGCGTTCCGGGCGTCGGGTCACGCTGTTTCCAGAACGTCTCCACGAACAGATCCCGCTCCCGGTCGTTGGCCAGCTTGAGGAAGACCTCCCGCTCGATGGGCTGAATATGATAGCTGACGAGCTTCAGCCAATCCTGGAACTTCGGGGAGAGGTCCTTTTCCGAGTTCTTCTGGCCGGCGACGGGGAGCGCCATGAGGACGCTGAGACAGAGGAGGACGGCGCGGCCGGAGATCTTCACGGGCGCGGCCCCTTTTCCCGCTGCCGCTCGCCGGCGACCTTGATCTCGAAGATCTGTCGGATCTTGCCTTTCAACCCTTCTTTGCCCTGGATGATCACGTCCACGAAGTTCGTGCCGGGCTTCAGCGTCCGGGCGAAACGAAAGCTGACGGTCTTCTGGGAATCCTCTTCCGCGACCGTCGTGACCACCGAACGCGCGTCCGCAAAACTCTCCTTGGTCGCCCCGCCATCCCCGTAGATATAGATGAGGAACCTCAGATCCACCTGCAGGCCGCCCGTTTCGTTCTCCCGGAACATCAACGCCTTGGACGGAAGGCGGACCTCGATCTCGCGGCTGTCCGGATCGTAGCGCGTCTCGAACTTGACGGACTTCTTGTTGAAGACATCGTCGGTCCGGATGGACTGGCCCAACTTGATGAGGTCCATGGCCTCGAACATGTCGCCCTCGTAATTGCTGATCCGATACCGGCCTTCATTCTTCTCGTCGGCGAATTCGATGGCCAGCTTGTGGTCATAATAGCTCCACCAGATGACGAAGCCACGGACCGTCGCGCCGGGCTCGGGGGAAAACTCCTCGACTTTGTCCGGCTGGCCCAAGAAGATGTAAACCCGGCCGCGGTCCGTGTTATAGCCCGGGCCCCCTTCCTTGAAACGTTTGTTGACGAAATCGACACGGGCCTCAAATTCCTGCCGAAACTCGTTTGCGGGCGTGTCGGGATCAGGGTCCCGCTTGAGCCAGAAATCGGCGATGAACTCTTTCCGCGCCGCGGCGTCCGGGAGCCGCTGGAAGATCTTGTTCTCCTCCTTGGTCATGATGAGCCGCCCGGTCTTGTAGAACTTTTCGCTCTCGGCATCAAGCTTCGTCTTGGCCCCGGCCAGCCCGGCCGCCGCGAGGCCGGCCAGGGCGACCAGAGTCCAGGGAATCAAACGCTTCAGCGGCGTCATGCGGTTCCTCCCCACGTCTCTGACCCGGTCCCTATTTTTTCTTGAGATATTCGAGGAAGCCCTTGACCTGGCCCGCCCTTTCGGATTCCGAATCGATCTTCAGGTAGTCCTCGAAGGTCGCGATGGCTTCGGGATTCTTCTGGAGGTTGAGGTAGGTCAATCCAAGCTGGTAGAGAGCATCCGTCGAATCCTTCTGCTTCTCGACGGCCTTCTGGAAGAACTTCAGGGCCTCTTCGAACTTGGCGTTGTTGTAGTAGTTCGTGCCCAAGTTGTAAAGCACGGTCGGATCCTGGATCTGCTCGAACTCGACTTTGGAGTACCACTCCTGGGCTTTCGCCGAATCGCCCCGATTGGCGTAGCAGTTGCCGATGGCGATGATGGCGTTGACGTTCTTGGGGTCCTTCTCGAGGAGCTTCAAGTAGCTCTGCTCGGCCTGGTCGTACTGTTCCATGGCAAAATAGCAGTTGCCGACGTTCATATAGACCGGGTACGCCTCGGGATAACCGGTCAGGATGCCCTGATAGAGGGCCAGGGCCCCGGCGTAATCCTTCCGGTCGAACAGGTCGTTGCCCTTGGTCAGGATGTTCAACAAATCGTCGGAGAGGACCAGACCTTCGACCTTGTCCAGCTTGATCTCGATGTCGGGGTTCTTCTTGCTTTCCGATACCTCGACGACGATCTTCTTCGGCGTAAAGCCGATCTTTTCGAAATCGACGTTCCAACCGCCGCTGCGGATCCAGGCGGCCATCCACCTGCCGGACTTGTCCGTCTTGACCTCGAGCCCTTCCTGGGCCCTGATCGAGAAGAGCTTCACCCGCACCCCTTCGAGGGGGGCTCCCGACTGGTCCAAGACGAGGCCGCCCAGGCGGCCCTTGCCCTTCCAGTCCTGGGCGGTGAGGACAAGGGCCATCATCGCCAAGAGTCCGCAGATGAGTGCTGTCTTTTTCATCCTGACCTCCTGCATTCGTCGCACGGGGGACGCGTCATGCATACACGGAAATCCATTTTAGCATTAACGGTCACGAAAGGAAAGCCGGCGAGTGTCGTGCGCCGGCCGTCCACCGGGGGGAAAGAACCTTGACATGGCCTGCAGATTCTTGACGGGACCCGAGCCCAGCCGTCCCTGAACGGCCCATGGCATATTTCTTGCTCCGGCTGGTCTATGATAAAATAGTTTGTCTAACGATCGGAGGGGAATATGATCAAAGATCGGTTCTGCGCGGCTGCCCTGGGCGCGATCCTTCTCGGAGCGCCCATCCTCCGCGCTTCGGCCCAGGATGTGAAACCCCCGTCTTCGCAGGCGGTTGAAGTCCGCGTCCGCGTCTCGGCCGAGGGCCGTTTCGTCGACGACCTCGCCCTCAAGGACTTCAACGTCCAAGAGGACGGGAAGCCGCGATCGACGAGCTCCCTCGCCCTTGTCCGGGGGGGCAAGCTCGTGCGGCAGGAAGGGGAAAAGATCGCCCCGGCAAGGCTCGAACGGTCATACACCCTGCTCTTCCAGGTCGTGGACTGGGACCCGGCCCTGGCCGAGGTCGTCGATGACCTCTTTGGCTCCGTCCTCAAGCCGGGAGATTCCATGACCCTCGTTACCCCTACCAAGCCCTACAACCTGGCGAAGGACGCCCTGACCTTGAAGTCGAAAGCCGACTTGACCAAGGGCATGAAGGACGTCCTGCGCAAAGACATCCTGCGGGGCGGCGGAGAGTACCGCAGCCTGATCAACGAGCTCAAGCGCCTGACCAGGGCCATCAGCGGCGACACGTCGAATTTCGATGAGGACATGGAATCCGACATCTCCGCGGAGAGCTTTGGCCTGGAGATGCAGATCGACCGGTACCGGCAGTCGCTGATGAAGATGGACCGCATCCGACTGGTCGATGAGGCGAAGCTCCTGGCCTTCGCCGGCTCACTCAAGGCCTTCCCCGGCCAGAAGACGGTCATGCTGTTCTACCAGAGGGAGTACCGGCCGGAGATCAGCCCGGCGACGTTGAACAGCCTGATCAGCCTCTATCAGGGCAACGGCGACATCATCGGCAACCTGATGGACCTTTTCAACTTCTACAAGCGGGAGACGACCTTCAACGCGGACAGCGTTAAGAAGGCCTTCGCCGACGCCGGCATCGATTTCCACTTCATCTTCATGGAAAAGAAAGTGCAGCGGGTTTTCGGCGCGACGATGAGAGAACAGTCCGAAGACACCTATCCCGGTTTCGTCCAGATCGCCGCGGCGACGGGGGGAACGTCCGAAAGCTCAATGAATCCGGCCGTGGCCTTCAAACACGCCGCCTCGTCCTCGGACAACTACTATATTCTTTCCTTTACTCCCGAGGGAGATGCTCCCGTCGGCGGCTTCCGGCATATCGAGGTTCGAGTCAACCGCGACGGCTGCAAAATCTCGAACCCGCTCGGTTACTACGCGAAGTAGCCCCGGCCGGCTGCTCTTTCAGAGCTTCAGCACCAGCCCGGCCCGGGTGAGGACCGCCGTAAGGAGAAGGACGATGGCCGTCATCACGGCGGCGTTGAGCATGCCGGCGATCCCTCCCGTCCCGTAGAACGGCCAGAGGATGCGGCCGATATCGGCGTGGACGAGCGACCCGGCGAGGCCGGCCGCGTTGGCGATAATCCCGGGCAAGAGATAAGCCAGGAGCGGGTTCTTTCCCGCGGGGATGATGAACGCCGCGGCCCTCTTTCCCTTATAGACGTCGAGGCCCAGATACAAGAGAAGGAACAGGAGACAGCAGATCCCGGCCGTGGCCAGGGCGTAGGACTCGGTGCCGTTGATCTTGCTGAAGCCGTGAAGAGGCCTCAGGACGTACCCGGCGAAAACGAGCGCCCCGCCGAGGACGGCCAGGAAGCGCAGGCGCGGGCGGGGGGTTGAGACGTCGCTCCCCGGCAGGAAGATCGTTCCGGCGAGCATCCCGGCCGTGACGATGGCCGCGTGCGAGCCGAAGAGGCTCCCGACGTTGACGAACTCGTTGACGGGCCCCAGGAAATCGAGGGCGCCATGCCGGCCGCCGATATAGAGGGCCGTCATCACCCCCACGGCGCCGGCCAGGACCACCCTGTTGCCGCGGCAGGCCAGGACGAGAAGGCTCGCGGCCATGTAGCACCAACCGATCATGCCCAGGATGCCCCACCACGACGTTTGAAGCATCGTCACCCGGCCGTCCTCGCCCTGGCCGCGAAAGATGACGACGAGGACGAGGAGGGCGATCGCCGCGGCGATCTTCACGCCGAGCAGGAGGCGTTTCTTTTTCGCCGAAGCCCCTTTCGGGACGACCGCCCAGAGCCCGAACACGGCCAGTGTCGCCAGGAAATACCAGAGGTCCCGGCTGATCCCCGTGGCTGCCGGCGAGAAGCGGTCTTCGTTGACCAGCAGGACGCCAAGAAAAAGAAGGGCCAGCGTCCGGACGAGGACATGGCCCACGAGGGCCAGGCCCGACCTGCCCTCAGCGCGCCTTTTCGAGAGGGCCAGAGGGATGGAGACGCCGACGATGAACAGGAAGCCAGGGAAGACGACATCGGTCAGCGTGAAGACGTCCTGGTCGGCGGCGGCGTGACGGAGGATGAACGGGATGGCCGCCATCCCGGCGATGTAATTGACGAAGACCATGGTCAGGATATCGAAGCCGCGGAAGGCGTCGAGACTCGTCAGCCGCTCTTTCACCGGGCCCGGGCTCGCGGCCGGCGCTGCGGATGCGTTCGTCATGCGTCGCCTCCATCCTTGATCGGCGGCCGGCCCGTCCTTCCGCCGAGGCCGGCCAGGATCCCTCGAACGTAGCCGACCGATTCGGCCAGGCCCGCGAGCGGGTCGCGGCCGTCTTTCTCGTACTCGAAGGCCGCCGTACCGCGGTAGCCGATTTTTTCCAGGGTCGGCAGGAAAAGCGGGATGTCGACGACGCCGCGCCCCACCTCGACCGCGACACCTTCGGCCGTTGACGCCGTGACATCCTTAAGGTGGACGTCGAGAAGGCGCCGGCCGCAGCGGGCCGCCTCCTCCGAGGGATCGAGTCCCGAGCGTTGGCAATGCCCGACGTCGAGGCAGACGCCGATGCGCGGATCGAGCCGCTCGATCCGGTCGAGGATCGACTGCGGCGTCGGGTAGCGGAGATCGCCCGGACCGTGGTTGTGGATGGCCAGGCTGATGCCGGTCTCGCGGACCCTCTGCTCGGCCCGGGCGAGGAGACCATGGTCGGGGACGCCGATGATGATGCCCATGCCGCCGGCCTTGGCGTAGGCGAAGGCGCGGTCGACCTCGGCGTCGCCGGCCATGTAGACGACGCCGCAGCCGTAGGCGACGAGGCCTTCGGCCCGGACCTTCTCGATCGTCGCCCGGATCGTCTCCTCAGGGCTGTCGAGGGGGAGGTGCATGTCCTTCAAAGCGATCCGGTCGAGCCCGACGCGGCGGGCCATGGCCAAGGTCGCCTCGAGGCCGAATTCCCGGAAGGTGTATGAAGCGAGACCGAGCTCGAAGCGCGGGACCGGCGCGGCGGTCCGGCGTTCCCCGCGGCAGCCGGCCGTTCCGAGGACCGTCCCGGTCCCGGCGGCAAACAAGCTCCCGAACGCGGCCGGGACCAGAGACGCTCTGAGGAAGCCCCGCCGCGTCGTCTTGCTCATGCCGGCTTACTATAGCGGGTTTTCCGGGCCACGGTCAATCGCCCTTCAGGACTTCCCCCAATAGATTGGCCCATTTCGACCTGACCTTTGCTTTAACTGTCGGATTGATACGATTCCTTGTGGAAATGCGAAAATGGGGAATCATTTCATTATGATGGAGCCAGCCTTAACGGAGCTCGAGGACTGCAAGCTGGGGGTAGAGGTCATAAGGAGAGCTCGAGATGAGGATTCTGGAGTTCCTGGCGGAAAGGAATTCCGGATAGAAATCAAAGGCTGGGAAACCCGTCTCCTTGACAACCCGCCCGCCGTCCAGGCGATAAAGCGTTATCTTTCGGCTTAGAGGACTATCCAACAGATCCCGAGGCTTGGGCGTGAATTGCTGTCGGGTCACAAGCACATAAATATTACCGGCGCACTCGAATGGCTGGGCGTAATTCCAAACACGGGTTTTTTGGATATTCTGGCCCCACCGAAGATTCTGATAGGGCTCGTATTCTTCAGGAAGAGGGAGCGTTTTTTTCCGGTCGCCGGTTTCGAGGTCGTAGGCCTCGAGTTCCATGAGGTCGCCCGGACAGGTCCAGACAATCCCGTCCCTGACTACGAATCTCTGAAATCCGGTGAAGTAGTCTATGTTTGTCACCGCGAATTCCTTCTCAAACTTCTTTTCGCGTATCGCATAGACCTTGAGATTGGCAAAGCTCTTTTGCCCGAAGGGAAGCCCGTCGATAAAAAGAAGGTGGCCGGCGTCAAGGAAATCGAAATAGTCGAAAATCTGTTTCGGTAGAGGATGGATGCGCACGAAATCCCCGGAGTCATTAAATTCCTTGATTTGAAAGCCGTTTTGGTGCAGGACGAAAATATGCTTTCCCTCAGGGCTGACTCTCAAGCGAAAGGGATTCTGGACTTCACCCGGTCCCTGGCCCGGACGGAGGAACTGGGTGCGGAATCGGCCGGAAGGAGAAAAGACCTTGACGCAAGCCTCCCTGTAATCGAGCGTGTAGATATTTCCTTCCGAATCGATGTCCGCTGAGACAATCGAGGAAAACACGTAGGACTTGTCTTCTTCCTTATCGGCCTCTGAAAGGCCGATCGACGTTACGATGACGAACCGGTGTTGTTTTCTATCCGGAGAAGCCTTCTGCGGCTCCGCAGCCGCAAGAAGGGCGGCCGCGAGAGCGGCCGCCGCGACGCCCATCTTAATGAACGCTGTCATGTCAATTTTCCTGTAAACTATACGCTCTTCGCGGCGCGATCATTTAGTGAAGGGACCTTTGATGTCCCTCCCGGGCACCTTTTTCCTCCTTGGCCGTGTGCTTTCTCAAGCAGTTTCCCTCTACGGTCAGACCCGGGGGCTGAAAAGGTCCCTCGAACCCCAAAACCCTCTGCCTGTCCAGCCGCAGCTCCTCGACTCATAAGGACTGGGGAAAGTCCTCTCAATCGCCCTTTCCTTGACATCCGCTTCGGGCCTGAATTAGCATCGGGGTCGAGGCCGCGGCCCGCGGCCGCGCGAACCCGCCGAACGTCAAGAGGAGGACCGATGGACGAGAAACAAGGACCACACGGCTGTTCCGTCTGCCCCTTGAGCCGGCGCCGCTTTCTGACGGCCGCCTCGGCCGGGGCGTTGGGCGTGCTCGCGCCGGCCGGCCTTTTCCAGGCCTGCGCGCGGACCGAAACGCTGCGGATCCGCATTGTCTATGCGCTCCACGCCGTCGTCCAGCCGGGCCCTGACTGGCCCAACGTCGGCTTCGATTTCCGGCCGGTCATGGACCGGACGACGGGAACCCTGATCAAAGCCTTCCCGGGATGGGAATTCGCGACCGCCATGGCCAAGGGGCCGGAAGAAGCTCAAAAGATCCTCGACGGCGACGCGGCCTCGCCCTTCGACGGCTATGTTGTCGTCCAGCTCAACTGCTGGAACCGCGTCGTCCAGACGATCGCCGTTTCCGGCAAGCCCACGCTCTATGTCGATTTCCAGTACGGCGGGAGCGGCGGCTTCCTCGTCTATACGGCCGAATTCCTGCGCAATAAGGCCGCTAACGTCGGCTTTGTCGCCTCATCGCGGCCCGAAGACCTCGTCGCCGCCTGCCGCGCCTTCGGACAAGTGAAAAAGAGCGGGACGGCGGCCGATTTCGGGGCCCTGGTCGCCTCGGCCCGGAGATCGGCGACGCCGCGTCCCGGCGATCGCGGCGTCGCGGCCGACAGCCTGGCGGTGATCTCAGCCGGCGATTGCCTGAAAAAGATGAGAGAATCGAAGATCCTGGCCGTCGGCGGCAGCTGGCCGGGTCTCGCCCCGGCCATCAAGGACGGGATGGGGATCGAGGTCGCCAACGTGCCCTTCGCCGAGGTCAACGAAGCCTGGGCCGCGGCCGATAAGGAAGAGGCCGCGGCGATCGCCGACCGCTGGCAAACGACGGCGGCCAAGGTCGAGGGGGTCAGCCGGGAGACGCTTTTGACCTCGGCGGCCATGTACCTGGGCCAGAAGGCGGTCCTGAAGAATCACGGCGCGAGCGCCATCACCATCAACTGCCTCGGGGGCTTCTACGGCGGACACATCCATGCCTATCCCTGCCTCGGCTTCCACGAGCTCCTGAACGAAGGCCTTGTCGGGGCCTGCGAATGCGACGTCCGGTCGACGGCGAGCATGGTCGCGATGACGGCGCTGACCGCGGGACGTCCCGGCTACATCTCCGACCCGGTCATCGACACGGCCGGGCGCCGGATCATTTACGCCCATTGCGTCGCTTCGAACCGCGCGTTCGGCCCCACCGGCCCGACGAATCCTTTTGAGATCCTGACCCACTCCGAGGACCGCCAGGGCGCCTCCGTCCGTTCGATCTTGCCCGTGGGCTACATGACTACCACCGTCGAGTTCTCGCCGGAGAAAAAGCTCATCCTCTTCCACCGAAGCAAGGCCGTCGCCAATTCCCCCGACGACCGGGCCTGCCGGACCAAGCTCGCGGCCGAGCCGATCGGCGACATCGAGAAACTTTTCGCCGAGTGGGACCAGTGGGGCTGGCACCGGGTGACCGTTTACGGTGACCTCAAGGACCCGGTCTTCGGCCTGGCCGACGCCCTCGGCTGGAAGGTCCTCGAAGAGGCTTGAAATATCCGGGACCCATGGCAGGGAAATCCGGGACATGACCCATTTCTCCTGAAATGGGATCGTGTCCCAGCGATTTCCCGGAAAACCGCCCTTTGGCGTCCCGGATATTTCAGGGGGCCGTTCCCGAAGGGAATGGTCCCTGAAGGAGCATTGAACGCCCTGTTCTTTTAGGGTAATATAAGGCGGGAATCGACACCGCCGACGAAAGGATACCGCCATGGCCGAGCCGTTCATCGAAGAAAAAACACGCAAGATCGCCCTGCTCATCGACGGCGACAACGCCCAGCCCTCGCTCATCGGGCAGATCCTGACCGAGGCGGGCAAGTACGGGCTTGTGACCATCCGCCGTATCTACGGGGACTGGACCACGGTCAACATGTCGGGCTGGAAGAACGCCCTCCACGACAGCGCCATTCAGCCCATCCAGCAGTTCCGCTATACCATCGGCAAGAACGCCACCGACAGCGCCATGATCATCGACGCCATGGATATCCTCCACGGCCACCTCGTCGACGGCTTCTGCATCGTCTCGAGCGACAGCGACTATACCCGCCTGGCGACGCGCATCCGAGAGATGGGCTTCTTCGTCATGGGCATCGGCAAGCGCTCGACGCCGAAGGCCTTCGTCAACGGCTGCAACATCTTCATCTACACCGAGAACCTCGTCCCCAAGGCCAGGGAACGCGAGACGCGGGAGCCGCGGCGGCGCGACCGGGGCGGCGCGGGGCGGAAGGGCGGCGGCAAGGAGACCCGCGAGGAGCACGACGAGCGCGAGGACCGGGAGGACCGCGAGGACAAGGCCGGCAAGTACGATCCCGTGCCCCTGCTCAAGGGCGCCTTCGACATGGCCGTCCACGAGGACGGCTGGGCCAATCTCGGCGAGATCGGCTTCTACCTGCGCCAGCTCGATCCCGGCTTCGACCCCCGGACCTACGGGTTCAAGCAGCTGTCCCAGCTGATCAAGAGCCAGCAGGCCCTTTTCGAGGTCCAGTCGAGGGGCGAGGAGGCCGGCGGCGCGGCGATCTACATCCGCATGCGCGAAAGCGCGACCGGCGTCTAGCGGCGCCCGGCGCTCAGCGCGCTTTCTTGTCCTTCTTGAGGAACGCGGTGAGGAGAAACGCTCCTCCGATCACCATCATCAGGATCCCCCAGGCCAGGTTGAGGTTCAGGCCGAGGGAGATCGCGTACATCTCCTTTTTCGTCAGCAGCCCGTAGACCGTGAGCAGGACGCCGTAAGCGCTGAGGAGCCAGCCGATCGGCAGCTTGAGGTCGAGGACGTGCCCCTGCCCCATGCCCGTTCCCTGATCCTTCGTTTCATGCGTGTCGTTCATGGTTCACTCCTTGGGATCGAGGGCCCGATCACCAGAAAATGACGTTGAGGACGATGGCGATGATGATGGCCAGGGTCCCCCAGACGGCCGGCCGGGCGTACCAGCGGGCATCGGCCTTGGGCTTGGGCGTCAGGCCGAAGACGAGTCCGACGAGCTCCTTGGGATCGCGCTTGACGGTGAAGAGGCTGACCCCGATGGTCACGACGAAGTCGGCCAGCCAGGCCCAGAAGGCCTGGTAGAAGTTGGCGGCCATGTCGCTGTGGTAGGAGAGAATGCCGGCCTTGTAGAGGATGTAGTGCCCGGCCGCCGTCAGGATGCCGACGAGCAGGCCGCAGAATCCGCCCCAGCCCGTGGCCCCCTTCCAGAACATCCCCAGCAGGAACGTGGCGAAGAGCGGGGCGTTGAAGAAGGAAAAGATGAGCTGCATGTAGTCCATGAGGTTCGGGAAGGACTGGACGATGTAGGCCGTGCCGACGCTGATGGCCACGCCGAAGATGGTGGCGTATTTCCCCATCTTCAGGTAATGCGAATCCGACCGGCCCTTCCTGATATAGCTGCCGTAGATGTCATAGGTCCAGATGGTATTGAAGGCGGTGACGTTGCCGGCCATGCCCGACATGAAGCTCGCGAGAAGCGCGGTGATGGCCAGCCCCAGGATGCCGTTCGGCAGATAGTGCTTCATGAGCAGGATGAGGGCCGAATTGTAGTCGGCCGTGGGCAGGGCGGCCTGGCTGAACTCGGGCAGGACGAGCAGGGCGACGAGCCCGGGGATGACGACGATGATCGGCACGAGCATCTTCGGGAATGAGGCGATGATCGGCGTCATCCGGGCCGAATTGATGTTCTTTGAGGCCAGGGCCCGCTGGACGACGAGGAAGTCGGTCGTCCAGTAGCCGAACGACAGGACGAAGCCGAGGCCCATGACGACGCCGAACCAGTCGACACCGAGGGGATTGTTGCTCGTGCCGAGATACTTGATCGAGTGGAGAAGGGGCTCCTTGAGCTTGGCTACGAACCCGGCGAAGCCGCCGACCTGCTTGAGGCCGAGGAAGACGATGGGCAGGAGGCCGAGCCAGATGAGGAAAAACTGGATGACCTCGTTGTAGATCGAGGACGACAGGCCGCCCCAGAAGACGTAGAGGAGGACGACCACGGCGGCGAAGAGGATGCTCCCGGTGAGCGACCAGCCGAGCATGATCTTGAAGAGCAGGGCCATGGCGTAGAGGCTGATGCCGCTCATGAGGACGGTCATGATGGCGAAGGAGATGGCGTTGAGGCCGCGCGTCGCCTCGTTGTAGCGGAGCTTGAGGTACTCGGGCACGGTCCGGACGCGGCTGCCGTAATAGAACGGCATCATGAAGATGCCCAGAAAGACCATGGCCGGGATGGCCCCGATCCAGTAGAAGTGGACCGTGGCGATGCCGTACTTGGCCGAGTTGGCCACCATGCCGATGACCTCGAGGGCGCCGAGGTTGGCCGAGAGAAAGGCCAGGCCGGTGATCCAGCCGGGGAGCGAGCGGCCCGAGAGGAAGAAGTCCTCGCCCGTCTTCATATATTTCTTGAGCGAGTAGCCGACCAGGATCATGACCAGGATGTAGCCGGCGATGATGGCGTAATCGACGGCGTTCAGGACGATGACAGGCTGCATCGCGCTCTCCTTTCGACAGGGGACGGCAACGGCCCTTTTATTCGCGAGGGAGCATAATTCACGGTCGGGACGTTGTCAACGGCGATAGGGGACACGTCCCTTTGGCCCGCGTCGCCGCACTTGTTGTATAGTAACGATGACGTTTTGCGGAGTGCCGGGTCGGGGAGAGGCCATGAAAAAAGCGGTTTGGTCGACAATCGTCCTCACCGTAGCCGCGGCTGTCGCCGCCCTTTCGTTGTCCGCCTGCTCCGGGTCTAAGGAACCGCCCGTGTCCTCCTCGGCGCAGCGGTCTGCGGCAGGCCCCATCGAGATCGGGCCGAGAGACACGATTGCCGAGCTCGTCACCAAGGCCGCCCGGGTCGTGCCATCCGAGCGGCAACTCCGCTGGCAGGCGCTCGAGTTCCAGGCCTTTGTCCATTTCGGCATGAACACGTTCACCGATCGGGAATGGGGCGAGGGGACCGAGGACCCCAAGCTCTTCAACCCGACCGATTTCGACGCCGGGCAATGGGTCGAGGCGGTCAAGGCGGCGGGCATCCGAGGCCTCATCGTTACGGCCAAGCACCACGACGGCTTCTGCCTCTGGCCGAGCCGGTTCACGGAACATTC
>JBAVUQ010000235.1:0-3395 GCA_049696855.1 Candidatus Aminicenantales bacterium
TTCCGCCAGGCGAGGCCGGTGTAGATCGAGGCGGACGAATCGAGCACCCGAAGGACGCCGGTCGCGGCATCGAAGAGCTGGACGCCGTTGCCGGCCTTGCCCTCGGCGCTGATGGCCAAGGCCAGGAGGTGGGTGCGGTCGGCATCCTGCCAGGCGAACTGAGAGACATTGCCGAAGGCCACGTCTTTGCCGGAGGCGAGGTTTCGTACGATGACCTGGGTTCCGGGCTTTTCTTCGTCCGCATCGGAGCCGGCGCTGCCGCCGCCGCTCCCCTCGCGCGGTCCGGCCGGGGGGGCAGGGGCGTAGTGATCCATGGCCAGGAAGGCGCCGTCGCGGCTGAAGGCGAACGATTCGATATCGTCGAGGATCGTCGTCTCGCCCGACCCGAGATCGAGCAAGCCGAGCTTGTTGTGCACCGGCTTCTTGTCTTTTTTCAGCTTATCCTGGTCCGCCTCGGACATGCCGATAGAGTAGGCGACCCATTTCGAATCCGAGGAAAACACGGGCTGCCCGCCGAATGCGGCGACTTTGACCGTGCCGTCGGCCAGCTTCAGGACACGCAGCTCGCTATTGCGGTCGGAGCGGTTGATCCCGTAAGCGAGCCAGCGGCCGTCCGGAGAGAGACCGCCGTGGGCGCCGGGCCGGGCCAGGTTTTCCCATTGGCCGAAGTCGGCGGGAGTCGCCGGCTTCTTGGTTTGAGCGCCGGCCATGACCGACAGGATCAAGAGGATCCCGAGAATAGCGGCTGAAGTTCGTTTCATTTGGTTACCTTCCTCTCAGGAAGCGAAATGATAGTTCCGCCCAGGGATCCGTGTC
The DNA here is from genome assembly GCA_049696855.1 of Candidatus Aminicenantales bacterium. Classification (GTDB taxonomy): domain Bacteria; phylum Acidobacteriota; class Aminicenantia; order Aminicenantales; family Saccharicenantaceae; genus RBG-16-66-30. The sequence goes on from JBAVUQ010000235.1 coordinate 817, forward strand.
AATCCGCCGGCTCGCTCGGACAAGAAGGGGGACGCCACGCCGATCCTAAAAAGTGAAGAGGGCGTCGACGCTGAACGTCAACTGATTTCGAAGGCCGCCGTCGAAGACCGGTCGGTTCGAGTGGTCATAACGTACTTCCGGTCGGAACAGCAAGCGCGAGAGGACATGGTCACCTGGGAACGGCTTAATCGCCATGCCTACGGTGGCTTCATTATAGTTGGCGCTGACGGGCGCGCCGCTGGAAAAGCCATCGGCGGCGTCACGGTACCACTCGAGCCGGATGTTCAGTATGAAGCGTGGATCGATGGCATAGCTGACATAGCCGGTCACGCCGCCCCAATGTTTGGCCCCATTCGATAAGCTGGGGATGTGCGGAGCGCTGACATAATCAAAGCCCAAGCCGAGCCTTAACTTGTCCGTGGCCTTGTGAGTCATGACAAGGTCCAAGGCGGTCCACCAGTCGCTGCTGTCGCCCGGAGGCACGTTCATTCCGATGCCAGTCGGGAACTCTGGGCCTTCCGTCATCACCAAGATGACGGAAGTCCTGTCGTTGGGAACAAAAGTCACGCGGCCCAGGAAGTCCAGAGAATCGTTGGCGTCGCGCGTCGACTGGTTCCAGCCGCGCGTGAAGCCGGCATCAACCGTCCACTGGGGGTTGAGCACGAAGGTGGCTAAAGCGCCCGTCTGCGTGCCCGGCTCGGCATAGAGAAACTGGTAACTATAAGAATATAGCGCCCTGGCGGGGTCGCCGAAGGCCCCATAGATGTTAGCGCTGAAGTGTTCGAAGCCCGCCAGCTCGATCCACTTGCCTACGCGGAGTCGCACCGGCAAGCCGGGGAGAGCCACGTCCACATATGCTTGGAGAAGGTCCCATTGATTACGCCCCGTCTGTGTATCCATCATGCCGTTCGAGTGGATGAGGGCGGCATCCGCGCCAAAGATGCCTTCCGCATGAAAGCCCAGGGCAAACGCCTTCTTAGTCGGATCGACCGTGCGCTCGACATTCAAACTGATCTTGTCCAGGATGACCGTGTTTTTGAAATTGTTATATCCGATATAGGTCGGGCCGCGACTGCCGGGCGCGGAGAAGTCATGGAAGTAGCCACCTTCGGCATATCCGTAGACGCGGATCCTGGCCTGCGGCGGATCTGTTTCCTGGATCTTCTTGTTGTCCGTTGTCGCTGCCGGTGCGTTTTGGCCGGCTCGCAGTGACATATTGACCAATACGGCGAGGAGCGCACAGCTGGCTGCGGCGATACCGAGTTTAGCGACTCTCATGGTGTTCCCTTTTTCATAGAATGTGCCATTCCTTCCCGGGTCCATCGCTACGGGCGAGCTTAATTTTCCTCTAGTGATCGGACGATGCAAGATTTATTCCAATAAGCATCCGCTTTATCTGATTAAAAATAAACGAGTTTTAGATGTGCCCGTTCCCGCTTCTGGTTGCATTAATCAAGACGGTCGAGAAGAGGGATTGAGGAATGCAATGGGGGTTGGGACGCTGGCGTTCACCGCGACATGAGCTCGGCCCGCGGAAATGGTGTCAATAAAGGAAGAGTCTCGGTGCAGAGATTGCTTTTGAGCACGGTTGTCCGCTATGCTTGAGGCCGAACGGATATCGATATGGGATCCGAAAGAAGCAGGCCTGAAGTAGACTCCCCTCTCCATATCCTCGTTGTGGACGATGAGCTCAACATCCGGAAGACGCTGACCATCTGTCTCGAGACGGAAGGCCACAAAGTCACCGCCGTCAGCAACTTTCAGGACGCCCTGGCGGAGGCCTCGCGCAGGTCTTTTGAGCTCGCCTTCGTCGATCTCAGGCTGGGCATGGATGACGGCCTCGACCTCATCCCGGCCCTCCTGGCCGCCACGCCATGGCTCAAGATCATCGTCATCACCGCCTACGCGTCCATCGACACGGCCGTCGAAGCCATCCGGCGAGGGGCCACCGATTACATTCCGAAGCCGTTCACGCCTGCCCAGATCAACCTGGCGGTCCGGAAGGTGTTCGAAGTCCGGTACCTGGAGCGAAGGGTCGCGGCTCTCCAAGAGGACCTTGGGCGTCAGCATCCCGAGATCGATTTCTCGAGCTCGAGCCCCCGGATGCAGAGGGCCGTGAACATGGCGCGCCAGGCCGCCGCCTCCGAAGCCACGATCCTTCTATGCGGCGAGAGCGGGACAGGCAAGACCGTCCTGGCCCGGGCCATCCACTCCTGGAGCGGCCGGGCGGACAAGCCGTTCAGCCTCATCTCCTGCCCTTCCTTCCCTCCCGAGCTGCTGGAAAGCGAGCTCTTCGGGCATGTGAAGGGAGCCTTCACGGGCGCCGTCCGCGACAACCCGGGCCGCATCGCGGCGACCGACGGCGGAACGCTCTTTCTGGATGAGATCGGCGACCTGCCGCTCCCCCTCCAGCCGAAGCTTCTGCGTTTTGTCCAGGATAGGGAGTACGAGCGCATCGGCGACACCGTCACGCGGAAGGCGGACGTGCGGCTGATCGCGGCCACGAACACGAACCTGGCGGAGGCCGTCAAGGAAGGCCGGTTCCGGGAGGACCTCTATTTCCGCCTCAGCGTGATCCC
>JBAVUQ010000236.1:0-8812 GCA_049696855.1 Candidatus Aminicenantales bacterium
AGGAAAAGATTTCGCTCATGGAACCGACGTTCGTTCATCTCCACAACCATTCCGAATATTCCGTCCTCGACGGCTGCCTGAGGATCGAGGCCCTCGTCCACGCCGCCTACGAGAACAACATGCCCGCTGTGGCCATGACCGATCACGGCAACGTCTTCGGCGCGGTCCAGTTCTTCAAGGCGGCCAAGGCCAAGGGGGTCAAGCCCATCCTCGGCTGCGAGTGCTACGTCGCTCCGCAGAGCCGCTTCGACAAGAAGCCGGGCGGCCCCGAAGACGTTCACCACTTCCACCTCATCCTGCTCGTCAAGGACGACCGCGGCTACAGGAACCTTTGCCAGCTCATCACCCAGAGCTACCTCGAGGGCTTCTACTACCGGCCGCGGATCGACAAGGAGCTCCTGGCCGCCCACAGCGAAGGCCTCATCGGCCTCTCGGCCTGCCTCAAGGGCGAGGTCGCCTTCTGGCTCGGCCGCGGCTTCCCCGAAAAGGCCGAGGACGCGGCCAGGGAATACGCGGCCATCTTCGCCCCCGGGGATTTCTATATCGAGCTCATGGACCACGGCCTGGCCGATCAGAAAGCCGTCAACCCCCAGCTCGTGGCCGTCGCCCGCAAGCTCGGCCTGCCTCTCGTCGCCACGAACGACATCCATTTCGCCCGGCGTGAGGACGCCGAGAGCCAGGACGTCCTCGTCTGCATCCAGACGAACCGCAAGGTCTCCGACCCGGACCGGCTCAAGTTCTCGACCGACCAGTTCTATTTCAAGTCCGCGGCCGAGATGGCCGAGCTCTTCAAGGACACGCCCGAGGCCATCGAGAACACCGGCAAGATCGCCGCCCGCTGCGCCTTCGATTTCCCGACGAAGACCTACAACCTGCCCCAGTTCGCGCCGCCCGCGGGCAAGACCCTGAGCGACTACTTCGAGGAGGTCGCCTGGGCGGGCTTCCGGGCGCGCATGGCCCGGCGGCAGGCCGAGGGCGTCAACGGGGCCGCGTCGCACGGCCTGGGCGAATACGAAGACCGGATGAAGCGGGAGATCACGCTCATCAAGAAGATGGGCTTCGAGGGCTACTTCCTCATCGTCTGGGACCTGCTCAAGGCCGCTCGGGAAAAAGGCATCCCCGTCGGTCCGGGCCGCGGCTCCGCGGCCGGCAGCCTTCTCGCCTACGCGCTAGAGATCACCGAGATCGATCCGCTCGAGTACGACCTTCTGTTCGAGCGCTTCCTCAATCCCGAGCGCATCAGCCTGCCCGACATCGACATGGACTTCTGCGCCCGCCGCCGCCAGGAGATGATCGAGTACCTGACCCAAAAGTACGGCCAGGAGAACGTCTGCCAGATCATCACCTTCGGGACCATGGCCGCCCGGGGGGCCATCCGCGACGTCGGCCGCGTCCTCGAGGTGCCCCTGCCCGAGGTCGACCGCCTCGCCAAGATGATCCCCTTCGCCGTCGACGCGACGATCGCCGACGCCCTCAAGTCCGTGCCCGAGCTCAAGGCCCTGCGCGACCGGAACTCCAAGATCGCCCAGCTCCTGGCCATCGCCCAGAAGATCGAGGGCCAGGTCCGCCACCCCTCGATCCACGCCGCCGGGATCGTCATCACGCCCAGGCCGCTGGTCGAGTTCCTGCCGCTCTACCAGTCGGTCAAGGGCGAGATCACGACCCAGTTCCCCATGGGCGACGTCGAGGCCCTGGGCCTCCTGAAGATGGACCTGTTGGGCCTTCGCAACCTGACCGTCATCGACGACGCCCTGGAGCTCATCCGGGCCGAGACAGGCGTCGTCATCGACATCAACAACCTGCCGCTCGCCGACGACCCGACCTTCGAGGTCTTCCGCTCGGGGAACACGGACGGCGTCTTCCAGTTCGAAAGCCCGGGCATGAAGGATCTCCTCCGCCGCTTCCGGCCCACGGAGTTCCGCGACCTCATCGCCCTCAACGCGCTGTACCGGCCGGGCCCGCTCAAGAGCGGTATGACCGACGAGTCCATCCACCGCCGGAACCACCCCGAGCGGATCGCCTATGAGCTGGCCGAGCTCGAACCCATCCTCCGGGAGACACGGGGCATCATCATCTACCAGGAACAGGTCATGCGCATCGCCACCGACCTGGCCGGGTTCACCTTGGCCGGGGCCGACCTCCTGCGCAAGGCCATGGGCAAAAAAGACAAAGAGACGATGAAGGCCCAGAAGCAGAAGTTCATGCAGGGGGCCAAGAAGAAGGGCATCGCCACGGCCAAGGCCGACAAGATCTTCGAGCAGATCAAGGAGTTCGCCGAGTACGGCTTCAACAAGTCCCACAGCGCCGCCTACGCCTTCCTGGCCTACCAGACGGCCTACCTGAAAGCCCACTACCCGGTCCATTTCCTGGCCGCCCTGCTGACCTCGGAAGCCGAGCGCGGCGCGACCCCGCAGGTCGTCAAGTACATCGGCGAGTGCCACGAGATGGGCATCCAGGTCCTGCCGCCCGACATCAACAAGAGCGAGTTCCGCTTCACGGTCGAGGACGGCAACCTCCGCTTCGGCCTGGCCGCGGTCAAAGGCATCGGCCAGGCGGCCGTCGAGGAGCTCGTCGCCGCCCGCGAGAGGGCCGGCGGGTTCAGGTCGCCCTTCGACCTTTTCGTCGAGCACGACACCAAGGTCGTCAATCGCAAGGCCATCGAGAGCCTGATCAAGGCCGGGGCCTTCGACTCGCTCGGCTGGAAACGATCGCAGTCCTACCACATGCTCGACCGGATGATCGATTTCGGCCACGACGTCCAGAAGGCCCACGCCGCCCGCCAGAACTCCCTCTTCGGCTCGGGTGCCGTCGAGCCGCCGCCCATCCCGCAGGAAGTCCTGGAGATGCGGGAGTGGGACGAGTCCCATGTCCTGTCCTACGAGATGGATGCCCTCGGTCTCTATATCACCGGCCATCCCCTGGCCCGGCACAAGGACCGGCTGCGCAAGCTCGTCTCCCATCTCATCGTCGAGCTCGACGCGGAGCGGGACTTCGACAAGGACGTCCGCCTGGCCGGCATCATCGGCGCGCTCAAGCCGCTCAAGACCAAGAAGGACGAGCGGATGGCCACGTTCGTCCTCGAGGACCTGACGGGCAAGATCGAGGTCGTCGCCTTCCCCGACGCCTTCAGCAAGTGCGGCCAGTACCTGCGGGAAGGCCAGCTCGTCTGGATCAAGGGCAAGTACATGGGCGAGGAGGACAACCGCCGCATCAGCCTCAGCCAGGCCATGCCCCTGGCCGAGGCCTTCGAAAAACAGGCCAAAAGGGTCGTCGTGCGCATCTTCCTGCCGGGCCTCGAGGAATCGACGCTGGCCGAGCTCAAGACCATCCTCGACGGCTACGAGGGCCGGTGCCCGGTCGTGTTCGAGCTCGAGACGCCGCATTCCTACCGCCTCACGGCCCAGAGCGCCGAGGTCCAGAAGGTGACGCCGTCGGAGGAGCTCATCGCCAAGATCGAGGCCGCGCTCGGCGAGAACTCCGTCACCGTCGAATATTGAAGCGCTCGCGCCCAAATGTGGCGGCAACGCGATAGGGGTTATTCAAGTTAATTAGAAAAAATTCCTACTTGCTATTTTATGGGCCGTGGTTGATCATATTATCGGTAAGGGGGTGAAATGAATTGTCCATGTATCTGGTCTTCACAATTCTGCTTATTAGTAATGCGCTTCCCGTTAGCGCGGGAGAGGAATATCCCAAGTTCAGCCTCAGGTTGTCCGGCGAAGTGGGGATTATGGCGATTGGCGACGTCAATTCGGGCTTAAGGACGTTTAATGATAACGAAATATTCGACTATATAAGGAAGAATAACCCGGATTGGGGCCGGCTCGAAGGCAATATTGATACCCTCAAGAATTCATTCGGCAGCGGGGAATTCGAATTGAGGATCGATCTCAGTCGAAGAATCGGCTTAGGAATTTCTTCCGCGACCGGTCTCCATAGACAGAATGAGAGCTCTTTGACTTACTATTATATAGCCGACGTGACCTGGCCATACGAGTATTACTATAAGCCGGCCATTTGGGTGAGCGCGCCGCTAAAAATGAGCTTGTACTGCTATCTACGACCGGGATCCAGATTCTCGTCATATATCAGCGGGGGGATAGGGTATTTCAGAGGGGGAATAAAGGAACAATTCAATCTTACCGTGATTAATGGCTATTCGGGTCAAGTCGGCTGGACAAGGCGCTATTGGGAGACGCAGACAAAGGGCGCTCTGGGCTTTCACGTTGGACCGGGAATGGAATTACAATTATCGAGGCATCTGGCATTGACCGCGGAAATCCAATGGAGGTACGTGCGGATAAGCGATTTCAGAGCCATTCAGCGATATGAAACCGGCCATCCCTTATATGAAGAATCTGCTGGATATCTCTACTATTTCACTAAGGACGATCTTTATATCGGTGTCCGGCGCGCGGATTTAACAGTCTGGGAAATGCCGCCAGAATACTCAATAGAGTTTATCACGGATGTAAGGAAAGCGCGATTGGACCTCAGCGGCATGTCCTTGAAAGTGGGGCTCAGGATTATGCTATTCTGATATGTCTTGGCCTTTCGTTCCAGTACAGGACGTTGGACAAGCTCCAACCAGATCCTGATACCAACCGTGCACGAGTCGCGCGATAAACGAGTACTCCTCAGCCAGAGTCTAGTCCCGCCCAAATTGACAGCCCCGCCCAAAACGGGTAGATTAAGCTGACTATTTTCATTAATTTCTGAGGAACGCCGTGCCCTATAAAATCATCGTGGCCGACCCTAGCCCTTCGGTCCAGAAGGCGGCCCAGCTGGCCTTCGCCGAACCCGAATTCCGGGTCTTTGTCTTCGAGGACGGGGCCTCCCTCCTCGAATCGGTGACCGGCGTCGGGCCGGATGCTCTCGTCGTCAGCCTGACGCTTCCCGGCCGGGACGGCTACGAGGTCGCCCGCACCCTGAGGAGCCGCAAGCAGCTGGCCACGGTGCCGCTCATCGGCCTGCGCGGCGTCTTCGAGTGCATCGACAGGGACAAGACCGTCCCTCCGGACTACGACGAGGTCGTTCCCAAGCCGTTCGATTCGGAGCGGCTGGCGGCCGTCGTCCGCGAGCTCATCGCCCGCAAGACGGGACCGTCGTCCCTGCCCGAGGAGCCTGTGTGGACCGGCGAGGCCCATGGCCCGGCAGCGGTTCCGCACTCAGCGTCCGCCCCGTCCTCGCCGGCCGGTGAGGGGCCCCGCGTCAGGGAGATCGTCCGGGAGGAGATCGTCGACATGGAGCGGGAGATCGAGAAGCGCGTCCGGGCCCGCGTCCTGGCCGACCTCAAGGAATGGATGTCGAAATCATGAGCACGAAAGACGAACTGGCGAAAGCCTACGATCCCAAGCCCGTCGAGGACAAGTGGGGCAAGTTCTGGCTCGACGAAGGGCTTTTCGTCGGCGACCCCAAGTCCTCGAAGCCCAAGTTCTCGATGGTCCTGCCGCCGGCCAACGTCACCGGCATCCTCCACATGGGCCACGCCCTGTGCTTCACCCTGCCGGACATCATCACCCGCTGGAAGAGGATGCAGGGCTTCAACTGCATGTGGCTGCCGGGGACCGACCACGCCTCGATCGCCGTTCACAACGTCATCGAGAAGCGGCTGGCCGAAAAGGGCCTGTCCCGGGACAAGATCGGCCGGGAGGAGTTCCTCCGCATCGCCTGGGACTGGAAGGACAAGTACGCCGGAGTGATCACCGGCCAGCTCAAGAAGCTCGGCGCCTCGCTCGACTGGTCGCGCGAGCGCTTCACCATGGACGAGGGCTTCAGCCGGGCCGTCATCCAGGTTTTCGTCTCACTCTACAACGAGGGGCTGATCTACCGCGACTACTTCCTCGTCAACCGCTGCCCGCACTGCCGGACGGTACTCTCGGACATCGAGATCGAGCACAAGGACGTCCGCGGCAAGCTCTGGCACATCCGCTATCCCGTCGAGGGGTCGGACGAATCGGTCATTGTGGCCACGACGCGGCCGGAGACGATGCTCGGCGACACGGCCGTCGCCGTCCACCCGGACGACGAGCGCTACCGGCGCCTTCACGGCAAGCGGGTCATCCTGCCCCTCCAGGACCGGGCCATCCCGATCATCACCGACGAGCGGGTCGAGCGCGATTTCGGCACCGGGGCGGTCAAGGTCACGCCAGCCCATGATCCGGTCGACTTCGAGCTCGGCAAGAAGCACGGCCTCGAGCAGGTCATCGTCATCGACGGCTCCGGCAAGATGACCGACGCGGCCGGCCCGGAGTTCGCCGGCCTCGACCGATTCGCCGCCCGGGCCAAGGTCGTCGAGACGCTCCGGGCGCTCGGCCTTCTGGTCAAGGTCGAGGACTACGAGCACGCCGTCGGCCACTGTTACCGCTGCCAGAACATCATCGAGCCCCACCTCTCGTGGCAGTGGTTCGTCCGCATCAAGCCCCTCGCCGACGAGGCCATCCGCGTCGTCGAGGACGGCTCGATCGAATTCATCCCGGCGAACTGGACCAAGACTTATTTCGAATGGATGTACAACATCCACGACTGGTGCATCTCGCGCCAGCTCTGGTGGGGCCACCGCATCCCGGCCTGGTACTGCCGCGACTGCGGCCGGATCCTGGTGGCCATGGAGGCGCCGGACAAATGCGACAAGTGCGGCGGCCCGGTCGACCAGGACGAGGACGTCCTCGATACCTGGTTCTCCTCGGCCCTGTGGCCTTTCGGGACGCTCGGCTGGCCCGACGAGACCGAGGACCTGCGGGCCTTCTACCCGACCGACCTGATGTCGACCGGCTTCGACATCATTTTCTTCTGGGTCGCGCGCATGATCATGATGGGCCTCAAGTTCCGGGGTCAGATCCCCTTCCGCCAGGTCTTCATCAACGGCCTCGTCCGCGACCTCAAGCGGCGCAAGATGAGCAAGTCGGAAGGCAATATCATCGATCCGCTCGAGATGATCGACAAGTACGGCACGGACGCCCTGCGCTTCACCCTGGCGGCCCTGGCCGTGCCCGGCATGGACCTGGCCCTGTCCGAAGAGCGCATGGCCGGCTACCAGGCCTTCGCCAACAAGATCTGGAACGCTTCCCGGTTCGTCCTGATGAACCTCAAGTCCGACCATCCCGAGGTCCGGGAGCCTGAGCTCACCCTGGCCGACCGCTGGATCCGCAGCCGGCTGAGCGCGGTCACGGCCGCGCTCGACGCGAGCCTCCGCGAGTACAAATTCTACGAGGCGGCCGACCTCATCTATCATTTCATCTGGCACGAGTTCTGCGACTGGTACATCGAGTTCGCCAAGGTCGGCCTGCGCGAGGGCCGGGTGACGACCGAGGCCGTCCTGGCCGACGCCCTCGACCGCATCCTGAAGCTCCTCCATCCCTTCATGCCCTTCATCACCGAGGAGATCTGGCAGCACCTGCCGGGGGCCGGCCGATCGATCGCCGTCGCGCCCTTTCCGGTCATTGAGCCGGGCTGGAAGGACGAGGGCGCCGAAAAGGCCATGGCCCTCGTCCAGGCGGTCATCGTCGAGATCCGGACGATCCGGGCCGAAAACAAGATCGCGCCCAAGGACAAGCTCCGGCTCATCGTCAAGTCCGCCGGCTCCGATGAGACGGCCGCCCTCGAGGCCCAGGCCGCGTCCGTGAGCGCGCTGGCCGGCCTGGCCGGACTCGAATTCGCGGCCGTGCTCCCCGACGGCGAGGGCCTGCTCAAGGGTGTCGCCGGCCCCTTCGAGATCGGCCTCGTTCCGGGGAAGCCGGCCGACATCGGCCAGGAACGGGACCGGCTCCAGAGGGAGCTCGCCAAGATCGCGGCGGAAGCCGAGAAGATCGAGCGCAAGATCGGGAACGCCGACTTCGTCGCCAAGGCGCCGGCCGCCGTCGTGGCCGAGACGCGCGCCCGGCTCGACGAGCTGCGGGCCCGCCGGGAAAAGCTCGGCCAGAACCTGGCCGGCCTCGCCGGGGCTTGAGTCTCGAAGCCGCAGCCATGCCCATCGGCGCCATCGTTCATCGGCTCGAGACCGTTCCGTCCACGAACGACGCCGCCCGCGCTCTCGCCCTTCAAGGGGCGGCCCACGGGACGGCGGTCCTGGCCGGGGAACAAACCCGGGGCCGGGGTACCAAAGGTCGCGTCTGGCATTCGCCCGCTGGACTGGGGCTTTACTCCTCGTTCATCCTCCGCGGCCCGGGCGGCGGGGCCCTGCCTTTTCCCCATCTCATTCCCCTCGCCGCCGGGCTGGCCGCCTCCGATGCCGTCTTCGAAACGAGCGGCGTCGCGTGCGGGCTCAAGTGGCCGAACGACATCCTTTGTGCGGAGCCCGGGGACACGTACCCGAGGTACATGTCCCCCGATAGGAAACTCGGCGGCATCCTGGCCGAAGGGGTCAGCGGGGGGACCGGCGGGGACTTTGCCGTCGTCGGCATCGGCCTCAACGTCGGCCACGGGCCGGGCGACTTTCCCGAGGACATCCGGGCGGCTTCGACGTCCATCCGGCTCGCCGGCGGGCGCACCGTGACGATCGAAACCCTTTGGGCCGCTCTTTGCTGGGCCCTCGACGGCTGGTATAATGTCCTCACCCGGGGAGACAAGGAGAAGGTCGTCAGGACGTTCGAATCGAGGCCGGCGTTTCCCCAGGGCGCCGCCGTGAGGATCGAGACGGCCGAGGGGACCTTCGAAGCGGAATACCGCGGCCTTGACGCGGAAGGCCGGCTCGTCGTCGCGCGGGCCGGGGCCGGGGCCGGGACCGCCGCCTTGGCGGCAGTCCTGAAGCTCGAACGGATTTCCTGAGGGAGGGAACGAAATGCTCTTGGCATTCGACGTCGGGAACACGACG
>JBAVUQ010000237.1:0-6425 GCA_049696855.1 Candidatus Aminicenantales bacterium
TCGGAGCAGTTCGATCACCAAGGAGCCTTGCTCTCGGAACTTGACGTTATGGCGACCCAGGCGGTCCAGGTCGGCAGAGATTCGGTCCAGGTCGGCCTGTACCTCAGCCGTGACCTCTTGGTATTGCCCCAGACTGATCTTTTCATCCAGCCGGTCTTGGTAGCACAGTTTCAGGTGCTTCGTCTTTCGGGCGAACTCCGCCTGCAGGCGCTGGAGTTCTTTCGCCTCGGCGGCGTCCTCTTTGAGGTGGGTATGTTTCAGCCGTTCCTTGACCTTCTCGATGATCATGTCATTGAGAAAGAGTTTCCCCATCTCCGCCTGAACTAACTGATCAATCTCTTCCTCTCGCCAGTTTCGTTGAGGGCAGTTCTCGGTGCCGAATCGCTTCAGGTAGAGATCGTCGATTGGCTCGGCCGGCTATCGATCCGGGTCCTCTAAAGAGGATTTCGCTCCGGCCCTTGTGGCGAGACCATGCGGCGACCGCCGGACGTTTGACTCACCCCTCCAGGGGGGATACATTACAGGCTCAGGGATCTTCCCGGAGGAGGTCGACATGCCGGCATTCCCCACCGATCTTCGCAAGCGGATCCTGATCGCCGGGGCCGCCCTGCTGGCCGCGGGCTTTCTCGCGTTCGCCGCGGCCCAGAGCCCGAGCGGCGCGGCCGCGCCTCAAGCCCTGACCGCGGACGACTACGCCCGGGCCGAGAAGTTCCTCGCCGGCGGCCTCGCCGGTCTCGTCCTTAAGGCCGATGTCCGGCCGACGTGGCTCCCGGACGAGCGCTTTTGGTACCGGAACACCCTGGCGGACGGGGCGTCCGAATTCATCCTGGTCAACCCGGCCCGGGGGACGCGCAGGCCGGCCTTCGACCATGCCGCCCTGGCCGCGGCCCTTTCCAAGGCGGCCGGAAAGACCTTCGAGGGATCGCGCCTCCCGTTCAGCGCCTTCGAGTTCACCGCGGGCGGCCGGGCCGTCCGGTTCCGGGCCGAGGGCAAATCCTGGGAATACGATCTCAAGGCCAAGGCCTGCCGTGAGGTCGAGGGCGCCGCGCCCGCGGCCCCGGGGCCGCCGGGCTTTATGGGCGGCCGGCCCGGCTTCGGAGGCGCTCCCGAATCGCTCTCGCCGGACGGGCGCTGGGCGGCCTTCATCCGCGACGACAACCTCTGGGTCCGCGAGGTCGCGACCAAGAAGGAGACGCAGCTCACGACCGACGGCGTCAAGGACTTCGGCTACGCCACCGACAACGCCGGCTGGACGCGCAGCGACCGGCCGGTCCTGACCTGGTCGCCGGACTCGAAGAAGATCGCGACGTTCCAGCAGGACCAGCGCGGCGTCGGCGAGATGTATCTCGTCGAGACGCGCGTCGGTCACCCCGTGCTCCAGGCCTGGAAGTACCCGCTGCCGGGCGACGAGGTCGTGCCCTCGATCTGGCGCGTCGTCATCCATCTCGACGGCCCGCGGGTCGTCCGCCTGAAGATGCCGCACGACGAGCACCGCTCCACGACCACGGACGACATCAAGGACCGCGGCGGCACCGTCGCGGACCTGCAGTGGAGCCCCGACGCGGCCCGGCTCGTCTTCGTTTCGACCTCCCGCGACCACAAGTACGAGATCGTCTGCGAGGCCGATCCGGAGACGGGCGACGTGCTCGTCGTCCTCGAGGAAACGGCGCCGACCTATACCTACTTCGAGTCGGGCGGCAACTGGCGCTTCCTGGCCAAGACGAACGAGCTCGTGTGGTTCTCGGAGCGCGACAATTGGGGCCACCTTTACCTCTACGACATGGCCACGGGCGCTCTCAAGAACCGGGTCACCTCCGGCGAGGGCTTGGTCGACGGCATCGCCCGCCTCGACGAGAAAGCCCGGGTCATCTATTTCACGGGGCTCGGATGGGAGAAAGGCCGCGACCCCTACTTCCGCCACCTCTACAAGGTCGGGTTCGACGGCCGCGGCCTGGCGCTCCTGACGCCGGAGGACGCGGACCATACGGTCTCATTCTCGCCTTCCGGCCGCTACTTCGTCGACAGCTTCTCCAAGCCCGACGTCCCCCCCGCGGCGGTCGTGCGCAATGCCGCCGGGAAGCTCCTGGCCAAGTTCGAACAGGCCGATATTGCCCCTCTCCTCGCCATGGGGTGGCGGCCGCCGCTCGCTTTTTCAGCCAAGGGAAGGAACGGCGCGACCGACGTCTACGGGCTCCTTTTCCGGCCGACGCGCTTCGACCCGGCCCGCAAGTACCCGATCGTCAACAACATCTACCCTGGCCCGCAGTCGGGCAGCGTCGGGAGCCGGAGCTTCTCGCCGGCCCGCGGCGACACCCAGGCCCTGGCCGAGCTGGGCTTCGTCGTCGTCCAGATCGACGGGATGGGCACGCCCAACCGCTCCAAGAGCTTCCATGACGCCTACTACGGAAACATGGGCGACAACACGCTCCCGGACCAGGTCGCGGCGATGAAAGAGCTGGCCGGGCGGTATCCGTGGATCGACATCGACCGGGCGGGGATCTACGGCCACTCCGGCGGCGGCTACGCGGCCTGCGACGCCATGTTCCGCTACCCGGACTTCTTCAAGGTGGGCGTCTCCCAGGCCGGGAACCACGACAACCGCGGCTACGAGGACGATTGGGGCGAGAAGTGGCAGGGGCTGCTGGCCAAGAACGCGGACGGGACGTCGAACTACGACGACCAGGCCAACCAGAACCACGCCAAGAACCTCAAGGGCAGGCTCCTGCTGGCCCACGGCACCACGGACGGCAACGTCCCGCCCTACCTGACGCTCCTGGTCGTGGACGAGCTGATCAAGGCCAACAAGGACTTCGACCTCATCCTCTTCCCCAACCGCGGCCACGGCTTCGGGAGCGAGCCCTACATGATCCGCCGGCGCTGGGACTATTTCGTCCGCTACCTCCTCGGCGCCGAGCCGCCCAAGGAGTATCCGATGAAGCCGGCCGCCCCGCGACAGCGCTAGGGATCTTTCTGATTCTGCCCGCTGGGATTTCTTGGCGAGCGCGAAAAGGAAATTCCTTCTAATTTCTTCTTGGCCTAGAGATAGCGCGCCTTTCCGAAGCGGGAACGGGCCAGGGTTTTCGGGCCCCATAAGATGACGAGCGCCACGGCGGCGGCGGTCACGAGGACGGCTGTGACGAACGGATCGTATCCCTCGCCGAGATAGAACGGCCAAACCACTTCGCCGATGTTCGATGTCGAATGGAAGGCGGCCACCGCGAACATGCTTCTCCCCGTGACGTTGTAGATCCAGACCAGGACGACAGAAAACAGTCGCGGCACGACCACCGCCCTAACCGTCATCGGATAGGGAGCGGGTTTCCTTTCTCATCGCGCAACGCTAGATGCGGCCCGTCCGCGAGCACGGCAAGCGTTGCTCGAGGTTCTTCCTTCTCATCGTATAAGCACAGCAGCGGCATGTTCTTAGTCACACCCAGAACGGCACGCGGTTTGCCGTCAATATCGGACAGACTTATCACCACCTTGTCATCATGCAAACACAGCGCAGCGCCTATATTACCGTTCCCGTATCTCAGACGAAGCTCCACTCCGTCCTCGTCCATGCCCAGACTGGCACGCGGCTTGCCATTCGCGTCTTCCAGGACGAAGTTGGTAGCATGGATCTCATTGCCTGTGCCTGCCTTATTAGCACGCGGTGTGATCGTCGTCTGGTACTGCCCAAAGGCATAGAGGACAGCGAGCGACATAGCACATAGCCCCGCCCCAACGACCAGCCAACGGAATCGTGTTCTCGCCCTTGCCAGCTCTCGTTCTAACTTCTCAAGACGCTCATCGGTTGTCATTTCAACCTCCTTTCTACGAGGCGCGATCACCGCCCTGACCGGCGTCTCGGATCCTAATTCCACTTCATCTTATAAATCGTTAGTTCTATGAAGCCGCTGTCCTTTTCCCTTAGGCAGTAGAGGCGGTCGCCCCTCACGATGACCTCAGTGGGCGTGGCCCTGTACCGCTTGCCCTCGACGTACTGAATCTGGATGTTATCGAGCTGGAACCTTCCGATGAAGGTGCCGTCGTTTGTGAAGATATCGTACCAATACTCGCGCTCCCCTTCCCACTCGTTGCTCATGACGTACAACCGGCCCTGATCGTCCGTGAAGAGAAAGCGGAAGGGTGGCAGATACGTTGCCCAGTCGAGCTTGTTCAGCATCTCCTGCCCGCGTGTCACGCGGCCCATGACCTTCTTGAGGAGCTCTTTGTATTGCTCGGGAACAGGGACGGGACGATATTCCTTGCGGATCTTTCTCACGAGTTTCCCGGAGAAATCGAAGACGAAGATCTCGTAGCCTCCCGCGGCATTTCCAATGAAAACGTGGTCGTCCGAAGCGCCGACGATGAGGGCCCCGCCGATCGGTCTCCAGCGGGGAGCTCTCAGCGCGTCGTCAAATTCATAGGTGTAGAATTCCCGATTATCGGTCAGCGTGCTATCGGAGATGCAATAATGATTCCTTAACACCGGTTTCACCGGGTCCGATTCCTGCCACCAGGTCAGGTACTTATTGCTGCCCAAGTATTGCCCAAGCGTGATATTCTTGATGAGCTTGATCTCTTGAAGCAGGATGCCTTCTCCGTTGAAGATATAGAAATTCTTCTTGGTCACGTCCTTGGCGAGGACGCGGTTCTGCTCATCGATCAGGATATCGCCGCCCCAATCGAACTCACCGGGACCCTGACCCTTGCGCCCGAAGGACGTCAGGAACTTACCCGACCCATCGAACTTATAGATGAAGTTCTCGGGACTCTGCCGCATCATGAAATAGATGTTTCCTTCCCGGTCCAAGCAGAATGATTCGATCGAAGTCAAGCCCGTCTTCACGATATCGTCTTTCTCCGTATCTATGGAAAAGTCCTCTTCAAGCTTGAGGGTGGAAGGCACTCCCGGGAGCGAATATGGCTCGACATGATTGATGACGACCTCTACTCCGTCTTCGACAATCTTGTCGACCTGAGGGTGTTTTGCCTTGCAGGAGACGAGCAGGACAATTGTGAGAAGACAAGCAGACAGTTTCTTCACTCTGCTACCTCGCGAACTCTATATTTTTTTACGAAGAATCGGTCCTCGGCTTCGTTCGCTTCGATGGTATAGAAATTCCCATTCTTATAGAGGGCCATCTTTTTGCCGAGGGGATGTGTCACAAAGTTCCATAAATAATATCTTGGGACCTGCACGCGATTTAGATAATCCCCTCGGGAATTGAAAAGGTCGCCGGCTATCATTCTGTCGTCGTAAGCGTTTTCATGCGTAAGGACAAGAAGCGAATGATCCTCAAGTATAAAGAAGTCCGCAACCGGAGGAACATTTTCGGGCGCTAGGTACTCCGTTCGAAACCCATTGGCCGGCGCTGGAGCAGAGGGCAACATATCACGGTCCTTTACAGTAAATCTCCTCGTCTGGCCCTTTTTGACGATCTTCTTTAGCTGGCGGCCATCAGGCGACACGACGGTGATTTCGTACTTGTCCGTCGTGCAAAAATATATATTGTCATCGGAATCGAGCTTATATATTGTCTGTGGGAGATAGAGTGGCCACACGAACGTACTTTTTTCCGGAATGGATTGAGGGTCGACAATCTTTATCTCGAACATCTTCCCGACGACCCTCCCCGATGGAAAGTACTTCGTGAGTGTAGCCGTGATTTCTTCTCCATCAAATCGCCATAAAAAAAGGTTTCCACTTGAATCCATGCGCAAGGTGCAGGATCCATCTATTAAGCGAGTAGATTGCACCGTAAGGTCTCTATTTAGAACCGATAATCGGCGCACCCTCTGATCAAACACATAGACCAGCCCGTCTGAAGAGCAATGCAGGTCCATAAAATTGAAATCTCCAGGGCCTTGACCTTTCTTAAAAATCTTCTCTAACAGCAGATTACCCTCAGGGCCATACTTTCTTATAGACCCCTCTGTCTCATCACAAATGTAGATGTTTCCTATCTCATCGACGTCAAGGGTAACCTGCCACCAGCCCTCGTTAATAATAGACAACTCTTCGACGAATTCTAGACGCAGAGACGGTTGAGCGGGAGACTCGCCGTTGATAACCGTGTCGGATATATTCGATGCCATCAAGTCAGATTTATCCTTTTTACAGGAACCACATACGGTTATAAACAGCACAAGGCAAAATAGAAGTCGGAGACCCAAACAAACCGCCTTAATTTTCTTCATTTCCCTTCTCGCCCCAACCGAATATTAATCCAACGGCTATAGCACTGCAACCCCTTTTTCCCCGTCTCTACTCGCCTCTGCGACGTGATCTCCGGGAATCCCATCTCCTGGACTGGTCAGAGACTTCTCGACCCCTGTACGCTCTTCTAGCCTGATATGCCGTTGACTGAATAGTTTATTTGCGGCAAAATGAAGCACAGTTGATTAGAGGGAGGCTGGCGATAGGAAGAAACCGGTTC
>JBAVUQ010000238.1:0-8863 GCA_049696855.1 Candidatus Aminicenantales bacterium
AGTTGACCGTGCCCGTCGTCCGGGACAGGCTGTTCGGCGCCAAGCCCCGCCCGGAGCCTGAGACCACGCCCTTTCCGCCGCCGCCTCCCGGAGAGGCGCCGGCGCCGCCCCCCGAGCCGGTCCAAGCGCCGGCCGGCTCCACGACCCGGGTCCTGGTCAAGTCGCACCGGGAGATCGAGAACGAGCTCGATAAGCTGTCCAAGGAATACGTCGGCAAATAATCGCTCCTTCCTGAGAGGGATCCGCCCGCCCGGTCGTCTCCTCTATCGGGCCCCATGCTGTACAAGATCACGAGCGCCGCGCTCCACGGGATCGAGGCCTACCCCGTCGAGGTCGAGGTCGACATCTGCCCCGGCTTCCCGACCTTCGTCACGGTGGGCCTGCCGGACGCCGCCGTCAGGGAGAGCAAGGAGCGGGTCCGGGCGGCGCTCAAGAACTGCGGCTACGACCTCGAATCCAAGCGCATCACCATCAACCTGGCGCCCGCGGACAGGCGCAAAGAAGGCTCCGCCTTCGACCTGCCGATCGCCTTGGGCTTCCTCGCGTACCTCGAGGTCGTGCCGGCGGCCCGGCTTCGCGACTATCTCTTCGTCGGCGAGCTGGCCCTCGACGGCCGGCTCAAGCCGGTGCGCGGCGCCCTGCCCATCGCCCTGATGGCCCGGCGGGCCGGCTTCCGCGGCCTCGTCGTGCCCGGGGCGAACGCCCGCGAGGCGGCCCTCGTCCGCGAGCTCGACGTCTACGCCCTTGACGACATCGTCCGCGTCGTCCGTCTGCTGCGCGAGCCGGGTGAGGTCGCGCCCTGCCGCTTCGACGAGCGTGAGCTCGTCGCTCCGGCCGCCTATCCGGTCGATTTCGAGGACGTCAAGGGCCAGCAGCACGTCAAGCGGGCCCTCGAGGTGGCCGCGGCCGGCTCCCATAACGTCCTTCTCGTTGGCCCTCCGGGGGCGGGGAAAACGATGCTCGCCCGGCGCCTGCCGACCATCCTGCCCGACATGTCCTACGACGAGATGCTCGAGGTGACGCGCGTCTACAGCGCGGCCGGCCTCGTCGCCGGGGCCGGCGCGATCGGGACGCGGCCCTTCCGGGCCCCTCACCATACGGTCACCGACGCCGGCCTCATCGGCGGCGGGATCGTGCCCAAGCCGGGCGAGGTCAGCCTGGCCCACCACGGCCTCCTCTTCCTCGACGAGCTGCCCGAATTCAGGCGCAAGGTCCTCGAGGACCTGCGCCAGCCGGTCGAGGACGGCCGGGTCACGGTCGCCCGGTCGGGCTACTCGGTCGTCTTCCCGGCGGCCTTCATGCTGGTCGCGGCCATGAATCCCTGCGCCGACGTCCGCCGCGGCCTCCTTGGCAAAGACGTTGACTGCACGGAGGGCGAGAAGGCCCGCTACTACTCGAAGATCTCCGGGCCGCTCCTCGACCGCATCGATATCCAGCTCGAGGTTCCCGAGGTCAAGTTCCGCGACATCGTCTCGCGGACGCCGGCCGAAAGCTCGGCGGCCATCAGGGCCCGCGTCACCCGGGCGAGGGAGCTGCAGACCGAGCGCTTCGCCGGACGCCGCATCTTCGCCAATGCCCAGATGGGCCCGAAAGAGGTCAAGCAGTTCTGCGCGCTTCCGGCCGAGGCCGAAAAGCTCCTGGAGATGGCCGTGACCAAGCTCGGCTTCAGCGCCAGGGCCTATGATCGCGTCCTCAAGGTCGCCCGGACGATCGCCGATCTCGAGGGGGGCGGCGAGATCACGACGCCCCACGTCTCCGAGGCCGTCCAATACCGGATGATGGACAGGCTTCGTTAACCCTCCGGTCTTGCGGAGGGCAGGATGAGGTGAGCCGGCTCAGTCGACGGCTTGCGCACGGAGCTTGGCCGAACGCTTTTCCCACAGGTGGAATTTCGTGAGGCGGTTCAGCGCAGCAGTCGTGTTTTTCTTGGATTCTTCCTGGAAGACGGAATTGATCCTCGACCAGACCAACTCCTCGCCGTAGGTCAGGGACATGATCCAGCGGAGCTGGGACAGGATGGGCGTCGTGTAGGCGAGGTCGATCGCCTTCCATTCCTTGAGGGCCAGGCCCTCGCGGCCCTCGTCCCAATACATGCCGCCCAAGGCGTACCGGGCGCGATTCGCGGCCTCGCCGCCGATATCGATAAGAAGCCGGTAGATCTTGGTCTGTTCTTCCCGGTATTCCTGAAGCACCGCGTCGAGGTCCTCCAGGTTGCGCCGCCTGATCCCGAATATCAGATCCCGGTAGACCTCCCCCAGAACGAAAGCCTTTGTTTGCTTGTTGAAGAGGTCAGCCCTTCCCGGCCTGTTGTCCAATACGGCCTCGATCTCATCGAGGGAATCTGCGAGGTACGCGAGACCGCGCCTCTCGAAATCATAGAGCGCGGCCAGGCACAGAAGAATCTCCGTTCCCGTCCGGCTTCTCCGGTTCTTCAGGCCATAGTCGATGAGCTCGTTCTGGAACAGCTTGTTGAAGAAGAGCTCCTCGGCGAAATCGAAGGCTGTCGCAAGCCTGTCCCCCAGGTTGAAGACGCCGCCCAGATTCTCATAAAGGAAGCGCTGGGTGAGCCGGGCCAGGAGCGGGTCATCGGGGTCGTATCCGGCGAGATACCTGTCCCTGAAAGCCCGCACCTGATCTTCGTCGCTGAGCTCCATGAGGCGGTCAAGGATCTTCGGGATATTCTCTTCCGAAAGCTCCGGCAGAGCGGGGGAGGCAACTTCGGAAACAGGGTTTTCCCGGGGCACGGACACAGGAATGAAAATGAAGGTCACGTTCTCGGCTGCGGGAATGGCGGAGCGGGGTGCCGGAGCATCGTGCTCAGGCCCCGAGGCCTCACCGGGAGCGTTCGGACCGTCGCCGGCCTCAAGCCGGGGAAATCCCGAAACAGCATAAAAGACGCTCCCTCCGAGAGCGACCATCTGCTCGTAAGGGCATACGCGATAGTAGTATTCGTTCGGGACCAGGTCGAAGCCGCGTTCCGTCCGGACCTCGACCTTACTGCCGCGAGTCTCCGGGGATCCTCTTTCCTGGTCCCCGAGCGATCGCAAGGATTCGATCTGTTTCGCGGCCTTTGCCGGAAGTCTATAATATTTGGGACGGCCGTCGAGATCCGTGCTGAGCGGAAAGATGGCGTCCCCTTCCGGCAGTCTGATCGGCCCGGAGGCATCCGAGCCCGGCAGAAGGCCCCATGCGGGGAAATCCAAGGCCGACAGGTTGCCCTGCTTTTTTCCGCGGTGAGCCAGTGATTCCCGCATGAGAGACCGGAAGATCTCCGTCTGCTCCCTCTCCCCGAGGCGCGGATCGAGATCGGGGGCCCTCTCGATGATATCGTTGTACGTGTCCTCGTCAAGCCCGACCAGGGCCTCGCCGAGGACTGCGCTCTCCCGGGCGTCGAGACGCAGGGACTCCAGGGCCTGCCGGATGGCCTTACCCCGGGCTTGTCCGGGAACGATGTTCTGTGCTTCCCATGGGGTCACGTGACTGACAGCCAGGAGCCCGAAGACCATGGCATGAAGGGCTAACGAGAGAACGGCGAAGGGTGCCAGGCGCTCTTTTCCGCGCGGAAACCACCTCAGGAAACGGGATAGGACCGTTTTATTGCGCAAGCGCGGGGCAATAAAATCGAAAAGTCCCTCAGGCGCCCGTTCCATTCACGGGCCTCCAACAACCCTTTCCATTATAGCGGCATGCTCCCCACGCATCTTCCTCACTGATCATCTCCGCCCGTCATCCCGAAACGCAGGCCGACGAGCTTCGGTCCCGAGCTCGAATCTATCCGGCCATCCCACCACCGGCGGGCCGTCTCTGTAGCTATTCCAGCTTCCGGACGTGAATCTCATATCGGCCGGTCCCTTCGTTGGCCGCAAGGACGTAAAGCTTCCCGCCGCTGATGTCATACCGGATCTTCGAGACATTGAAATTGTGGTAATCCCGGTCGAAGTCAGGCGAGAGTGGAAATGAGTAAGAGCGGCTGAGAATATCGCCTGCCAAATTCATGACGATGAGCTCGTTCATGCCGTCCTTCCTGGCGTATGTGGCGACGTAGATCTTCCCGTCGGCCACTTTGAAGCTCATAAAAGCCGGATACTCCTTCCGGAACCTGAAGTCGGCCACATCCAGAAGCCACGCTGATCGTGACCGAATGAAGCTCATGAAAGTTTCTTGAAAGTCGTCGGGCACGCGGATCGGGGCATGGGCTTTTCTAATCACATTCACCGGCTTGCCGGTCTCATCAAATACGAAAATCTCGAATCCGTTTCGCGTATCGGCCAGGAAGATGCGGTCGCCGTCGACGGCGATGTCGATGCAATCCGGAATGGCCTGATAAGCACTTTTCGCGGGCGATTCGTGTTCGGGTTCCCGGGCTTCTTGCCCCGGTCGAGGCGGTGGGGGAGGAGCCGGGGGGTACAGGACGGATGAGGGTATCGGAGAATGGAAGGACCGGATATCGCGAAGGTCCTTGTCATAGACTTGTCCGTTCCATTCAACACTCCCGTCCGGCTGCCGGTTTTCATAATCCGGTCGTAGAGTCACGAAATGATCCCCTATGGGCAGAAGGGGAAACCCTCCAAGCCTGAAACCCCGGGGAAACGGGATCGTCCCGCGGAACTCTCCTCGCGGCGTAAACGTGACGATCTTCCCGATGTCGGCACTCCAGACAGAATCTCCCTGGGCTTGCGGAATTCCCGGACCCGTCAGGAACTCGCCGGGGCCGGAACCCCGTTTTCCAAAAGAGCCTTGAAGTGAGAAATCCGACGCTGAAAAGATTTTGATCTCCGTGCGCCGAGCGGGCTCGTCCTCACTCTGAGGATCGCCGACGTCCAGGATGTAGATCCGGCCATGGGCGACGGAAAGGGCCATGGGCCTTCCGGTCGTCGGCAAGGGGACGCTCAGGGCGTGCCCTGAATCGGCGGTCATCGGCCCGGCCATGTTCAAGGCCAGGCCCTCGCGGCCCACGAGGAAGGCCACACCCAGGGAAACCGCCGCCAGACTGAGAAGAGCTGGTTGGGTCAGGTGCGTTTTCAGTTTCCGTTTGGGCGAGATAATAGTCCCGATTCGCAGCTCCAGGGGGATCCGTGGCGAGGAGAAGCCGGTCGCTGCGGGGAAGCGATGCGTCAAATCCACTCTTTGGGCCAAATCGATCAGATTTCGCGCGTACGCCTTGGCGCCGTTATCAAGGATGCCGTGGTTATCGCAAACCTCCTCGCGAGCCATCGAATAGCGCGCGCTCAGAACATGAATCAGCGGATTCCACCAATAGAGAGCCGTGAGGAAGCGCTGGACTAGCCCAGCCGCCTGATCATGGTGTCGGAGATGGGAGATTTCGTGGACCAGAAGGCTCCTCAATTCTTGCGGACCCATGTCGGCGGCGAGACTCCTTGGCAGAACCACTCGAGGCCGGAGCAATCCATAGGCGATCGGACTGCCGACTTCGGGCGAAATATAAAGCTCGACATCAGCGGAGACCAGACCGCCGGCCCGGACGTCCGTCAAGACCTCTCGAACCTGAGGGTCGGTCACTTCTTTGAGTCCGGGTCGGAGGCGGGAGAGATAGGCAAGGCCGTAGAGTGCGCGAGCCAAGAACAAGAGTGTTCCCAAAGCCCAGAAAGCCCCAAAACCGTTTACCCATAGGATGAGCGGCGGAGTGGTTTGCCACAGCCAGAGGCCCGTCCGTCCGCTGATCGAGGTCGCACCCGGGGAGATCATCGGATCGGCGGACGGCGGGGCCGCCCCTCCCGTCTTCACAAGCAGCCCGTCCTCGCTGTCTTGGGCAGGATCCGCGAGATTCGGAGCCGGAGCCCCCACCAAGATCCCGTAGGTCCTCTCCTCTACAAATGGGATCAAACCCATCTTCAAGGGCCAAAGGGCAAGCAACAGAAAGAGAACCAGGAGGGCCCCGCTTCGCCAGGGAGCCGAGGCCCTCTTCATGAGCGTCGAGATCATCCACCCGCCTAAAAGTAGAGCGAATGATTGGGCCGCCAAGTTGAGAATGAACTCCGCGCTTTGAGCGCTCGCAAAGACGGCCAGGAGCTCCGTGATCATTCCTTCGGCCTCCGTTCTAGCAATTCGCGGAGTCTACGGAGCTCGGCAGGTGTCAATGTTTCCGCCTCGAAAAGGCACTTGACGAGGTCGGCCGTGGATCCGCCAAAAACTCTATCGCGAAGATGACGGAGCATCCCCCTCTTGGCCTCGGCCTCTTCGCGCAGTGCCGAATAGACGAATTCCCGATTGTGTTTCCGATGGGTCAGCCAGCCATACGCCTCGAGCCGCCGCATCTGGACCTGGACCGTCGACCGCGTGACCTTCTCCTGACGCTCGGCGTTGACAGCCTCGAAGACCTCATTGATCGATACTTCCCTCCCTTTTTTCCACACGACGTTCATGATCTCCAAGTTCGCGTCGGACAGCTTGCGTCGAGATTTCATGTTCTCACTGTTTATCCGGTTTTTCTCCGGGAATGGACCAGGTCACCGAATATCTCCGGACGACATCGAAACCGTCGTCGTCAGGTTCGATGGCATAGAATTTTTGGCGCCTGAGAATTCGCAGGGTGGGATTGATAAGGTCTTCATGCCTGGGCATGGCGACTCTGCCGACGAATCTCCCTTGGGCATCGAATATATCGTGAATATCCTGACGGTTGTCAACAGTCCTTTCCCAAGTCTGGACGAAGAGATGTCCCAGGTCGTCCACAAAAAAGCTTCGATAGCAGGCATGGCGAGAAGCAAAATCATAAGTGGGGTTGAGCCCCGGCGGCGCCCCCCGTTTGAGGAACTCGTCGATGTCGGCTTGAGTGACCTTCAGGGGGTCATAGTCGCGCAAGATCCTCCGGCGGAGAACACCGATGTCGTCATAATAATCGATCTCATAGGATTCAGCGCGACCAAGGACGAGTTCATCTTTGGCGTCCACGACATATCTCGCTCTCGCCTTGAAGGGATCATGGCTTTCATCGGCGGGCCGATCGAAGATCTCTGTCAGGACGGCCGACATCTCGGGATTCATCTTCCTCAGGGATTCCCTGCGATTTCGAATGTCGGTCGAATCGAGGTAGATATTGAAGCGCGAATCCATCACCGGATTAGCGGGCAGCCCTCTCATGGGAAGGTTCTTTTGAAACTGACCGTCAAGCGAAAAGAAGGCCAGGCGCCTGGCCCCGACATCGTTGAAGACCAAAATCGTCGAATTCTCAGGTATCAGGATCGAAAACGCAGCTCCGATCTCTCCCGGGCCTTGTCCGCGCCGGCCGATCCTCCGGACGAACCTGCCGCTCCCGTCATAAACCTTGACCGAGGCATCCTGGATATCCAACACGTAGAGAAATCCGTCTTTATCGACCGCGATGCTATAAGGCCTGGCGAGAGCCTGTTCACCTTGTTCGGCAGCCCCGCCGATGGTCCAATCTGCCCTGAGGCTTAGGGCTGGTTCTTTGTAGATCGGATCTTTGGGATTGTATGCGACAGTGACCTCGCCTTCTTTGACGAACCTTCCTTTCCAGACCTGGGCCTGGGCCATAATCACGAAGGCGGCGACAATCATAGGAAACGTCAACGCGCGGGCGAAGATCCTGGAGGGTCTGGCCATTTCACAGGCTCCTTTCCCGGGGAGGTAGTACGACAAGTGTCGTATATATATATTGCATGACACTTGTCGTATTGTCAAGATTCGGCCGGGACGGCTTCGACTGTACCTATCGCCTGAGGCCGATAGGACTCCAGTTTTGGGCATGCCTCGGACCTCGATGATGGACCGGCGCGCCGCCGAAATCTGGATTGCCCTTTTTGCCGGCTCCTGCTAGAATCCCCCCCAAATGAGCGCTCCCGTCGGAAGGAGATGAACCGCATGCCAGAAATCGCCCCGGTCTGTATTCCCGTCGACAAGACCAAGATCGCCCTGCCGAGGATCCTCAGCCTCTGGGACGTCGTCATGATCGTCATCGGCGGCGTCATCGGCTCAGGCATCTTCCTGTCGCCGTCCGAGATCGCCACGGCGGTGCCCGCCCCGCTCCTCATGCTGGCCGTTTGGGTCGTCGGCGGCCTGTTCAGCTTCTTCGGCGCCGTGGCCTTCGCCGAGCTCGGCGCGGCCATGCCCGAGGCCGGCGGCATCTACGTCTTCCTCCGGGAAGCCTACGGCCCGATGCTTTCGTTCCTCTTCGGCTGGACCCTGTTCCTGGTCATCGACTCGGGCTCCATCGCGACACTCGCCGTGGCCTTCTCCCACAACATCCTGCCGCGCTTCGTCGAGATGACGCCCCTGGTGAAAAAGCTTATCGCCGGCGCCTTCGTGGCCTTCCTGGGGATCGTCAACTACGTCGGCCTCCGCTGGGGCTCGCGGCTCCAGAATTGGACGACCTACCTCAAGACAGCGGCCATCGCCATCATCGTGGGCGGTGTCTTCATCTTCACCAAGGGTCACGGCGCTGTCCGGAACTTCGTCGAACCCGGCTCGGGCCCCCTCAACCTGCCCCTGCTCGGAGCGTTCGGCGTCGGCCTCGTCGCCTCGCTTTGGGCCTATAAAGGCTGGGAGGCGGCAACCTACAGCGCCGGCGAGGTCAAGAATCCCAAGAAGAACCTGCCTCTGGGCATCCTCATCGGCACGATCTCCGTCATCGTCCTCTACCTGCTGGCCAACCTGGCCTACCTCTATATCATGCCCGTCGGCAAGATCGCGGCCTCCGAAGGCCGGGTGGCCCTCGACGTCATGCAGATCATCAGCGGCCCCTTCCTGGCCTCGCTGATCACCTTCCTCATCCTCTTCTCCATCCTCGGCGCGGCCAACCAGAACATGCTCACCTCGCCCCGCGTCTATTTCGCCATGGCCCGCGACGGCATGTTCTTCAAGAAGATCGCCGAGTGCCATCCCA
>JBAVUQ010000239.1:0-4257 GCA_049696855.1 Candidatus Aminicenantales bacterium
CTTCGCACATGCGCGATGTCCTTTCATTCAAATCACTCGCAGAACCCGGCCCTTCATGCGTTCGGGCACGGCCAGGCCCATGAGATCGAGCACGGTCGGGGCGATATCGAGGATGTCGCCGTCGCGCTTCCCCTTCCGTCCGCTCTTGGGGTCATGGAGGATATAGATCCCGTGCTGGGCGTGAACGGCGTCGTCGGGGCCAGTGTCGTTCTCGGGAAGGTACATCGTCCCGTGGCCGAGCGTGCCCGCCGACCGCCAGTAGAGGTCGTCGAAGTAGACCATCAGGTCCGGGTATTCCCCCTCGAGCTCCTCGTAATACTCCTGCGGCTTGATGACGTTCGTGGCCCAGCTCTCCCCCGCCGGTCCTCGGACGCCCTTGATCTCCGCCAGAAGCTCGTCCCGCGCCTTCTCATAATCTTCCGCCGGGATGACGCCCCGCGGCTCGCGTCCCTCGACGTTGAGGAACACGCGGGCGTAGTAGCCGCCCCAGGCCCAGGCCCGGGTCTTGTCCCAGTCGATGGCCAGGTCGTCGAGGCTCGTCGGCTTGGCCGGCCGTTCCTTGACGGCCAGCCAGCCCTTGTCGATGAGCCACTCGTTGACGCAGAAGGCGCCCTTCATCCGCTTCGCCCCGTGGTCCGAAACGACCAGGACGGCCGTGTCGGCGCCGGCCTTGTCGATGAGCCGGCCGATCTTGGCGTCGAGATATTTGTAGTAGTCGATGATGGCGTTCTCGAAGCGGTTCCCCGGCTCGTAGAGGTGATGGTCGTGGTCCATGTACTTCCAGAACGCGTGGTGGACCCGGTCGACGCCGATCTCGACGAACATGAACAGGTTCCAGGGCTTGGCCGCGACGAGCCAGTCCATGACCTCGAAGCGCTTCTCGGTCATGGCGTAGATCTCGCGCAGGATCTGGTCCCTGTCCTCCGTCCGGAAGACGACGTCGAAGATGTACGGCCCGAAGCGCTCCTCGATCTCGGCCTTGAGCCCGGCCGGATAGGTCGTCTCTTTCCCCGGCCCCGGCGGCGTGATGAAGCAGGAGATGAGGTTCCCGGCCACGGGGTACGGCGGGTAGCTCGGCGGCACGCTGACGAGCGTGCTCGCCCCGCCGGCCTCGCCGATATAGTCCCAGAGCTTCTTCTCGTGCACCGCCTTGGAATTGGCGATCCACATCTGGTCGTAGGAATAGCCTTTGCGGTGGCGGAAGCCGTACAGGCCCAGCCGCCCCGGGTCGGCCCCGGTCGTCATGACCATCCAGGCCGGGATCGTGATGGGCGGGTCCGAGCTCCGGAGCTTCCCCCAGACCCCCTTCTCGATGAGTCCCTTGAGCACCGGGAGCTCGTCGCGCCGGTCGAAGACGATCTCGGGCGGGGCGCAGTCGAGCCCGACGACCAGGACCTTCCGGTCATTCATTGAACGGGTCCTTGAAGGCCATGATGACCCGGGCCACCTCCGGCCGCATCAGCTCGGGCGGCGGGCACTCGCCTTTGACCAGGAGGTCGCGGATCTTCGTGCCGCTGAACTGGATGTGGTCGGCCGGCGGATGGGGACAGATCTTCTCGTTGACGACCGAGCCGCAGGTCCGGCAGTAGGAGAACGACCGGAAGAACATCGGCACGATGCCGAGATCGGTAAAGTCGGCGAAGACGTCCTGCGCGGCGAACGGCGGGTAATAGGACCCGACGCCGGCGTGGTCCCGGCCGATGATGATGTGCGTGCAGCCGAAGTTCTTGCGCAGGATGGCGTGGTGGATGGCCTCGCGGGGGCCGGCGTAGCGCATCTCCATCTGGAGGATGGCCATGACCGTCCGCTCCTTGATGTAGTAGCCGCGGATGGCCTCCTCGTAGGACGCCAGGATGACCTCGTCCTTGAAATCCCCCTTCTTCTTCCGCCCGATGACCGGATTGATGAACAGGCCGTCGGTGAAAGTCAGGGCAGCCTTCTGGACGTATTCGTGCCCGATGTGCGGGGTGTTGCGGGTCTGGAAGCCGACGACCGTCCGCCAGCCCTTGGCCTCGAACAGGACGCGCGTCTCTTTGGGCGTGAGCTTCCAGCGGTCGAACGGGGTCGGCGTCACCTGGAGAAGGTCGATCGCCCCCCCCAGGAGGACGTCTTTCATGCCCAGAACCTTGGCCACCCCCGGGTGGGCCGGGTCGCGCGTCCCGAAGATCTTCTCGGCCGTCTCGCCCTTGTCGTGGCAGTATTTTTCTTCGAGATGGAGGATGGCCACGGGCCGGCCGTCCTCGGCGGCGAGAAGGACCTCCTCGCCCGTCTTCAGCTTGTCGGCCGTCTTCCGGTCGACGTCGAGGACGATGGGAACGGTCCAGGCGACGTCCGAACGGAGCCGGCTCGTCTCGAGAACGCTCCGGAAATCCGCCTCGCCGAGGAAGCCCTCGAGGGGGCTGTAAACCCCGGCGGCGATATTCTCCACGTCCGAAACGAGCTCGGAGTCGAGGACCAGGCGGGCCAGCCGCCCGGCCCGGGCCAGGGCCTCGTCCTTTTTCTTGCCCTTGAGGGCCCTGTCGACGAGCTTGCCGCCGTGGGGTTGGATCATGGCTTTCTCCTTTGACCGGGACCGGAAAGACGGGGAGATCGGACGGCCGGACGGATCAGTCGATGTAGCCCAGCGCTTTCAGGCGCTCCTTGACCTTCTCCTCTTCGTCCTTGCTGAAGACCTCCGTCGCGGGCTCCGTCTTGGACAGGCTATCCCTGAGGACCTTGGCCGCGTAGCTCGAGACGGAACGGTATTCAGTCCCCTTGATGAACTCCTCGATCTTCTTGTGAAGCGAGGTCGGTATCGTCACGGTCGTAAATTCTTTGTCCATGCCTGATTTTATATACCAGAAGGGCCCTTTTTTCAAGGCCTCCGCCAGGGGGCGGCTTGACAAGGGCCGGCCCTCCGTGGGTATAATGACTCGATAATGACCGAAACCGGCCCCTGGTCCCCCCTCCCCTAGGCATGGAAAAGATAACCCAGCCCCTGGCGAACGAATCCGCCATGTCCGGCGTTCTGGACAAGAACCTCAGAAAGCTCGCCTCGCGCCTCGGCGTCACCCTGGCCCTGCGGGGCGACCAGCTCCTGATCGACGGCGAGGCCCAGAGGATCGCCTTTGCCAAGTACTACTTCGAGAGGCTCCACGAGCTCCGCGAAAAGGGGCACCGGCTCAGCGAAGAGGACCTGTTCATCGCCCTAGACATGCTCGAAGAGGGCCCGCCCACCTGCCTGGACGACTTCGCCCCGTCCGAGCCCCTGAGCCTCGCCCGCAAGTCCGTCAATCCCAAGAGCTTGAACCAGCAGGCCTATCTCCAGGCGATCAAGACGCATGACCTCGTCTTCGGCATCGGTCCGGCCGGCACCGGCAAAACCTACCTGGCCATGGCCATGGCCCTCTCGTTCCTCCAGAACAAGGCCGTCAACCGCATCATCCTCACCCGGCCCGCGGTCGAGGCCGGGGAAAAGCTCGGCTTCCTCCCCGGGGACCTCATCCAGAAGATCAACCCCTATCTCCGCCCTCTCTACGACGCCCTGTTCGACCTGTCCCAGTACGACCAGGCCAACCGCCTCATCGAGCGCGGGGTCATCGAGATCGCCCCCCTGGCCTTCATGCGCGGCCGGACGCTCAATTCGGCCTTCATCATCCTCGACGAGGCCCAGAACACGACCCGCGAGCAGATGAAGATGATCCTGACCCGGGCCGGCTTCGACTCGAAGCTGGTCATCACGGCCGACATCACCCAGATCGACCTGCCCCAGCCCCGCAAGTCCGGCGTCATCCACGCCATGAAGATCCTGGCCCCGCTCCAGGAGATCGCCTTCGTCCGCTTCAACGACCGGGACGTTGTGCGCCACCCCCTCGTCCAGAAGATCATCAAGGCCTACCAGAAGGCCGAAGCCAGGGAGGACTGAGCCCATGCCGGCCTCCTTTTTCGACAAGATCAAGCTGTTCAAAGCGGCCGAGATCCAGCCCGGGCACACCGCCGTCGAGCCCCCCGCGGAGGAGCCGCCAAAGACCCTCCTCCGGCGGCTCCTCAAGGATCCCTGGCCGCTCCTTCTCCTGTCGACGGCCTTCGTCGCCCTTTTGCTGACGAACCTTCCCTCCGAGAACCTGACCAGCCTCGACCAGGGCGAAGTCGCCCCGGCCGACGTCGTCGCCCCGTTCGATCTCACCATCGAGGACGCCGAAGCGACCGCCCGGGAACGGACGGCGGCGGAAGCCGCCATCATCCCCGTCTATACCTACGACGCCAATGTCTTCGCCA
>JBAVUQ010000240.1:0-3589 GCA_049696855.1 Candidatus Aminicenantales bacterium
CGTTCAGGACGAGCTGGGCGACGAAGACGAACAGCGCTCTCTTGACATCGGTCCTTCGGACCCCTTTGTCATAGACGAGCCAGGCGGCGATACCCATCATGGCGTACAGGGTCGTCCAGACCGGGGCAAAGAGCCAGTTCGGGGGATTAAACACCGGCTTTATCAGCCCGGCGTACCAGCCCGCGATGGACGGCGTCGTGAAGAGCGAACCGATGAACCCGGCGAGCTCGCAAACGATGACGAATACGATGATCCTGAGGGCTTTCTTCATCTCGATCTCCTGATCACTGACGATGCGTCCTCTCGATCCCAACGGCCTTCCGCCCGGCTAGCGCAGAAGCAGGCTTTTTCGGACGACCGCACGGCGGCTCCTTTCGATATCCTCGATGGAGATCTCCAGGTCATAAGAGCCTGACGCGTTGGCGGGGAGAACGATCTCCGCGACCAGGATGTCGGGCTGGCCCTCGAATCTCCGGTGCTCGCGGATCTTCAATCCCGCAACGGTCTCCCCGCCGTCAGGTCCCGAGACGAGCTTGGCCTCGACAGACAGGATGGGCGGCTCGTCGGGCGGGGCCGGCTCCATGAGGAAGGGGATGACGACCGTGAGGGTCCGGGCGCCCGGCGATGTTTCGCCGGCAATAAGCCGTCGGTCCTTCGGGATCAAGCGATAAAGATCGATGAAGGACGGCTCCGAGGCGGCCTTCCTCTTCCCGGCGGCTGGGGTCACTCCGGACAACCTCAGGTAGGGAGCACCCGGGCCCTCCTCGAAAAGCAGCGGTGACGATATCCGGATGCCTGCCTCCTCCGGGACAGCGACCTCAAAGCTGGCCCGTCCCACACAGGCTTCGCCGTTGACCAGGTCCCGGACGATGACCCGATAATCATGGGTCCCGGCCGAGACCGGAACGATGGCATAGGCCCAGAGGCTCTGACCGTCATATTTCAAAAAATCCATGTCCCAGCGCCGCGAGAGCTTCGTGACACCTTTCTCATCCCGGAGGAAGGCGAAGACCTCGTTGCGCCCGGGCGGCACTCCCGACTTGGAGTTGACCTCCAGCCGCGTCAGCAGACAGGCCCGGGCGCCGCCCTCCCCGAGGACGACCAAAGGCTCGATATCGAGGGTTTGAAACGCTGTCACCGGCTCGTCTCCCCAGGCCAGGTCGATGAGCTGAATATCCTTTTCGAAATCCGACATTTGCGCGAACGGCTTGGCGTCGGCGTAGCCGTCCTGGGCCAGGACGCGGGCTTCGGGCCGAGCGACCTCGACGCGGATCTTGTGATATTTCCCTTCCCAGGTCTCCGGGACGTAATAGCCGAGGACATAAAAGTTCCCGGTCAGGGCATGCAGCTCCCGGGCGATCGTCTCGGCCTCGTTGATGTCGGCGAAATATTTCCCGCCGGAGGCGGTCGACAGGTCCTGCAGTGAATGGTCCCACCAGATCTTCTTGAATTTCGTGCCGAAAGGTCCCATGTCCCAATCCTGGGTATTAACGGCATGGATAGCCGTGCCGGCGGCCCCGAACAGCTTGCCGAGCCGTTCCGAATGGGGCCCCATGTTCCGAGCCGTGAACAAGATGAGGCTCTTGTTGCCGGGGATGGTCTTAAAGATCTCGACCAGGTCCTCCATCCGGGGCACGAAATCCACCCTTTGGAAGGCCGCGGTCCCGGGCGCGGCCACCGCACTCATCCCCGCTCCGGGCGAATCGTCCCCCGCCCCGACGGCCCCACCGCGCCAGACGTCGGTCCCCCCGCCGGCCGAGAGGTCGAGGCGCCGCCTGCCGCGATCATCGATATCGGCGGACTCCGCCCCGCCCCCCTTCCTTTCGATCACGCTATCGTCGGACGGACCGACCAGCTCTCCGGCGCTCGGCGGGGCCTCGCTCGACTTGTTGATCGCCCGGCGGATCCTGTCCATGTCCGAAGTCAGGTACTCGCGAATGAAGAACCCGGACATGGCATAGAACCCGATGACCGCCACCTGGTCTCCCGGCCGGACCTGGGCGTCCAGGAAACGGAGCGCGGCGTCCCTGGCCTTTTCCTTTCCCGCTCGGTCGCTGGCCTGCTGGTCGAGGAAGATGAAGATCTTCCGGACGATCGCGTCGCCTCCCCGGATGGCGGCTTCGGCGGCGCCAGGGGGCAGAGGCACGACCGTCATTCCCGCTTCGGTCAAAGCGTGGACCTCGAACTCGGTGATCGTTTTCCGTTGGCCGTCCTCGTAGAGCGAGAAGTCCTCCTTCCGGAGCCCCGTCATTGGGCGCCCGTCAGGGCCGAGGACGCGGACCGGCACCAGCTTGATGATGGCGGCGGCGTCATGGCGGAGGTGACGCTCCTGCGTTCCGGCCTGACGCGCCGCGGCCGAAAAGGCGAGCAGACCCATGGCGGCACTCGCCGCGACAACGCCCTTGGAGATTCTTGTCATCATGGCCTATGCCCCCCGCCCCTGAAGTCCACGGCGGTTTCGACCACCCTTCCTGCCCTTCTCTTCAATTTGAATAATAGGTCGGCCCGTGCCGCTTGTCAACGAATCCGGCGCCAGGGGGCCGGGAGGATATCCTTGGCGTCCGGGCGCCCCCCTCGCATCGTCCCCCAAAAGTGGTATCATGGGTGTTTCGACGGAGCATCCATGGACGCCATCCGCGCGGTAAACCTGGTCAAGAAGTTCGACGGCTTCACGGCCGTGGACGGCATCTCCTTCGCCGTTGCAGAGGGGGAGCTCTTCGGCCTGCTCGGTCCCAACGGCGCGGGCAAGACGACGACGATCAACATGCTCGCGACCCTCCTCAGGCCGACCGCGGGAAGCGCCACCGTGGCCGGCTTCGATGTCGCCCGCGACCGCGACGCCGTGCGCAAGAGCATCGGCATCGTCTTCCAGGAGCCGGCCCTCGACGGCCGCCTGACCGGGCGCGAGAACCTGGAATTCCACACGATGATGTACGGCATCGGCAAGGCCGAGCGCCGGCGCCGCATCGACGAGGTCCTGGCCCTCGTCGAGCTCACCGACAAAGCCGCGACGGTTGTCGACAAGTATTCCGGCGGCATGAAGAGGCGCCTCGAGATCGCCCGGGGCTTGACCCATCGGCCCAAGGTCCTCTTCCTCGACGAGCCGACCCTGGGTCTCGACGCGCAGACGCGCCGCCACATCTGGGATTACGTGCGCAAGCTCAACAAAGAGGCCGGCGTGACGATCATCCTGACGACGCACTACATGGAGGAGGCCGACTTCCTGTGCGACCGCGTGGCCATCATGGACCACGGCGCGTTCGCCGCGCTGGACGCCCCCTCACGGCTCAAGGACGTCCTCGGCGGCGACGTCGTCTCGCTCGAGCTCGAAGGGGACGCGGCGGCCTTCCTGGACGCCGTGGGCCGGCTGGATTGGATCAAGCGGTCCAAGCTCCACGAGGACGTCCTGTCCCTGACCATGGAACGGGGGGAGAGGCGCATCGCGGAGCTGGTCGTGATGGCCCAGCCCTACGGCGTCACGGTCAACTGCGTCAACCTGCGCAAGCCCAGCCTCGAGGATGTCTTCCTCCACTTCACCGGACGCACCATCCGCGAGCAGGAGGCCAACCAGAGCGAGCGCAACCGGGCC
>JBAVUQ010000241.1:0-4756 GCA_049696855.1 Candidatus Aminicenantales bacterium
AGCCCCTCGACTACCTGACGTCCGGGCACGTTTCCCCCACCGGTGACCGCGTCGTCCTCGTTTCCCGGGGCCACGTCTTCGTCGCCCCGGTCGGCGACGGCCGCTGGGTCCGGGTCGACCGCAAGGAAGGCGTCCGGGCGCGGGCGGCGCGCTTCCTCGGCAACGGCAAGGGCCTGATGGTCCTCTCCGACGAGAGCGGCGAATGGGAGTTCACCCGCTATGGGGCCGACGGCCTGGGCCCGGCCGAACGAATGACGGCGGGCGCCAAGGTCATCCGCTTCGACGGCATCCCTTCTCCCGACGGCCAATGGATCGCCTTCGCCGATAAAGACAACCAGCTCTGGCTGTTCAATATCGCCAAGAAGGCCTTGAACCGCATCGGCGTCTCCGAGGTCGGCATGTTCGGCGACCTGGTTTGGTCGCCCGACAGCCGCTGGCTCGCCTATGTCGAAGGCGCCTCGAACAACTTCAGCAAGATCGTCCTCCTCGAGGCCGAGACGGGGCAGAAGGCCGAGCTCACCAACGACCGCGTCGATTCCTACAATCCCGCCTGGAGCCCGGACGGCAAGTGGCTCTACTTCCTGTCAGATCGTTATTTCCGGAGCGCCGTCGGCAGCCCCTGGGGACCGCGGCAGCCCGAGCCCTATTTCGACAAGACGACCAAGATCTACGCCGCGGCCCTGACGGCCACGGAGACGTTCCCCTTCGCGCCGGCGACGGAGCTCCAGGCCGAGAAGAAAGAGGGCGGCGAAGAGAAGGCTCCCGAAAGCAAGCCGGGCGCGACCACCGGCAAGCCCGCCAAGGAAGCGGCCAAGCTGGCGCCGAAGGTCGTCATCGATCTCGCCGGCCTCCAGGAGCGCGTCTTCGAGGTGCCGCTTCCGGCCGGCGTCTATTCCGGGCTCGCCGTCGGCGAGAAGATCCTATTCTTCGTTGACGAGGGATCGAACGCGGCCGGCCAAGCCAGGCTCCAGGCCGTCGAGGTCAAGAACCGCAATGTCCAGGCCAAGACTCTCCTCGAGGAGGTCCGGAATTTCGAGCTCTCGGCCGACGGGAAGAAGCTCCTTGTTCGCAAGGGCGCCGATATCTACGTCATCGACGCCGGGACGGCCCAGCCGAATCCGCAGACGCTGGCCGAGCGGCGGGTCGACCTGTCCAGGTGGACCTTCTCCATCGATCCCCGCGAGGAGTGGCGGCAGATGTTCGTCGACGCCTGGCGCATGGAGCGCGATTACTTCTACGACCGCAATCTCCACAATGTCGATTACCAGGGCCTGCTCGAGCGCCACCGGCCCTTCGTCGAGCGGATCAGCGACCGGTCCGAGCTCAACGACCTCCTGGCCCACCTCGTCGGCGAGCTCTCGGCCCTGCACACGTTCGTCCGCGGCGGCGACCTGAGACAGCCGGCCGACAACGTCACCCCCGGCTCCCTCGGCGCGCGCCTCGTCCGCGACGAGGCCAAGGGCGGCTATCGCATCGATCACATCTACAGGTCCGATCCTGAGTACAAAGACAACCTGTCGCCGTTGGGCAAGCCCATGTCGGCCATCCTCGAGGGCGAGATCGTCACGGCCATCAACGGCGCGCCGACGCTCGGCGTCCCCGACCCCTCGCTCCTCCTCAGGAACACGGCCGGACAGCAGGTCCTGCTCGAGGTCAAGCCCGCGGCCGGGGGCCCCGTCCGCAAGGAAATCGTCGTGCCCATCACCCCCAACGCCGAGTCCGACCTGCGTTACGGCGAGTGGGAATACACCCGGCGTCTCGAAGTCGAGAAGGCCGGCAAGGGCGACATCGGCTATGTCCACCTCCGGGCCATGGGCGGCGACAATTACACGGAATGGGTCAAGAATTTTTATCCGGTCTTCGACCGCAAGGGCCTGATCATCGACGTCCGCCACAACCGCGGCGGCAATATCGATTCCTGGATCCTGGAGAAGCTGATGCGCAAGGCCTGGTTCTACTGGCAGGACCGGGTCGGGAAGCCCACCTGGAATATGCAGCACGCCTTCCGCGGGCACATGGTCGTCCTGTGCGACGAGCGCACGGCCTCCGACGGCGAGGCCTTCAGCGAAGGATTCCGCCGGCTCGGCCTGGGCAAGGTCATCGGGACGCGCACCTGGGGCGGCGAGATCTGGCTCAGCTCGTCCAACGTCCTCGTCGACCGCGGCATCGCTTCGGCCGCCGAGACGGGGGTCTACGGGCCGGAGGGAGAGTGGCTCATCGAGGGGCACGGCGTCGACCCGGATATCGTCGTCGACAATCTGCCGCACGCGACCTTCAGCGGGAAGGACGCCCAGCTCGAAGCGGCCGTCAAGCACCTCCAGGAGCTCATCGCCAAGGAACCGGTCGAGGTGCCCAAGCACCCGCCCTACCCCGACAAGAAAAAGTGAAGAAGGGAGTACCATGCCGATCATCCCCTTGTCCCCGGAACATGAGCCTCTGTATTGCGTTTGCCTCGAGGACTGGTCGGACGAGCTCAAGGAGGGCGGCGACCACAAGGCCAAGTGGCTCCAGAAGATGGCCGCCAGAGGCTTGCGGGTCAAGCTCGCCCTCGACGACAAGGGAGAGGTCGGAGGGATAATCCAGTACGTCCCGATCGAGGAGTCGTTCGTCGACGGCCAGGGCCTCTACTTCATTCCCTGCATCTGGGTCCACGGCTACAAGCAGGGCCGCGGGAATTTTCAGAAAAGGGGAATGGGGACGGCCCTTCTCGAGGCGGCCGAAAAGGATGCCCGCGAGCTCGGGGCCAAGGGTATGGCCGCCTGGGGCATGGCCCTGCCCGTTTTCATGCGGGCGTCATGGTTCAGGAAGCACGGCTATAAAAAGGCCGATGCGCTGGGCCTGCAGATCCTTCTCTGGAAGCCGTTCGCCGAGGACGCCGTGCCGCCGCGTTGGATCCGCAACAAGAAGAAGCCCGAGCCGGCGCCGGGCCGGGTGGCCGTCACGGCCCTCGTCAACGGCTGGTGCCCGGACATGAACATGGCCTTCGAGCGGGCGAAACGCGCCGCCTCCGAGTTCGGCGACAAAGTCCAGTTCTGTGCCGTCGACACCTCCGACCGCGGAATCTTCAGGGAATGGGGCGAAGCCGATGCCATCTTCGTCGACGGCCGGGGGACGCGCATGGGCCCGCCGCCCTCGTACGACAAGATCAGGAAGACGATCGCCCGGCGGGTCAAAAGGCTGGGATAAAGAGGACGCCATGATCGAACGGAACTGTCGGCCCATTTTGTTCCTCGTCGGATTCCTTGCGTTCGCTCTCGTCCCGGTCCGCGCTTCCGGGACGGACGCGGCGCGGTACGGGTATCTCGTCCGGGGCGGGGCGCCCTGCGCCGTGTGGTGGGCCGAGGGCGCTTACAAAGTCATGCGGGACGACCCGGTCCCCGCGGCCGCGCAGGGCATCGTCCGCATCGCCGCGGCTCGAAACGAATACGAACCGTTCCTGATCGTCCTCAACCCGGAGACGCGGCTCGACGGCGTGCGGGTCGCGGCCTCCTCATTGACGAATGGCAAGGGTGGGACGATCGGGCCCGCCGGCATAACCATCTGCCATGTCGGCTATGTCGAAGTGACCTCGCCGACAGACGAACTCGGCCGGGCCGGCTGGTGGCCCGATCCGCTTCCGCCTTACGATGGGCCATTCACGGCGCCCTTGGGTGAGAACCATCCCCTTTGGATCACGGTCCGCGTCCCGAAAGACGCCGCGCCGGGGATCTACAAGGGCGAGGTCGGGCTCAGCGCGGAGGGCTGGTCCTGCCGCGTGCCGGTCGAGCTCCTCGTCCGGCGATTCACGCTCCCTGAACGATCATCCGTGCGATCGTCTTTCGGCCTGCCCACGGGCGACATCAAGGCCTATCACAACCTCGAGACGCGCGAGGAGCTCGAGAAGGTCGTCGACCTCTATTATCAGGACATGCGCGAGCACCGGGTCGCCCCCACCGCGCCCTTCGAGCTGTATCCGATGACCGTCACGACACGCGGGGTCTTTTGGAAAGGCGGGGAATTCGTCACCGACGGGGTCCACGGAGGCCGCCGGGCCTACAAAGTCACGGATGACACCGTGGAGAGGAATGTCGCCGCCGAGTACGACGCGCCGATCCCGCTCGAGGACCGCTCTCCCGTCAAGCTGACCTTCTGGGCCCGGACGGGCGAAGCCGGCCAGAAATACACGGTCGTGTGCGAATTCTTCACCTCCGAGGGGACGTGGATCGCGGGCGCGAACCTGCTCAAGGTCTTCGATGGCACATCGGACTGGAAGCAGGAATCGATCGAATTCCCGCGCCTGCCCGACGACGCTTCGAGCCTCGAGCTGAGCCTCCTCCCCGCCTTCCGCGACAACGCCGGGACGACGAAAGGGACGGCCTGCTTCGACGACCTCGTCCTCCAGGCGGCGCCGAAAGGACCGGAGGCGCGAACCGAGGACATCTTGCCGGGCGGCGATTTCGAGATGCCGCTCGAGGGCATGAAGGTGGCCGTGGACTTTTCCGAATTCGACCGGGGCGCCCGCCGCGTCCTCGACGAGCTCGGCTTCAACGCTTACGACCTCCCTCTCGCGGGCCTCGGGACCGGATCGTTCTACAGCCGGCAGGAGGGGACGTTCTGCGGCTTCCGCCAGGGCGCGCCGGAGTACGACATCCTGATCAGCCAGTATCTCAAGCAGGTCGAGGACCACCTGGCCAGGAACGGCTGGCTCGGCCGCGAATACATCTATTGGTTCGACGAGCCCGATCCCAAGGACTATCCCTTCGTCCGCGAAGGCATG
>JBAVUQ010000242.1:0-1823 GCA_049696855.1 Candidatus Aminicenantales bacterium
ACTACACGGCCCTGCCCGAGGACAAGGATATCTATCTCTCGCCGCTCAAGCGCAAGAAGCGCATGGACGAGCTGGCCAAGCTCATGAAGGAGGCCTCGGCCGC
The DNA here is from genome assembly GCA_049696855.1 of Candidatus Aminicenantales bacterium. Taxonomy (GTDB): domain Bacteria; phylum Acidobacteriota; class Aminicenantia; order Aminicenantales; family Saccharicenantaceae; genus RBG-16-66-30. Next base: position 104 of record JBAVUQ010000242.1, read on the forward strand.
CCTCGAGTTCGAGAAGGCCGCCGCCTACCGCGACGAGCTGACCAAGCTCAAGAAGCGCGAGCTCGAGCTGGGGCTATAATAGAAGCAGGATCACCTGCGCATGGCCGACTTCGACGAACTCAAGAACCGGGCGGCGGAGCTGCCGGCCAAGCCCGGCATCTATTTCTTCAAGAACGCCTCCGGCGAGGTCATCTACATCGGCAAGGCGCGCTCCCTGCGGGACCGGGTCCGGTCCTACTTTCTGTCCAATCCGGACTTCAAGGTCCGGAACATTCTCCGCGATACGACCGACATCGATTTCATCCTGACCGGCTCGGAGAAGGAAGCCGCCTTCCTCGAAAACAACTATGTCCAGCAGTACCAGCCCCGGTTCAATCTCCGGCTCAAGGACGACAAAAGCTTCCCCTATCTCAAGATCACGACCGGCGAAACGTTCCCGGGCATCTATTTCAGCCGCCGCGTCGAGCCCGACGGGGCCCGCTATTTCGGGCCGTTCAGCCCGTCCCACCGGGCCCGCTCGTCGATTCACCTCGTCAACAAGCATTTCGGCGTCCGCGGCTGCGAAGAGCCCGTGTTCCGCGGCCGCAAGCGCCCCTGCCTCGAGTACGAGCTCCACCTCTGCGCGGCGCCCTGCGTCGGCCCGATCTCCGAGGCGGACTACCGGGAGAACGTCGAGAACGCCTGCCTCTTCCTCGAAGGCCGCATGCCCGAGCTGGCCCGCACCCTGAAAGCGAGAATGGAGCGGGCGGCTGCGGAGGAGAAGTTCGAGGAGGCGGCCCGCTGGCGCGACCTCCTGCGGACGATCGAAGACTACCGGGATCGGCCGGGCACGATCTCCACGGCCCTCGAGGACCAGGACGTCGTCGGCCTGGCCCGCGTCGCGGACCGGGCGGCGGCATATGTGTTCTTCATGCGCAAGGGCAAGATCAGGGATTCGGCGGCCAGCCCTGTCGACAGCCCCGCGAGCGTCTCCGACGCCGAGGTTCTGGGCGGATTCCTGGCCGGGTTCTACCGGGACCGCGAGCTGCCGCCCCGCCTGCTCCTGCCCGCGCGGCCGGCGCAGACGACCGGCCTGCAGGCGCTCCTCGGCTGGGCCAAGGTCCGCATCCTTGTCCCCCGGGGCGGCAAGAACCGCAAGCTCGTCGACCTGGCCGGGCGCAACGCCCTGGCGTATCTCAGCAAGCAGTCGGGCGATCTGACGCCCCTCGAGGATTTGAAGACAGCGCTGGCGCTCCCCGCCCTGCCTCGCACGATCGAAGGGTTCGATATTTCCAACACCGGCGGCGACGAATCGGTCGGCTCTCTGGTCGTTTTCCATGACGGCCGGCCGGACAAGGACGCCTATCGCAAGTACCTCATCCGGACCGTCGAGGGCTCGAACGACGTGGCCAGCCTCGGCGAGGTCATCACCCGGAGATATCGAAAGGCGCTCAATGAAGGGGCACCCCTCCCCGACCTGGTCATGGTTGACGGCGGCAAGCCCCAGCTCGGGGCGGCGGAAAAGGCGCTGGCCGCGCTCGGGCTCGGACAAGTGCCGATCGTGGCCATCGCCAAGAAAGAGGAGATATTGTTCACGCCGGAATCCCGCGAAGGCATCCGACTCGACCGGACCTCAGGGGCTTTGAAGCTCGTTCAGGCCGTCCGCGACGAGACGCACCGCTTCGCCATCGCGTTCCATCGCGGGCGCCGGGAGAAGAAGAGCTTCTCGTCGCTTCTCGAC
>JBAVUQ010000243.1:0-12443 GCA_049696855.1 Candidatus Aminicenantales bacterium
CCGCTCGAGCGGGAGGACATCCACGGCCTGGCCAGCGGCCTCGACGACGTCCTCGACTGCATCGAGGGCGTGGCCAGCCGGATGTGGACCTTCAAGCTGGAACGCCCGACGCCCGAGGTCAATAAGCTCGTCGATGTCATCGTCAAGGCCGTCGAGCAGATCTTCGAGGCCGTCGACCATCTCGAATCGCTGGGGCACGTCCACGCTTTCTGCAAGCAGATCAACATCCTCGAGTATGAGGCCGACGTCATCTGCCGGGAGGCCATCGCCGAGCTCTTCGAGAAGGCGGAAACGGCCGCCGAGCTCAAGGACCTCATCCGGCTCAAGGAGATCTACACCCGCCTCGAGGTCGCGGCCGACCGCTGCGAGGACGTGGCCAACGTCATCGAGGAGATCATCGTCAAGTCGACCTGAGTTTCATGCCCAGCGCCGGACTCCTCTTCGTCATCTTCGTCATTCTGGTCGCGTTGGCCTTCGATTTCACGAACGGCATGCACGACGCGGCCAATTCCATTGCCACGGTCGTCTCGACCCGGGTCCTGTCGCCGCGCCAGGCCGTCCTCTGGGCCGCCTTCTTCAATTTCGTCGCCTTCCTCATCTTCGGCACGGGCGTCGCCCACACGATCGGCGCCGGGATGATCGACATCTCGATCGTGACGCCCCAGGTCATCTTCGCCGCCCTCGTCGGGGCCATCGGCTGGAATCTCTTCACCTGGCTCATGGGCCTGCCGACGAGCTCGTCCCATGCCCTCATCGGAGGCTACGCCGGGGCGGCCATCGTCAAGGCGGGACCGGGGGTGATCATCGCGCACGGCTGGGTCAAAACGATCATTTTCATCTTCGTCGCCCCCCTTCTCGGGATGGCCCTCGGCATACTGTTCATCACGATCACGACTTGGATCGTCCGCAAAGGGAACCCGGCCCGGATCAACAAGGCCGCCCGCCGCCTCCAACTGCTCTCAGCCGCCCTCTACAGCCTGGGCCACGGCGGCAACGACGCCCAGAAGACGATGGGCATCATCGCCAGCCTGATCTTCGCCGCCGGCTGGACCAAGACCTTCCATATCCCGCTCTGGGTCGTTCTCTCGGCCCATGCCGCGATCGCGATGGGAACTGTGTCCGGCGGCTGGCGCATCGTCAAGACCATGGGCCAGAAGATCACCAAGCTCCGGCCGATCGACGGCTTCTGCGCCGAAACGGCCAGCGCCATCAGCATCTTCGTCGCCACCCACGCCGGGGTTCCCGTCAGTACGACCCACGTCATCACCGGGGCCATCTCGGGTGTCGGGGCGGCCAAGCGCATGTCGGCCGTGCGCTGGGGCGTGACCCTGAGGATCGTCTGGGCCTGGGTCTTCACCATCCCAGGCGCCGGTGTGACCGCCGGAGTGGCCTATGTCCTGATCAACCTGGTCGACAAGTTCATTCTTTAGGAGGGGGACCGGCCCATGCGAAAAACGATCTTTGTTCTCGCGGTCTTCGTCGCCCTCATCGTCGCGCCCGCCGCGCCGGGGAAAGCGGCGGAGGAGGCCCGGGCCCGCGACGTCCTGCCGGCCGAGGGTCTTGTCCCTTCGAGCGTCGCCGCGATCCGCGACCAGGCGGCCCTCAACGCCCACTATTATCTCGCCGACGAAGCCGTCCTCGGCCTCGGCCGGAAGACCGACGCCGTCTTCGCCCGCTATCGGACGGAGGCCGGAGAGGCCCTGCTTCTCGTCGTGGCCTATCCCTCCGTGGAGGAGGCCGGCCGTGTCTACGGGCGCTTCGGAGGCGATTTCTTCTCCGAGAGCTTCGACCCGATGTCGCCCCGCGTCGTCGAGACGATCGAGGCCGGGGCTTGGGCCGGCGCCGCCCGGAAAGGCCGCTTCCTGATCGTCGTCCTGGAGGCCCCGGACAAGGCCGGCTGTGAGGGCCTCCTCCGGCGGGCCGAAGACAAGGCCCCCGGCGACAAAGCCAGATGACCCGGACCGTCCGTCCGGAGGGAGGAAACGCGCCATGACCGACCAGACCGACCAGCTCGCTCCCAAGCCCAAATTCCCGGCCACCTTCTGGACGGCCAACACGATCGAGCTCTTCGAGCGGGCCGCCTACTACTCGATGGCCTCGTTCATGGTCATCTACCTGAAGGAATCGCTGGGGATGACGCCGAGCTTCGCCACGTTCCTCAACGGGTCGCTTCTCTGGGGCATCATCTATTTCATGCCCATCCTCTCGGGGACACTGGCCGACAAGTTCGGCTTCAAGCGGTCGCTGTCCGTCTCGTTCGTCCTCATTTCGCTGGGTTATTTCGTCATGGGCAACGTCCAGCGGCTCTGGCCGGGGATCATCGGCAAAGGCGCGGCCGAGGCCGTCGACTTCACCGTGCCTGTCGTCCTGGGGATCGTCCTCATCGGCCTCGGCGGCTCGATCGTCAAGCCCTGCATCGCCGGCACCGTCCAGAAGACGGCCGGGACGCGGGCGACGCTCGCCTTCGGCGTCTTCTACATGGTCATCAATATCGGCTCGATCACCGGCCGCAGCGTCTCCTATTTCATCCGGACGAGCCTGGGCATCCCGGCCATCTTCACCTACGCCGCGACATCGTTCGCCCTGATCGGCCTTCTCGTCACCCTCTTCGTCTACAAGGAGCCGGAGTGGGTCAGCGACGGGATCAAGGACGGGCAAAGGGTCCGGAAGCGGACGCTCGGCCAGGCGCTGGGCGGGATCTTCATCGTTCTGGGCAACATCAAGTTCCTCTTCCTCATCCTGGTCCTGGGCATGTTCTGGTTCCTCTACATCCAGCTCTACAACCTCATGCCCCTGTTCATGCGCTACGTCGACCCGGACGCCCCGATGGAGCTCTACACCCTGGCCAACCCGATCATGATCGTCTGCTTCCAGCTGCTGATCACCCGCCTCGTCAAGCGCTGGCTGCCGGTCAAGACGATCATGCTCGGGGCCATCGTCGTCACGCTGGGCATGCTGGTCAACGTCCTGCCGCCGCTTATCTTCGCCGACACGACCCGGATGGTCGGCTTCGCCGGGCTGAGCCTGCCCATCGCCGGGATCTTCATGATCGTCTCCATCGCCTCGATGGCCGTGGGCGAGATGATGGCTTCGCCCCGCGTCTATGAGTACATCGGGGCCATCGCCCCCAAGGGGCAGGAAGGGCTTTACCTGGGCTATCAGAGCCTGCCGATCGCCCTGGCCAGCATCATCGGCGGACCGATCGGCGGCCGGCTGTTCGAGCGCTACATCGCCACACCGCTCAAGGAGGGCCGGCCCGTCGACACCGTGACGATGTGGCTCATCATCGTCGCGATCGGGGTCGGCTCGATCGTTGGATTGTGGATCTACGACCGCGTGGTCGTCAAGGACGCGAAAAAGGCCTGAGTCCGACCGCCTTTACTTCTTCCGGGGCTCGGGCTTCGGGTGGTGAAGGGTGCCGTCGTCGCACGGCAGGTCCTCGTCATAGTTGCGGGCCATCTCCGGATGGGGTTGCGTCATGCAGAACGGCAAAGGCTCCATCTCTCTGTTGCAGCAGATCGGCACCGGGTCGCCCCTCTCGACCTCGACCTCCTTGCCGCACACCGAGCACTTGTAGGTTACGCTGGACATGGGGCCCTCCTCCCGTTCGTCATCTATCTTCCCCTCTATCTTACCACCTCGCCCCCGTCCCCTCAAGCCGCCCAAGGCCGAAGTTGACAGGTATTCGGGGATTCCTGTAGTGTCTTTAATGAGCGCGAAACGCCATGGACCGCAAAAAGGACCTTGTCCTCGGCAACTATCGCCTGATCGAGAAGATCGGCGAAGGCGGCATGGGCGTCGTCTGGAAGGCCCACGACCTCAAGCTCGACCGCGACGTGGCCGTCAAGTTCCTGCCCGAGGGCGCAGTGGGCGATCCCGAGCGGCGGGCCTTCTTCGAGCGCGAGGCCAAGGCGGTCGCCGCCCTGAGCCATCCCAACATCGTCACCATCTTCGCCGTCGCGGAAGCGGAAGGCGCGACCTTTTTCACCATGGAGCTCGTCGAGGGCCAGCCGCTGTCGAAGCTCATCGAGCCCGGAGGCGTCGCCCTGGACCGCTTCCTCGAGGTCGCTTTGCCTCTGACGGGCGCCGTGGCCGCCGCCCACGCCCGCGGCATCATCCACCGCGACCTCAAGCCTCAGAACATCATGATCGACACGACGGGCACGCTCAAGATCCTCGACTTCGGCCTGGCCCGCGTCCTCCTTCCCCTTCCCAAGGCGATCGGCCGGGACGAGGGCAGCACGGCCACCCTGGATTCCGATTTCGCCGGGACGATCGCCTATATGTCGCCCGAGCAGCTGCGAAGCCAGCCCATCGATCATCGCACGGACATCTTCTCCCTCGGCGTGGTCCTCTTCGAGTGGGCCACAGGCCGCCTTCCCTTCGGCGGCGATACCGGACCGGAGAGGATCGCCGCCGTCCTGAAGGATGAGCCGCGCTCGGCCTCCGAGCTCAACCCGCGCCTGCCCCGTCCGATCGACCGGATCCTCCGCCACTGCCTCGAGAGGGAGCCCCGGTACCGCATGGCCTCGGCCCGGGACCTGAAGGAGGAGCTCGAATCGCTCCGCCAGGCCGGCGCGGAGAGCCTCGGCGCCGGGCTGCCGTCGATCGCCGTCCTGCCCTTCACGGATATGAGCCGCGAGAAGGACCAGGGGTACTTCTGCGACGGCATCGCCGAGGAGATCATCAACGCCCTCTGCCGCGTCCAGGGCCTCCGGGTGGCCTCCCGCACGGGCTCGTTCCAATTCAAGGACACGGCCGCCGGCCTCCGCGAGATCGGCAACACCCTTCATGTCGACAGCATCCTCGAGGGCAGCGTCCGGAAGTCCGAAAACAGGCTCCGGATCACGGTCCAGCTCATCGAGGCCGCGCGCGGCTTCCACCTCTGGTCCGAGTCCTACGACCGGGAGCTCCGCGACGTCTTCGCCATCCAGCAGGAGATCGCCCGCAACGTCGTCCGCTCCCTGCGGGTCACGCTCAGCCCTCAGGAGAAGGGCGCCCTGGCCGAGATCCCGACGAGCCACGTCCAGGCCTACGACTATTACCTGCGCGGCCGGAGCTTTTACAACCGCTACGGCCGCCACGACATCGAATTCGCCCTCCAGCTCTTCTCCCGGGCCGTCGAGCTCGACCCCGCCTTCGCCCTGGCCCACGCCGGCCTGGCCGACTGCTGGTCGTACATCTATCTCTACTCGGAGAGGAAGGACACGATCCGTCTCCAGGCCGAGGCCGCGGGCCGCCGGGCCGTCGAGCTCGCCCCTGAAACCGCACAAGCCCAGGCATCCCTGGCCGTCGCCCTTTCGCTCGGCGATCGCAAGGAGGAGGCCCAGGCCGCTTTCGAGAGGGCCATCCGGCTCGATCCGACCTTGTTCGAAGCCTGGTATTTTTACGCCCGCCAGACCTTCGCCCGCGGCGACATGCCCAAGGCGGCCTCTCTCTATGAGGAGGCCATGAGGGTCCGGCCCGAAGACTTCCAAGCGCCGCTCCTCGTCGCCCAGGTTTACCAGGAGCTCGGACGCCTGGAGGACGCCAGGGCCGCCCGGGAGCGCGGCGTGGCGCTCGTCGAAAAGCGCATCGACCTCCACCCCGACGACGCCCGGGCCCTGTACATGGGGGCCAACGGCCTCGTCGCGCTGGGCCAGAAGGACAAGGGCCTCGACTGGGCCCGCCGCGCGCGGCGCATCGACCCCGACGACCCCATGCTCCTGTATAATCTCGGCTGCATCCACGCCCTGGCCGGGGACCTCGAGGACGCCATCGACTGCCTGGAGCGGGCCGCGAGCGGCGGGCTTCTCCAAAAGGGCTGGTACGAGCACGACGGCGACCTCGAACCCGTGCGCAGCCACCCGCGGTTCAAGGCCCTGCTCGAGAGGATGTAAGAGGGCCGCTCATGGGCACGCTCGTCACCGCATCCGGGCTGACAAAGAAATACGGCGACGTCATCGCCGTGGCCGGCATCGACTTCGAGATCCGGGAAGGCGAGTGCTTCGGCTTCCTCGGCCCTAACGGCGCCGGCAAGACCACGACCGTGCGCATGATCCACTGCGTCTCCCCGGTGACCTCGGGGACGCTCCTGGTCGGCGGCCTCCCCGCGGCCATCAACAACCGGGCCCTGAAGAAGATCACCGGCGTCATCCCGCAGGAGATCAATCTCGACATCGATCTCACGGTCAGGGAGAACCTGGTCGTGTTCGCCCGTTTTTTCGACATCGGGCGCGCGGAGGCCAACGTCCGCATCGCCGAGCTTCTCCGCTTCGTCGAGCTCGAGGCCAAGGCGTCCTCCAAGATCTCGGACCTGTCGACGGGCATGAAGCGGCGTCTGCTCATCGCCCGGGCCCTGATCAACCGCCCCCGCCTCATCGTCGCCGACGAGCCGACGACGGGCCTCGACCCTCAAGCCCGCCACCTCATCTGGCAGAGGCTGCGCCAACTCAAGACCCAGGGCGCGACGCTCGTCCTGACGACTCAGTACATGGAGGAAGCGCAGCAGCTCTGCGACCGGATCGTGGTCATGCACCAGGGCCGCATCCTCAAGGAGGGCATCCCCGGCCGCCTGGTCGAGGAGGAAATCGGCCGCGAGGTCGTCGAGATCCGGACGCCGCCCGAGGATGACGCCCGGATCGTGGGCCACATCTCCGGCTTCGACTGCGCCCACGAGCGCGTCGGAGACACGCTTTATTTCTACTGCCGGGACGGGCACGGCCTGATGAAGAAGCTCCTCGAGCTCGACCTGCCCAACACCCTGAACCGGCCGGCGACTCTCGAGGACGTCTTCCTCAAGCTCACGGGACGGAGCCTCCACGAATGAGCCTCTCGTACCGCATCGCCTACGTCTTCCTGAGGAACCTCTACTCCTACAAGAGGTTCATCGTCCCGACCTTCCTCGTCAGCCTGGTCGAGCCCTTGTTCTATCTGGTCACGTTCGGCGTCGGCATGGGCGCCTACATGGGGGCCTTCGGCGGCAAGCCCTATCTCGATTTCCTCGTGCCCGGCGTCCTGGCCTCGGCCGCGATGATGGCCGCGTCCTTCGAGTGCCTCTACGGGACGTACGTCAAGATCGTCCACGAGAGGGTCTACGATTCCCTCATCGCCACTCCCGTTTCGGCCGACGAGGCGGTGGCCGGCGACATCGCCTGGGGCTCGTTCCGGGGCCTGATCAGCGGGACCCTCATGATGGTCGTCGCCCTGTTCATGGGCGTCGCTCCGGCCGCGCCCTGGCGGGCCGTCCTCCTGCTCGTGTTCATGATCTTTATCGGCATCCTCTTCGGCTCCCTGGCCATGATCATCACCTCGGTCGCCCCGAGCTTCGACTTCTTCAGCTACTACACCGAGCTGGCCATCACGCCGATGCTCTTCTTCTCCGGGGTCTTCTTCCCGCTCGACCGTTTCCCGGCCTGGATGAGGACCCTGGCCGAGTTCCTGCCGCTGACCCATGCCGTCCGCATCTCGCGGGCGCTCTTCACCGGCGAGCCCTCCTCCGGGCTCGGCTGGCGGCTGGCCGTCCTCGTGGTCCTCACGGCGGCCGCGTTCACGGTCTCCGTCCGCATGATGAGAAAACGCCTGATCAAATAGGAGCTTTCCATGGTCCCACGGACCCTCCGCGCCGCCGCCGTTGCGGCCGCGATCGTCGTCCTCTCCGCCGCCTCGTCCGGACGGAGCGGCGGCCCGGCGGCCCAGGACAAGGATACGGTCGGCCCCAAGGACCCCGGCCAGGCGGTCGTGCCGATCAACCAGATCGTGACGCCTTACGGCCTCCAGTCGAGCCTGCCCGGGCTCCGGCCTCAGGCTCTGGCCCTGTCCCCCGACGGGAAGATCCTGGTCGTCTCCGGGAAGACGCCCGAGCTCATCGTCCTCAACGCGCTCAACGGCAAGGTCGAACAGGCAGTGCCCCTGCCGGCCGAAGAGCAGGAGGAACAGCATCCCGAGGCCGTATCGCCGATGATCCTCGATCCCGACCTCGAGGGCCAGGTGAGCTACACCGGCCTCATTTTCACACCCGACGGCCGCAGGATCTACTTGAGCAATGTCGACGGCAGCATCAAGGTTTTCAAGGTCGATCCGGACGGGAAGGTCGAGCCGTCGCACACGATCCCCCTGCCTCTGGCCGGGGCTCCGCGCCGCGCCGAGGAGATTCCGGCCGGACTGGCGGTCACGCCGGACGGCCGACGGCTCTTCGTCTGCGGCAACCTGTCCAACCGCCTCCTCGAGCTTGATCCGGCGACGGGCGCGGTCGAGCGGACCTTCGATGTCGGCGTCGCCCCTTTCGACGTCGTTCTGGCCGCCGGCAAGGCCTATGTCAGCAACTGGGGCGGCCGCCGACCGAAGCCCGGCGATCTCACGGGACCCGCCGGCCTCGGCACCGAAGTCAAGGTCGACCCGGTCCGGCACATCGCGGGCGAAGGCTCGGTCAGCGTTGTCGACCTCTCTTCGGGCACGGTCAAGGCCGAAGTCCTGGTCCAGCTCCACGCCTCCGCCCTGGCCCGCTCACCCGACGGCCGCTATGTTGTCTGCGCCAACGCCGCTTCAGACAACCTCAGTGTCATCGACACCTCGACCGACAAGGTCGTCGAGACGATCTGGGCCAAGGCCACCCCGGCCGACCTTTTCGGGGCCTCGCCCAACGCCCTCGTCTTTTCCCGAGACGGCAAGACGCTCTATGCGGCCAACGGCACTCAGAACGCCGTCGCCGCGATCGCATTCAAGCCGCAGAAGCGGAAATCCTCCCTCAAGGGTCTCATCCCCGTCGGCTGGTTCCCGGGCGCGCTGGCCATCAACGGACGGCTCGGCACCCTCTATGTCGCCAACATCAAGGGCCTCCCGCTCAAGAAGGTCCCCTCCGAGCCGACAGGGGCCCCGGGCTTCAACTCCTACCAATATCACGGCTCCATCTCGATCTTCCCCGAGCCGCGGCAGAAGACCCTTTGGGACTTGACCCGGGTCGTCGACGCCAATTACCGCAGCGAGCGGATCGCTCAGGCTCTTCTCAAGCCGCGCCCCGGCCAGCCGGCCCAGCCGGTCCCCGAGCGGATCGGCGAGCCGAGCGTTTTCAAGCACGTCGTCTATATCATCAAAGAGAACCGGACCTACGACCAGATCCTCGGCGACATGGCCGAGGGCAACGGCGACCCAGCCTTGTGCGTCTTCGGCGAGGCCGTGACGCCCAACCAGCATATGCTCGCCCGCGAGTTCGTGCTCCTCGACAACACGTACTGCAGCGGCATCTTGAGCGCCGACGGCCACCAGTGGTCGACGACGGCCTTCGGGACCGACTACCTCGAACGGTCCTTCGCCGGCTGGCCTCGGAGCTACCCCGACGGCATGGGGCCGGACGAGGTCGATGCCCTGGCCTACGCGCCGAGCGGCTTCATCTGGGACAACGCCCTGAAGCACGGCGTCTCGCTCTGGAACTTCGGCGAATTCACGATGCAGAACTGCGGCTGGACGGACCCGGCCCGCGAGGGCAGCCCGCGCTGGGCCGACTATTGGGATGAGTACGTCAACGGGCGTGGCCTGGTGCGGATCGGGAGCCGGCCGTCCATCCCGACGGTCGCCCCCTTCTCGCCGACCGATACGCTCGGCTGGAACGTGGACGTGTCCGACCAGTGGAGGGCCCGCTACATCGTGAATCAGATCGCGGCCTGGGATAAAGAGGGCCGTATGCCGCAGCTCATCCTCATCTGCCTGCCCGACGACCACACCAGCGGAACGGCCGAGGGCGCGCCGACGCCCGAGGCCTGTGTCGCCGACAACGACCTCGCCTTCGGCCGCATCGTCGAAGCCTTCAGCCGGAGCCCCTTCTGGAAGGAGACGGTCGTCTTCGGCATCGAGGACGACCCCCAGAACGGCTGGGATCACGTCAGCGGCTACCGGACCACGGCCTATTGCGCCAGTCCCTACACCAAGCGCGGCGCCGTCATCAAGACTCAATACAACACGACGAGCCTGCTGCGGACGATCGAGCAGATCCTCGGCCTGCCGCCCATGAACCAGTTCGACGCCACGGCGACGCCGATGTTCGACTGCTTCACCGGGACGCCGGACTTCCGGCCGTTCACGAGCGTTCCGACGAACATTCCGCTCGACACGATGAACCCGCCCAAGGAGAAGATCGCCGACCCCCTGCTGCGCCGCCACGCCATCCAGTCGGGCCGGCTGAACTTCCGGCAGGTCGACGCCTGCCCGGAAGACACGCTCAACCGAATCATCTGGCACGCCGTGAAGGGCAGCGCCGCCCCCTATCCGTCCTGGGCGGTCACCCTCGTCGTCGATAAGGACTGAGAGAACTCATCCGGCTGACATTTTCTTGATGAACCCATCGCGAGGCGGCGAGGGGTATCTGATCTTGCCCCGATAATATGGACACCTCGAAAAGGATGGGATACATTCCAACGAGGAGGGACAAGATGAGCGAGGAGAAGCCGAGACGGCGCTTTGATCGGGCCTTCAAGGAGGGCGCGGTGCGCCTCGTGGTCGAGGAGGGGCAAACCCTGGCCGGCACAGCCCGCGACCTGGGGATTACCGAGACCATGCTCACGCGCTGGAGGAAGGAGTATCTGGCCGACCAGGAGCATGCCTTCCCGGGCAAGGGGCGGCTAAAGCCGGATGAGGAAGAGATCCGCCGGCTCAAGAGGCGGGTAGTGGACCTGGAGCAGGAGCGGGACATCCTAAAAAAAGCGTTGGTCATCTTCTCCAAACACCCCAAATGAAGTATGGCTTCATGGACCGAAACAGCTCCGGTTTTGAGGTGCTGAAGATGGCCGATGTGCTGGGGGTAAGCCGGAGCGGTTATTATACCCATCAGAACAGGCCGCTGAGCGCCCGTGCGCTAGAGAACGAGAAGCTCGTGACGCTGATCCGCCTGGCCTGGGGGAAGAGCCGGCAGCTGTACGGGGCCCCGCGGATCGCGGCCGAGCTTCGCTGCCAGGGACTGCGGTGTGGGAAGAACCGGGTGGCCCGCCTGATGCGGGAGGCAGGGATCCGGTCTCAGACGAAGAAGGCCTTCCGAGTGACCACGAAGTCCGGCGGGTTGCTGGAGGCTGAGGATCTGGTGCAGCGGTGTTTCCAAGCCGACCGTCCAGGTCAGATATGGATCTCCGACATCACTTATATCAGGACCCGGGAGCGATGGCTCTATCTGGCGGCCGTTCTGGACCTCTACAACCGGGCCGTAGTTGGCTGGTCGCTCGAACCGCGCTTGGGGTAGGGCTTGGTCTTGACGGCTCTGAACCAGGCCCTCTTAAGGCAAGCCCCGGAGAAGGGCCTGGTGTTCCATACGGATCGGGGCGGCCAGTACCGGGGGCATCAGATGGAGCTTCTGCTGTTACGGCATGGCATCCGCTTGAGTCTTGGACGCCGGGGCGACTGTTACGATAATGCGGCCATGGAATCGTTCTTCAGCACTCTGAAGAGTGAGCTGGTGAATCGGGTGGAGTTCGAAACGGAACTGGAAGCGCGGCGGCTGATCTATGACTACATCGAGGTCTATTACAACCGCCAGAGACGTCACACAGCTCTGGACTACCAAACGCCGGTGGAGTATACGAGTGAGACCCACTCTTAACTGGGTGTCCACAAAACTGGGGTAAGATCAGTTGCACATTTGAAACAATATCGGGAATCTGCGTCGTTCAACGCTTCACAATGAGGGCATATCATGTCCTGCCGTCCCTTTGCTTAAGCCGGAGTCTAGCAATGAAAAAAATAATTGTCAAACTCCACCTCTGAGCGACTTTTGTGGCGCGGAGGTATCCAAAAAAATCTGCTCGCCGCCTGCCCAGGACTCTAAGCTGTTTGTCAAGAAAGAGAAATGGTGTATAAGGAAAAGCCGGAAGCCATATGAGGGATTCTTGCTTCGATCCTGCCCAAAACAATGCCTTCCGGGCCATCAACCGCGCCTGGAAGGACGGCGCCTCCGTCCAATACGCGGCGGGCGGGCCAGGCCGGAGCGGGCGCTATTTGGTCCGGGGGCTATCGAAATCGGCCCAAGCCGTGCTGGTGCGATCCCTGGCCCTTGTCGCCGAGCACACGGCCAGGGCGGGGGCGCCGCTCAAGAAACCACGCCTCGGTCTCTATCAGCCGTGGAGCGGCAGCGTGGACGAAGGGTGGACCCGCTGGCTGCTCGAGCGATACGGCTTTGAATTCGTCAGCCTTCATCCCGAGGATTTTCGGGCTCCTCTCCGCGACAAGGTCGACGTGATCATCCTCGCCGACGACGCACGAATCCCGCTGGCCGGTGCGGCCCAGGGCCGTGGCGAGAGCGGTACCGGAGCTCCCCCGGCAGGGACGCCGCCCGCGGGAGGTCCCCCGGTTGGAGGAGCCGCCGCTCCATCGGCCGGAAGCCGCGGCGCGGCAGCGGCCCGGGCGGTCCGGCCGGAATACGCCTATGCGCTCACGGCCGACGATATCAAGGGATTCGAAGCGTTCGTCCGTGGAGGGGGGACGCT
>JBAVUQ010000244.1:0-2949 GCA_049696855.1 Candidatus Aminicenantales bacterium
CGAATCGATCGTCTCCGGGGTCACGAGCTCGGCCCACATCGTCGCTTCTCCCCCGAGGATAAGCGACTTTTGGCTGTCGTCAAGGGGCGAATCGGCCGGCAGGGGGTCGTTGAGGTAGTGCATCTCGGCCGGCTGGCAGAGGTCGATGTAGTATCCGTTGGACAGGATGCCCTGGTAGCCTTTCTGGGCCGCCTCGATGAGGGACTTCGGTCCGCGCCAGGATTGGATGACGATGTCCTTGGGCAGGCTCGGCTGGAAGATCTCATCCCAACCGACCATCTTCTTGCCGTGCTTGGTCAGGATCTTGAGCAGGCGGCTGTTGAAGTAGGCCTGCAGGGCGTTGTTGTCGGGGAAGCCGCGCTTCTTCTTGAAGGCCTGGATGGCCGGGTTCGCGTCCCACTGGCGGCCCTCGACCTCGTCTCCTCCGATGTGGAGATACGGATCGGGAAACAGTCCGGCCATCTCCTTGAAAAAGGCGTCAAAGAAGGGATAGATCCTCTCGTCAGCCGGGTTGAAGGCCGGGCCGAAAACGCCGAACCTGCGCTCGATCGCGTAGGGGCCCGGGGCGCTGGCGAACTCGGGGTAGGCGACGAACCAGCTCGTCGAATGCCCGGGGATGTCGAATTCGGGCATGACCCGGATGCCCCGGTCGGCGGCGTACTCGACGAGGTCTTTGATCTGGGCCTGGGTGAAGAACATCCCGTCCGAGCCGAGCGCCTGGAGCTTCGGGAACACCTTCGACTCGACGCGGAAGCCCTGGTCCTCGGTCAGGTGCAGATGAAGGACGTTCATCTTGACCGCCGCCATGGCGTCGAGGTTCCTCTTGATGACGTCGACGGGCTGGAAGTGGCGGCCGACGTCGATGAGCAGACCCCGCCAGGTGAAGCGCGGCTTGTCCGAAATGGCGGCGCACGGGAAGTAATAGCCTTTCTCGTCCGCGCTCAGCAGCTGGAGGAGGGTCTCGAAGCCCCGCAGGACGCCGATGTCCGTCTTCGCGTCGAGGGCGACCCGGCCGGGTTCGATCTTGAGCGTATAGGATTCATCCTCGTTGGGAACGAGCCGGCCCGGACGGCCGAACGTATAGCGGATGCCGCCCTCCGCGGATGAAGACTGCGAGGCCAGGTAGTCCTGCTTGAGGAAGAGCCCCGTCCGTCCGGCCAGGCGGGACATGAACCGGGCCGCGGCCCGGAAAGCCCGGTCCTTCGGCCCGTCCTTGGGCTCGGGGTCGAGGGCGCGGGCGATGGCCAGGCTCTCGTCAACGCGGAAACGGCCGTCGCCGACGCTCACGCCGGCCGGGACGGGCATGAGGTTCGAGAGGCCCTCGGTCTGCGGCGGCGCTCCGGCCAGCGGAGGCGCGGCCAGTACGACAGCCAGGGCCAGGGCGGTCAGGGCAAAAAAGGAATTCATGCGTCCTCCTCTCCGATCGGGGAATGGAACCCCTTTATAGCATAGAGAGGAGGCGCGGCAAAGGGCCGGCCGGGGCCTGGTCAGCTTTCGATCTTCTCGACGACGATGGTCAAGTTCGAAGCCAGGGCGGCGATGGCACCCACGGCGGCCAGGATGGGCGCGACAACGGCCCCGACGACGCCGATCGTGAGCGGGATCTCCATGAACGTCTTGCCGTGCTCATCCTTGAGGATGATGCGGCGGACGTTGCCCTCGTGGATGATCTCCTTGACCTTGTTGAGGAGCTCGCCTCCGTTCAGGCGGAATTCCTCGAATCTCGTCTTGGTGTCTTTTTTTTCTTCGGTCATCTTCGCCCTCCTGTCTCCTATTATTATATCAGAGGCCCTAAGCGGCCGGCCCGCCGAGGATGTCCTTCATGGGAAGATACGTCACAGGCCGGGAAAGAGTTTCTTCAGGACGGCGAGCGATTCCGGAAAGAGCTCGGTGAGACCGATCGACTGCCACTCGGCGTAGGTGAAGCGCCATTCCCCCCGTCCGGCCTTCCGGAGGTCGAACCGGAAGCGGTAGTATTCGCCCGTGAACCGGATGAGCTTGCGCAGGACCTCGGCCGCGCCGTGCGAGAGGGAGACCTCGCATTCGACGGACGCCCGCCCGTCGGCCCCGACATCGCCCACGCGGGCGCCGAGGAGATGGATGACGATCCCGCGGTAGCGGTCGAGGTAGTCGGTGATGAGGCTGAGCGTTCCCGCCGGGTCGCGACCCTCGAAATCCACATATTCGGGCGCGAAGAACTCCATCAGGCCGCGGGCATCTTTCTTCTCGGCCCGGGCCACGGACTCTTCGAGGAGCGCGCGGACGGCCGACTCGTCGGATGGCTTCCCGCAGGCCTGGCCCGAAAGGATGACGGCCGCGAGAACTGCGGCGGCCGCCGTCAGCCGGATCATACGCCCCGTCACCCGGCCCCTCCGCCGCCTCCCGCTCCTCCTCCGCCGCCCCCTCCCCCGCTGAAACCGCCGCCGCCGCCCGAGGAATAGTGGGCCGCCGAGGTGCTGGCCTGGCTGATGGCCGTGGCCGTGTGCTCGATGCCGGCGATGACGTTCGTGAGACCGCCGCCGCTGAGCAGGCCGGTTTGGCTGAAACCCACATACCATACCGGCGCGGCGGCCCGATCGTCCTGAAGGATGACCGGAAGCATCTTGAGGATCTTCTTGGCATTGCCGAAGAGGATGCCGAAAACGAGATAGAATTCCCAGAGCTTATAGGCCTCGGCCGGGATGTCCTTGAAATCGGAGAAGTCGTCGAGGAAGCGGTCGAGTCCCTTCCAGGCCTCGTTCTCCCGGGCCCAGTTCATCGTCCGCCGCGTGAGCGCCGGGATGAGGGCCAGAGCCAGAATGAACAGGACAGGGCTGAGGGTCAAAACGGCCACGGGCAGCGTGAAGAGATAGAAGCGATTCCGGGCCCGGACGCTTTCGGGCTCGAGGAAGCGGAGCGGCTTGACCTCATCCTTGACCGCCTTGGTCCACGCCCGGTACCAGGTCTGAA
>JBAVUQ010000245.1:0-3107 GCA_049696855.1 Candidatus Aminicenantales bacterium
GCGCAGGGCCTGGTAGTCGAAGACCGAGTTCGGCGGGGCCCCGCCGACGAGCGGCACGCTGATGATCCTGTAGTTGTTCCTCAGGAAGGTCGCCAGCTGGCGGACGTCGACGCCCTCGATAGCGACCGCCATGACCCCCCAGGCCTGGGCCGGCTCGCTCGTCTCCGTCAGGACCTTGACCCGGGGGTGGACCTTGAGGGCATTGACCCAGCGCATATTGAGGTAACGCAGCCGGGCCGCCTTCCGCTCCGCCCCGATGGCCTGGTGGAAGGCCAGCGATTCGCCGAGCGCCGCCCGGATGGCCCAGGGATGCGTTCCGATCGACTCGAACTTGCGGATGTCGTTGTCCTGCTGCTCCGGGGCGGCCTGGAGCGGCCAGAACCGCGGGATCATCTCCTTGCGGACGTAGAGACAGCCGTTGCCGAGCGGGGCCAGGAGCCACTTGTGCAGGCTGACGCCGTAAGCGTCACACTCGAGGTCGCTCAGCTTGAACGGGAAATGGCCCAGGGCGTGGGCGCCGTCGACGATGGTGACGATGCCCTTCGAGCGGGCCAGGCGGGACAGCCGCTTGACCGGGAAGAGCTGGGCCGTGAGGTTGGTGATGTGGGTGAAGTGAAAAACCTTGGTCCGAGGGGTGATGGCCTTCTCGAACATGTTGTAGAGGAAATCCTGGGTGGCCGGCACGGGGAACTGGAGCCGGGTGACCTTGATGCCCTCGCGCCGCATGCGCTGGTCCCACGTCGTCAGCATGCGCGGGTAATCCTGCTCGGTCGTGACGACCTCGTCCCCCGCCTTGAGGTCGAGACCGTTCTGGGCGATCTGCAGGGCCTCGCTCGCGCCGCGCGTCAGGGCCATCTCCTCGCGGTCGCAGCCGAATTCGTTGGCCATGCGCCGGCGCAGGGTCTCGCTGTTCCCGGCCACCATCCCTTGATAATGGACCGGCAGCATGTTGATCATCTCCATGTAGCGGAAGACCGAATCCAGGGACACCCGCGGCATGGGGCAGGTGAAGCCGTTGTTGAGGTTGATGAGCTCGCGGTCGAGCTTGAAGGCCAGCTGGATCTCGCGCCAGTAGAATTCGTCCTTGGCGACGTCTTCGGCCGTCTTCCCGGCGACCGACTGGGACGCTTCATCGATGCGGGCCAGGCCCTTCGGATCGAAGGCCACGGCGGCCGCGCCGAACGCGCCGACCGACTTCATGAACGATCTCCGGCTCCAGGATCCGCTCTTCTTCATGTCCATCCTCCTTGGGTGCTTGGCTGCGGCTGTTCGACGACGCGGAGGGATTGTAATGCAGCCGGCGAAGCGAGGTCAAGGCCGGCCGGCAAGCGACGGCGATGAGGCAATCAGGCGCCGGACTGCGGCTAGAACCGGGGCGCGGCGGGCTTGTCGCCGTAGGTGATGAGGTCGTCCACCCTGATAGATTCCCCGGGCCGGGGGTTGAGCAGCTCGAGCCTGAGCGTGTGCCGGCCCGGCTTGAGATCGTACGCCCAGGCGACCTCGAGCCGGCGGACGAGCTCGTCGACGGGCATGGTGATCACCGCCGGGGCCCGATCGTCGACCCTGAGCTCGATCTCATAGACGTAAAGGTCCGACCGGTCGCCGACCATCTTCGACGGCCCGCCGGTCAGGACGAACCCCGTGCCCTCGAACGAGACCTCGGCCGAAGTCTCGAGCTTCAAGCCCAGCCGCTGCCGTTCGATGGGATAGAGTCCCGGGAAGCTGGTCTCGAACCTGACCGGCCGGATCGGCTCGACGGGCAGACGGACGGATTCCCCTTCGACTCCGCCGCCGTTCGTGCGGACCATCTCCAGGGCCTGACTCAGGCTCGTCTCATAGACCTTGTTGAGGGACATCGACGCGTACGGGAACGGCTTGTCCTCGATCGCCTTGAGCGGGTCCGTCCAGCTCGCGGGGATCGCCGCATAGCCGAGCACCGTCCCCAGGATCCCGCCGGCGCTGGCCGGATTGCAGTCCGAGTCCTGGCCGCACCGCGTCGCGATCTCGAGCGTCCGGGCGAAATCGCCGTGACCGTAGAGGAGGCCGATGACGACGTAAGCCCCGTTGACCCGGGCATCGATGTTCCCGGGATCGAAGACGAAATCGGGGCAGCCGACGTCCTCGGCCCAGCGGCGCTCGACCGCGAGCCAGGCCCTCTTCCAGTCGGCCGGTGCGGCCCGGTAGCAGGCGATAACGTCCGCGATACAGCGGGCGAACGTGGATTGCGGCGGCAGGACCTTCAAAGCCTCCTCGACGACGTACCGGACGTCGTCGCTGACGAAAGCCAGACTGTACATGGCCGCGATATAGACCCCGCCGTACCAGCCGTCGCCGTAATTCATGATGTGGCCGACCCGGTCCGAGATCGCCGCCCCGGCGTTGACCATGCCGGGGCTCATCAAGCCGGCGAAGTCGGCCTCGATCTGGAAATCGATGTCGTCGGCATGAGGGGAATTCCTCCAATGGCCCGAGTCCGGAGGCAAAAGGCCGTTGAGGATGTTATACCGCGCCGCCTGGTTGGCATGCCAGAGCGGGTAGGCGGCGTGGGCGAAGGCCTGGGCGTGTTTCGCCGCGGGCGCGTCGATCCCCTCGCGGGCCATGACCTCGACGAAGGTCAGGTCCATGTAAACGTCGTCATAGAGCCCCGGCGATCTCTCGAACCTCCGGGCGATGATCGTATCGTCCCAGGGGATGGTCTGGTAGTCCAGGATCATGGCCCCGGGATAACGGAACTCCGTCGGGCCGCCGAACGTGCAGCCGATGACCTGGCCGGCCCAGCCGCCCTTGATCTTGTCGAGGAGCGCCGAGCGGCTGATCTCGGTCCTGGGCCCGACGGCCGCGCCGCCCTTGGGGGGCCGGCCGCAGGCGGCGCCCAGGGCGAGGACCGCCAGGCCTATGAGCGCGACACGCCGGACATTCATTTCCCCGCCAGACCCATCTCCCGGATGATATGCGTCGCGCCGGAGAATTTGTCGGTCACCCAGAGGACGTAACGGAGGTCGACACTGATCGACCGCTGCAGCTCGGGGATGATGTAATAGTCGCCGATGACGCTCTCGTAGGTCATGTCGAAGATGATGCCGATCTGTTCGCCCTTGGCGTTGAAC
>JBAVUQ010000246.1:0-8503 GCA_049696855.1 Candidatus Aminicenantales bacterium
ACGGCCTCGACCTCATTCATCTGGCTGAGGACCTTGCGCAGGACCCAGATCCGGTTGAGGTCGTTCTCTTCGATGAGGAGCTCCTCTTTCCGTGTTCCGGACCGGCTGATGTCGATGGCCGGGAAGACGCGCTTGTCGACCAGTCGCCGGTCGAGGTTGATCTCCATGTTGCCCGTACCCTTGAATTCCTCGAAGATGACCTCGTCCATCCGGCTCCCGGTGTCGACCAGGGCCGTGGCCAGGATGGTCAGGCTGCCGCCCTCTTCGATCTTGCGGGCCGAGCCGAAGAACTTCTTGGGCTTGTGCAGGGCGTTGGCGTCGATGCCGCCCGACAGGACCTTGCCCGAGGGCGGGACGATGGCGTTGTGGGCCCGGGCCAGCCGGGTGATCGAGTCGAGCAGGATGACGACATCGCGCTTGATCTCGACCAGGCGCTTGGCCTTCTCGAGAACGATGTTGGCGACCTGGGCGTTGCGAGTCGGCGGCTCGTCGAAGGTCGAAGCCACGACCTCGCCGTTGACGCTGCGCTTGAAGTCGGTGACCTCCTCCGGCCGCTCGGCGATGAGCAGGACGATGAGGAAGATCTCGGGGTGGTTCTTCTCGATCGACTTGGCGATCGTCTTGAGGATGGTCGTCTTGCCGGCCCGCGGCGGCGAAACGATGAGACCGCGCTGGCCCTTGCCGACGGGCGTCAGGAGCTCCATGACCCGGGCGTTCATGTTCTTGGGATTGCCGTCCTGGAGCTTGATCATCTCGAACGGATAGAGCGGCGTCAGGCTCTCGAAGTGGATGTTCCGGCGCTCCTCGATGATGACGTCGGGGTGCATGAAGTTGACGGCCTCGATCTTGATCAGGGCGAAGTATTTCTCGCCGTTCTTGGGGGCCCGGACGACGCCGGAGATGGTGTCGCCCGTCCTCAGCTGGAACTTGCGGATCTGGGAGGGCGAGACATAGATGTCGTCCTGGCTCGGCAGGTAGCTGAATTCGGGGGCCCGCAGGAAGCCGAAGCCGTCCTCGAGGCACTCGAGAACGCCTTCCGAGAACAGCAGTCCCTGCTTCTTGGCCTGGGCCTCCAGGATCTTGAAGACGAGGTGGTGCTTGCTCGACCCGTCGACCTCGTCGTCGGGCAGGCCGACCGCGGAGGCCACCTTGCCCAGGCCGGCGAGGTCCTTGGCCTCGAGGTCGATGAGATTGTACTCCCTGTTGACGGGGGGCGTCTCGACGTTGCTGTTACTGTTGTTGTCGCTCTTCTTAGTCACCATGTGTGATCTTTCTCCCAACGCGGATTGCGATCCCGATTATGCAGTCAATAAACGATTGTCAGTTGGTCAGGGGCGGCTCTTTGGCCGCTTCGTCCTCCGCCGTCCGGGCGGCCGTCCGCTCGGCCTCGGTCGCCTTCTTGTCGCGGCTCTCGGAGGGTTTTTTCGGCAGCTCGCGGGTCAAAGCAAACTTCAGGACGTCGTCCATCGTCTCGACGAGGTGGATGGTCATGCCCGACTTGAGGGCCTTGGGCAGGTCCTTGAGGTCGGGCTCGTTGTCGCGGGGCAGGATGGCCTCGCGGATGCCCTCCCGGTACGCGGCCAGGAGCTTCTCCTTGATCCCGCCGACGGGCAGGACCTTGCCTTTCAGGGTGATCTCGCCGGTCATGGCCACCTTCTTGCTGACCGGGATCTCGGCCAGCAGCGAGATGATGGCCGTGGCGATCGTGATGCCGGCCGAGGGCCCTTCCTTGGGCGTCGACCCCTCGGGAACGTGGATGTGGATGTCGGAGTTTCGGTGCAGGTCCCGGGCGATGTCGAGCTCGTAGATCTTGCCCCGGACGAACGAAAAGGCCGCCTGGGCCGATTCCTGCATGATCTCGCCGAGCTGGCCGGTCAGAGTGAAATTGCCCTTGCCGTGGATCTTCGTCGCTTCGAACCGCAGCAGCTCGCCGCCGAATTCCGTCCAGGCCATGCCCGTGCTGACGCCGATCTCGTCCCGCTTGTCGAACTCGGACCGGCGGAACTTGGGAATGCCGAGGTAGCTCTCGAGGTTCTTCGGAGTGATGTGCTCCTTGTGGTCCTTGCCCTGCTCGACGACCCTCTTCACGACCTTGCGACAGACCGACGTGATCTCCCGCTCGAGGTTCCGGACGCCGGCCTCGCGGGTGTAGCTGCGGATGAGCTTCATCAGGGCGTGGTCGCTGAACTTGATGTTGACCTCGGTCAGGCCGTGGGCCTCCATCTGCTTGGGCAGGAGGAAGCGCTTGGCGATCTCGAGCTTCTCGTCCTCCGTGTAGCCCGGGATGCGGATGATCTCCATCCGGTCGATCAGGGGCTTGGGGATGGGGTCGACCATGTTGGCCGTGACGATGAACATGACCTGGGACAAGTCGAAATCGGTGTCGATATAGTGGTCGAGGAAGGTGCTGTTCTGTTCGGGGTCGAGGACTTCCATCAGGGCCGAGGCCGGGTCGCCCCGGAAATCCATGCTCATCTTGTCGACCTCGTCGAGCAGGAAGACGGGGTTCTTCGTCCCGGCGCGCTTGATCATCTGGATGATGCGGCCGGGGTAGGCGCCGATGTAGGTCCGCCGGTGGCCGCGGATCTCCGCCTCGTCGCGGACGCCGCCGAGCGACAGCCGGACGAACTTGCGGCCGGTGGCCCGGGCGATGGACTTGCCGAGCGAGCTCTTGCCCACGCCCGGCGGCCCGATGAGCCCGAGGATGACCCCCCGGGGGTTCTTGACGAGCTGGCGGATGGACAGGTACTCGAGGATGCGCTCCTTGACCTTGTCGAGGCCGTGATGGTCCTCGTTGAGGATCCGCTCGGCCTCCTTGAGCTCCCGTTTCTCCCGCGTCTTCTTGACCCAGGGCAGCGAGATGAGCCAGTCGAGGTAGTTCCGGCTGACCGTGGCTTCCGCCGACATCGGAGGCATGGATTCGAGCCGCTCGATCTCCTTATAGGACTTCTCCTCCGCGTCGGCGGGCATCTTGGCCTTGGCCACCTTCTGGCGCAACTCCTCGACCTCGTTGGGCTGGTCGTCCTTGCGCCCGCCCGGCGTTCCCGGCGGGAAGGGCTTCTGGCCGGCCGGCTGGTCCTTGAACGAGCCCCGCCGCCTGGTCCCCCGGTTGGGGTCCTTCTGGTAGGCGGAGTGGATCTTCAGGATCTCGTTCTCCAGGACGTAGTTGAGGCGCCTGAGGCGTTCGAAGCTGTTGACGGTCTCGAGAAGGTTCTGCTTCTCCTCGAGGGGCATGTAGACGTGGGAGGCGATGATGTCGGTGATCCGCTCCGGGGTGTTCTCCCGGAGGGCCGGGATGATCGAATCCAGGTTGGTATTCTGGTTGAGCTTGAGGTAATCCTCGAAGAGGGCCAGGACCCTTTTCAGGAGCTCCCGGGATTCGGGCAGATGATCGTCGATCTCTTTGATGCCCTTGGCCAGGATCTGGTAAAAGGGGTAAGTGCTCAGGTACTCGACGATGCGGGCCCGGCTCTTGCCTTCGACGATGACCTTCATGTTGCGGTCGTCGCTCTTGATCGTCCGGATGATCTTGGCCGTCACGCCCACCGAGTAGATGTCCTTGGGGGTCGGGTTGTCGACCGAGGCGTCCATCTGGGCGGCCAGGAAGATCATCTTGTCTTTCTCGGCGGCCTTCTCAAGCGCCTGGATGGATGACGATCGTCCGACGATGAAGGGAACGAGCGTCGCCGGGAACACGACCAGGTCTCTCAGCGGAATGAGCGGGATGTTCCTGAGGACCTCGGTGTGTTCGTTGGAATCCTGCATTCTTAAGCTCCGGGCCCGCGGGGGCCCCGCACCGGTTCAGGCATGCGGCTCAATCGTCTTCGGGAGATGTATCGTTTGACCCTCGATCTGGTACGTTCATCAGGAGAGCCGCGGGGTTTTGAAGCCTTGGTCAACTCATTATAGCGTTTTTCATCAGAAAGTCAACTGTCTTGCGGAAGAGCAGATTTTCGACCATTTCCTCCCGGCGGTGCTCGTCACGCCGGATCATGTCCGCCAGGGCGGCCTCCTGGATGTTGTTGGCCCGGGCCAGGCTGCGGATCTCGGTCTGAACCTCCTCGTCGGTCACCTGGAAGCCCTCTTTTTGGGCGATCCTCTCGAGGACGAGATGGTTTTTGAGATGTTCGACGGCCTGGCGGCGGGCCTCCCCTTTCAGGATCTCCAGGGCCTCCGGCGCGATCCCCCGGTCCCGGTAGGCGGACAGGAGCCGCCTCAGGATGGCCAGGGATTCCTGCTCGATCGCCGATTCGGGCAGCTCGAGCGCCACCTGGCCGGTGATCGTCTTCAGGACCTCCGAGGCCGCCTCGTTCTGGCTGGCTCTCTCCCGGGCGGCGAGCAGCTCCTGCCGGACCTTGTCTTTGAGGCTCGGGAGGCCTTCGGACGCCCCCAGGCTCTTGGCGAATTCATCATCCAACGCGGGGAGCCTCTTTTCCTTGATTTCACGGACCTTGAGGCTGTAGACGATGTCCTTGCCGGCCACGCGCTTATTGGCGTGCTCCTTGGGGTAGACAACCTCGAAGGAGCGCTCCTCCCCCGGGGTCATGCCCGTGATCTTCTCGTTCAACGCCGGCTCGTTCTCGGCGTGGCCCGCCAGGACGACGGCCTTCTCGATCGGCATGAGCCGCTTCGTCCGGGCGTCCCGGCCCTGCATCTCGACGACGGTATAATCCCCCTCGGCGACGCCCCGGCCTTCGACCGGGATGTACTCGGCCGCCCGGGCCCGGAGGTCCTCGAGCGCCTTGTCGAGGTCGGCGTCCGGCACCTCGACCGGCTTCTTTTTGACCTGGACCGCCCGGTAATCGGGCAGCTCGAACTCGGGCAGGACCTCGAAAGCGGCCGTGGCCCGCAGGGCCTGGCCCGCCTCATGCTTCAGCTCCTTGAGCTCCGGCACATTGACCGGGTTCAAGCGCAGCGCCCGCAGTTCCTCCTCGAGGACCCGAGGGATGAGGGCGTCATAGACGTCGTGGGTGATATCGTGGTCGAAGAGCGCCTTGACCCGCTCGCGGGGCGCGTGGCCCTTGCGGAACCCGTCGAGCTTGGCCTTGGCCACGTACTCGCCGAGGATCTTCTCGTATTCCCCGCGGAATTCCGCATCGGGGATCTCGAGCTCGATCTCTTTGCGGCTCGGGCTGAGATCGGTCAGGCGGCTTTGTCGTCCTGGTGCGTTCATCGGCATGTCTCTTTCGTTCTTGAGGATCGTCTGCGGCCCGGGGCTGAGGTCCGGGCGGGGCCGGACGTCAGTAGGCAGAGCGGGACTCGAACCCGCACTCCTTCATCAGGAACTAGGTCCTAAGCCTAGCGCGTCTGCCAATTCCGCCATCTGCCCTTTCATATCGCGGAGTGTCCAGCACAACTCTCCGGTCAACGGATGTACTTCTTCAGCTTCTCGGCCATGGCCGGGTCGAGGGTCACCAGCTTGTTGTAGATCTCCTTGGCGCTGAAATTGTCCTTGAGATTGATATAGACGATGGCCAGGTTGGCCAGGGCCACGGCGTTGTCGGGCTTGAGCTCGACGCACTTCTTCAGCGGCTCGAGGGCCGCTTCGTAATTCTTGGCTTGGTTGTAAGCCACGCCGATGTTCAACCAGCCGGAGGCGTCCTCGGGGGCGAGCTCGGCGTACTTCTTATAGGCCTCGGCCGCTTCTTTGTATTTCTTGGCGTTGAAATAAGAGGACCCGATCTGATACCAGGCGTGGGCAAAATCGGGCTTGACGGCCAAGGCCTGCTGGAAAGCCGCGACCGCCTGGTCGTACTGCTGGGACTTGAAGTAGGCCATGCCGAGGAAATAGAAGTTCGTCTCATTTTTAGGATCGAGCTCGATGATCTTCTTCAGCGGCCCGACGGCCTTGTCGAATTTTTCCGCGCCGTCGTACATCTGGTAGGCGCGGGTCAGATACCTCATGGCGTCGGGAGGATTGAGCTCGGCCATGGCCGTATAGACCGCTTCGGCTTCCTCGAGCCGGCCGGCCTTGGCGTAGGCCTCGGCCAGAGCATCGCGGACCTTGATGTCCTTGGGCTGGGCCTTCTCGGCCTCGAGGAGGGCGGCGACGGCCGCGTCATACTCCCCGAGATTCGTCCGGCAGATGCCGAGACGCAGGTAGCCCTCCCAGGCGTCGGCCGGCCCGAAGCTGATGTATTTCTCGTAGGCCGCGGCGGCCTTGCCAAAATCCGGGATGGCCTCGTAGGCCCCGCCAAGCTCGAACTGGAGATTCTTGCCGGGATAGCCCAGTGCCGCCGCTTTTTCAAGGGCCTCGGCCGCGTCCTTGTATTGGGTTAGTTTGAGCAAGATGGCGCCCAGGCCATGGAAGGCGTCGGCCCGGTTCGGATCGAGCTGGGTCACTTTCCTGTAGGCCTTGACGGCCTCGGCATAGTCCCTCTGCTTGGCGTAGATCTCGGCCAGGAACAGCTGGCCTGTGATGTCGGACGGGTTGATCTTGACCGCCTTTTCCAGGTGGAGCCGGGCCGTCATCTGCTCATCGAGCCCCATGGCCGCCCGGCCGGCGAAGTTATTCCCTTCAACGGTCTCGAAGTAGCTCTCCTGGGTCTGGGATTTGAACTCGGTGACCTTTCCCCCCCGGGAGACGCTGACGAGGCTCCCGATCGGCAGGCCGAACCTGAGGCCCCTGTCTCCGACGAAGAGCATGCCGATGAGCTGACCGTTGATGTCGACGAGAGGCCCGCCGCGGAACTGTTCGGGGACGGACATTGTCAGCTCGATGATCTTGCCCGCGGGGCCCAGGTCGACGACCCTGCGGAAGGTCCCTTCGGAGATCCCGACATGGCCCGACTCATTGGAGCCCAGGGCGAAGAGCCGGGCACCCTCGGCCAAGGCCTCGACGGAGCCGACGGACAGAGCCGGGATCTTGCCTTTCAGCTTGAGAATGGCGATGTCGTGGTTTTTATCGACGCCGAGGATGCCCTCGAGCTTGACCTTCTTGTCTTTGATATTGAGGCCCTCGACATCGAAGGCCTGGGAGACGACGTGATAAGCCGTGACGACGACGTCCTCGCCCAGAGCGAAGGCCGACCCTTTGAGGATCTCGGCCTTATCGGAGCCGTAGCTGACGAGGGCCAGGACGCTCGGGCCCGCCTGGCCGAGGATGTTGTTCGCCTCCTCGGTCTGGGCGGCGGCCCAGGGCGAGCCCAGGACCAGGGAGCCCATCAGGAAAAAGCAAGCGTTGCGGAATCGGGTCATCGCGTCCTCCTGTCCACCGGAAATCGGCGGCTGCGCATGAGGCACCGGCACTAATTTACCGAAGTCGGTCCGTCCCTGTCAATCGCTTCCGGAATTCCCCCGGGCGGCGTCGGGGTGACATCCTCCGGCAGAACGGCTAAAATACGACCGTGTCTGCATCCGTGAATCCCCGTTCGGCCCGCCGGGTTTGGCTCGCGACCCTGGTCGGCGCGATCGTTTGGCTGGCCGCCATCTTCCTGGCCCCCTGGCTCGCCGGCCGGGGGGCCGCCGGGCCGTCTCGATTCGTCTATGCCGTGTTCGCTCCGCTGTGCCATCAGATCCCCGCGCGGTCGTTCGCCCTGAACGGCCATCCCCTGGCCGTCTGCGGCCGGTGCTTGGGCATCTATGCCGGGTTCGCGGCCGGGCTCGTCCTCTATCCGTTCGTCAGGGGTTTCGCTCGGGTCGCTCTCCCGCCGGTCCGGCTGTTCCTCCTCCTGACCCTGCCGATGGCTCTGGACGCCGCGGGCGGCCTCCTCGGGGCCTGGAAGAGCCCGATCGGCCTCCGCTTCGCCACAGGTCTCGCCTGGGGAACCGTCCTGCCCTTCTATTTCGTCACCGGCGCTGTTGACTTCTTCCGGATGAGGAGGGAGCGCCGGCGCCTCCGGACACTTGAAATTGCCATCCCGAAAAACTAGAATAAGCCCGTCCGTCAAGGAGGACCCATGAACCCGCAGAGACCCGAATACCTCCGGCCCGCTCTAGTCGCCGGGGCCGTCGCCGGGCTCCTTTCGGGGTTGCCGTTCATCGGCGCCGGCAACTGCGTCTGCTGCCTCTGGATCGTCGGCGGCGCCGCCATGGCCGCCAAGATGCTCGCCGCGGCCACGCCGGCTCTTCTCACCGCGGGCGACGGCGCCATCGTCGGCGCCCTGACGGGCATCGCGGCCGCCGTCGTCGACGCCATCGTCTCCATCCCCTTGAGGTCCTTCAACCTGGGGCTGGCCCGGCGCTTGATCGACAAGGCCGCCGAGCTCGGCGGCGAGATGCCGTCCGGCCTCGGCGGGATCCTCAACAGCAGCTCGGGCGTCCTGACGCCGGGATGGTTTCTGCTGGGCCTGTTCATCTCGGCGGCCGTGTTCGCCGTCGTAGGCGCGCTCGGGGGCATCATCGGCGTGTCCCTGTTCGGGAAGAAGGGCCTTCCCGCCGCCCCGGCCGTGCCGCCGCCTCCGCCTGGACCCTCTGATGCGACTTAAGACCAAGGTCATCGTCAACCCCGAATCGAATCGCGGGCGGACGCGCAAGCGCTGGGGCGAGATCCGCGAGGGCCTGA
>JBAVUQ010000247.1:0-2054 GCA_049696855.1 Candidatus Aminicenantales bacterium
TCGCTCCGTTTCCGCTAATTTGGAGATAGAGGGAATGGGAGGTCACATGAAAAAAGCCGCTTTCTTGATTCTCTTGGGTGTCATTTCGGTCCTTCTCGCCGACTGCATTGTCTCCTATCCGACGTTCGGTCCTCCCGAGATAAGGGCGGAAGCCATCGTCGGAGGCCCCAGACCCGGATACGTTTGGATAGGCGGGCACTGGGGATGGTCAGGCGGCAACTATGTCTGGACCAGGGGGTACTGGGCCAAGGCCAAGCGTGGGCGGTCCTGGGAGCCCGGGCGCTGGGAACAGAGGGGCCGGAAGTGGGCCTGGCGGGACGGCCGTTGGCGATAGGAAGCGGGTCATACAATCCCTAGGGTCCCGGGCTGTCGATTCCCCTCCATGTAGGGCCTGACTAAAAATTTGCAATGAATTGATAATAAATGACTTGACAGTTGCACAGACGTGTGCAATATTCGGAAGCTCCGCGGGGCTTCGTGAAAAGGAAGGGCAGATAACGTGACCCTCATCCTCGCGGCCGGCTTCTTTTCTCTCATCCCTCCTGTGTACCTCCTCCGACTGATGGCTGACGCCAGGAAGCTCGAGAAACGGCTCCTGGGTCGCCAGACGGGATACGGCGAAAGCGCTCAAGTAGCCGAAGGGCTTCCGATCAAGAACGACTAGGCCGCGCGGTTGGAGGCGTCCGGCAACCCCGCCTCCCCGGCCCCGACAGACTATCCTTAGGTCCAAGCCCAGGATCGCCTCTCCAGAATTTTTTCCCGAAACACGACGGCCGTCCGACTTAACCTCATGATGGCGGCGCCCGGTCGCGGGCGACGTTCCTTGATTTAGCCCGAAGCGCGTGGTATTTTGGATGCCAAGTCCTCGCAGGTGATATGAAAAGCAAAGTCTTGGTTGTGTTCATCCTTGCCTCCCTGGCCGCCCGGCCGGGCGGGCAGGCCTTTGCTCAGGAGAAGGTCCAGGATCTGACCGCCCACGAATATGTCGTCCGGGCCATCACGCTGGCCGTCACGGTCCAGGATTCCAAGGGGCGCTTCGTCAACAACCTGACCGAGAAGGACTTCACGATCTACGAGAACAACAAGAAAAAGCCGATCACCTACTTCCTGCACGATTTCGGGTCCCCGCTCAGCCTGACCGTCCTCCTCGATGTCAGCGGCAGCATGGCCCTCGAAGGCAAGCTCGACGAGTGCAAGGCCGCCCTCCGCACCCTGGCCGCCCGGCTGCTTCGGCCCCGCGACGAGATCGCCCTTCTCCTCTTCGCCGACGGGCAGGTCGAGGTGGCCGCCAAGCATGCGACGGACAAGAGCGAGTTCCTGCGGGTCCTCGATAAGACCGAAGCCTACGGTCAGACCGCCCTCAACGATGCCGTGGCCGTGTCGCCGGAGTTCGCGACCAGGGCCAAGAACGAGAAGCGGGCCCTCCTTCTCATCACCGACGGCATCGAGAACGACAGCCAGGCGACGCCCGAACAGGCCCTCGAGATCGCCCGGCGGGTCGATGTCCCCATCTATACGATCGGCTACAAGATCCCCCGCAACGAGCAGCTCGCCGCCCACAAGCGGTCGGCAGGCCTGACTTCGGCCGGGATCGTCGAGACCCTGGACAAGTTCTCCCAGGCCACGGGCGGCAAGGCCTGGTTCCTGAACGGGCCGACGGACTTGACCGAGGTCATCCGGGAGATCAAGAACGAGCAGACGCACCAGTACATCATCGGCTACACTTCCTACCAGGATACGTCCGACCTCTACCGCTGGATCCGGGTGACGACGCCAAACACCAGGCACAAGATCCGTACCCGCCAGGGGTACTGAGGCTGTCCGCTCCCCTGCTGTCCGGAAACCCCAAAAATCCTCCCAAGGGGGTATTTTGCCCTCAGCCCTTTATTTTTCCGGGGAAAAAGCATAAGATGGTCGCATGCGGGGCCGGGGACGATCGGCGGCGCTCAGCCGCTCATCAAGAATCATCAACAGGAGGTTCTCATGAAGAACAGGAAGATTGTGTATCTCACGGGGTTCCTGCTTTTGGCCGCTCTCATCACCGGACCGGCCTG
>JBAVUQ010000248.1:0-12572 GCA_049696855.1 Candidatus Aminicenantales bacterium
ACGAAAAGACTGCGGTCGAGGATGAAGCGGCGCACCGTCGAAAAGTCGTTCCAGTGGAGCAGATAGGACCCCGACTTGACGAAGGTCGTCATCCGCTCGAGGCGGGCCAGCAGGCGATAGAGGGACGAACCCGGCACGAAGGCCTTGTTCTCGACGTCGCAGGAGAAATAGGTGACGCTCTTCGGGGCGGCATCGCCGGGTTTCAGGTAGAGGATCTTCACGCCGTACGGCCGGTGGGGACGAGTCGCCAGCTTTTCGTAAGGGGTTTCGATCCAGTCGCCCGCCGCGTTCGGGGTGAGCCGGCAGACATCGACCACCGCATACCCTCCCCTCGCGAGGAAGAAGGCGATGACCGGCAGGGCCCCGTCGACCCGGCCTCGGGAATAGATGTCGTTCATCTCCCGGGTGATGAAATAGCCGCGCCGGAGAAATCCCGAGACGAGCTCCGCGAGGTCGGCGAAGAACGAATCCCGCCAAGCGGCCGTGGACCTGTCGAGATCGGGCAGGTTGCCGACCGGCTCGAGTCCCATGAGAACCGTCTCTCCGGCCTCGGGAAAAAGAGAATCGGCCGTGACGAAATCGGGCCCTCCGAACGCGTAGAACAAGGCCTCTGTGGCTCGCCTGGCGTCACGCAGCTCGACTTTGGCCCAGACCTTCATGGGCTCGAGGACGGTCGTGTCGAAGCCGTTCCAGTCCTTTCCGGCCAAGTCGGCAAAGGCCTTCCAGGAGGCCTCGTCCTGCCAGGCGGCGGCCGGCGAACCCGGCAGCCCGGCGATGCGGGCGAACAGGAGGTCGAGACCGGGGTCGGCCCGGCGGGGAGCCGCGGCCGGCGCCGGGCCGGACGTCGACGAGGCGGCCTGAGAGCCGCCGGGGACGGAGCTTCTCCGGCAGCCCGGAAAAGCGATGGTGACGAAAAGGAGGAGGAGGGTGACCGCCCCTCCCATCGGAGCCCGCCTGCTGTGCCGTGTGCCCATTGGTAATGGGCTATTAT
The DNA here is from genome assembly GCA_049696855.1 of Candidatus Aminicenantales bacterium. Classification (GTDB taxonomy): domain Bacteria; phylum Acidobacteriota; class Aminicenantia; order Aminicenantales; family Saccharicenantaceae; genus RBG-16-66-30. The sequence goes on from JBAVUQ010000248.1 coordinate 992, forward strand.
CGCCGTTTTTCGGCCAAAATGAAAGAGCGCCTCAGGCGTGAGCGGCCGTTCGCCTCTGGACGAACCTGGCGTTCAGGCAGTCGCTGCAGAGCCGGTTGAACTCGGCCGTCCGCCGGCGGGGAAACCCCGACCCGCCGGAATTCAAGACCTCGCGGACGTCCTCGAGGCAGCTCTTCGGATCGATCATCGATGTCGAGCAGATCTCGAAGAGCCGGACGACTTCCTCGCCCGAGTCGGCCCAGTACCATTTCTCGCATTCGGCGCATTCCATCAGCCTTCGCGCTGCGAACGGGCCCCCCTGTCCCGCCCCCGGTTGGCCGACGGCCGTCACATTCCGGCTCCAGCAGAACGGGCATTTTCCATCCACGGCACCCTCCTCCCTATTTATCGGTCGTAAATTTGGTCAGGACAGCCTTTCTTCCCAGGAAGAACCCCAAGGCCAGGGACAACAGGATCAGGATCCTCATACCGTTTTTATTCATGGCTCTTGTTCCTCCTGTGGCCTGGATGGCTGCGAACGCTCCTGGAATTACAAGAAACGTGCCAGCTCGGCCCTCGAAGGGCCTCATCAACGCGCCTGGAGACATGGAGGGAACATCTCCGGCGGGGGTGTTGCCAGGGGCCCGTGAATCCGGGCCGGCAAGAATGCGTCCTGCCGGGCGGGAATCATCAAAGAGTCTTAGAGAGGCGGCTGGAGGACCCGACGGATGACGAGCGCGATCTCCCTCAGGGAGAACGGCTTCCAGATGAAGGCCTTGATGCCCAGGTTGGCCGCCTGCTCTTCGTTCAGGCCCTCGCTGAAGCCGGTACAGAGGATGATCGGCAGCCCCGGCCTGATCTTCAGGATGGCCGCGGCCAATTCTCCCCCGGTCATCCGCGGCATGGTCTGGTCCAAGATGACCAGGTCGAAGGCATCAGGGTCCTTTCGGAAGAGTTCCAGGGCCTCGGCGGGATCCGTCTTGGCCGAGACCTTGTATCCGAGATGATCGAGGAGCCGGGTCATGGCCTTGGATTGAAGGATCTCGTCATCGACGAAGAGAACCCGTTCGTTTCCTCTCGGAACATCGGCGCCGCTCTCCTGACCGGCGCCGACCGCTTCGATGATCCGGGGCAGCAGGATCGTGAATTCCGTCCCTTTGCCGGTCTCGCTCGAAACGGTTATGGCCCCGTCGTGGGACTTGACGATCCCATGGACGACGCTCAGCCCGAGGCCCGACCCTTCTCCCGGCTTCTTGGTCGTGAAGAACGGCTCGAAGACCCGCTCCTGGACATCCGGCGGCATGCCGGGTCCCGTGTCGCGGGCCGTGAGACGGAGATAGGCGCCGGGCTTGAGGCCGATGAACCGCGAGGCCTCCTCGGCGTCGAGCGTGACCTCGGTCAGCCGGACCTCGAACGTGCCGCAGCGGTCGCGCATGGCATAAGCGGCGTTGCTCCCGAGGTTCATCAGGATCTGGCCGATCTGCGTCGGGTCGGCCTGCGCGATGGCCGACGGGACCTCGAACGACTCGGAGATGGTGATCGTTTTGGGCATCGAGATGCGCAGGAGCTTCAACGATTCCTTGACCACGGCGGCGATGTCGACGGGCCGGCGGTATTGGTCCTTGTGCCGGGCGAAAGCGAGGATCTGTCCGACCATGTCCCGCCCCCGTCGCGTGGCATCCAGGATCTGGGCCAGACGCCGGTCCTCGGCGCTGCCTGGCTTGACCGAGGCCCGCATGAGCTCGGTATTGATCTGGATCGGCAGGAGGATGTTGTTGAAATCATGGGCGATGCCGCCGGCGAGAGTTCCCAGGGACTCCATCCTTTGCCACTGGCGGAGCCGGCCCTCGACGAGCGCCTCGCGGGTGACGTCCCTCTCCACGGCGACGGCTCCGACGAGCCGGCCCGCGGCGTTGTGGAGGGGATAGACGGTCAGGGCCAGCTCACGGACCATTTCCCCGGCGGCGGTCGAAATCTTCCAGCTCCATGACCGGCCTGATACGAGCGCTTCGCCCAAGCGGTCCCGTTGTTCCAGGTCGTCGATCCGAAGGATGTCCGGGAGGGGCCGCATCGCCATCTCCTCCGGGCTGAGCCCGTGGTGGGAGGAGAAGGCACGGTTGGCAAAAAGGATCCGGCCTTGGATGTCCAGGATCGCCAGGCCCTCGCCGATCTGTTCGACGGCCTGGGCCAGGCGCATGGCCTCGTCGAGCGATCCCCTCATCCCGGAAGCGGTCTCTCTGAGGTCTGCCACGCTGCTCAACACTCTCCCTCGCGGACGCGGGCGTCCCGTATCAGCTGCTTCAACACGGAGACGACGCCGGACGTGCCGTCTTCGAGCTCGCTGATATAGGTCGGCAGGATCCGGTGGGCCAGGGCGATGGTCTCGTCGCTCTCGTCGCCGAGAACGAGCAGGACCCGGGCGTCCTTGAGGAAATCCCTGAGAGAGATGATCCGCCTCAGGTCCTCGTGGGAGGGCCCGAGGACGAGCAGCGCGCAAAAGGAATCATGGGGCTTCCTGAGCCTCTCGGCCAGGGCCGGAAAGCCGAGGAGAACCTCCAATTTGTCCTTCGGGACGAGCGGGGTCACCGCTTCGACGAATTGGCCGCCGGTGCCGCCCTCTTCGGCGATCAGGACGAACAGGTTCACGACGCACTCCTGCAGCTCTGAAGTGACTCTCCAGCCGTAATGAACCAAGATTCGTGCCAATTCCTGGAGTCCCCGGAGGGAGCAAGGGCGGGACGGCCGTTCCGGGCTTATGCGGAAGTCTTGAGCCCGTATTTTTTCAGCAGAGTATAGAGGCGCGACCGGGACAGCCCTGAGATCCGGCAGGCTTCGCCGACCTCTCCGTTCGTCCGGCGCATCAGGGAGGACAGGTAATCCTTTTCGATCCTGGCCAGCTCGGCCTCGCGGTAATCCTTGAGATTCAAGGCCAGGTCCGTGACGGCCGCTCCCGTCCCGGGTCCGGACGCGGGGGCCCGCTTCTGGAGGACGGCGGCCCGGGCCAGATGGATGCGGATGTGGTCAGGCAGATGCTTCGGGAACAGGACGGGCTCCTCCTTGGCGCTGATGATGGCCTTTTCCAGGGCCTGGATGAGCTCGCGGATGTTCCCGGGCCAATCGTAGGCCAGCAGGACGTCGAGGAAATCGGGGGAATAGACCTTCATGGGCAGATCGTACTGCTCACAGAAGCGGACGAGGTAGTGGAGCATGAGCTCCTTGATGTCCTCCTTCATCTCCCGCAAAGGAGGCAACTCGAGGACAAGAGTCCGGAGACGGAAGAGCAGGTCCTCGCGGAAGCCGCCGGAGCGGGTGAGGTCCTCGAGATGCCTGTTCGTGGCCGCGACGAGCCGGAAATCGCTGGAGACCTCCTGGCCGCCGCCGACCGGGCGGAACCTCTTCTCCTGGAGGACGCGAAGGAAGGCCTTCTGGATGGAGATGGAGAGCTCGCCGATCTCGTCGAGGAAGAGGGTCCCTCCGTCGGCCTGGCGGACGAGCCCGTCGCGGGGCTTGTCCGCGCCCGTGAAGGCGCCGCGGACATGGCCGAAGAGCGTGCTCTCGACGAGCGTCTCGGGCAGGGCGGCGCAGTCGACGACGACGAAATTCCGGTCGGACCGGCCGCTGTTCCGGTGAATGGCCCAGGCGAAGAGCTCCTTGCCGGTGCCCGTTTCGCCGGTGATCAGGACATTGGCCTCGCTCGAAGCCGCCTGAGCCAGCGTGTCGAGGCAGGCTCTGAGCTTGGGGCTCGCGCCGACGATGCCCTCCACATTGAGCGCGACCGGCTGGGGGGCGGCCCGCTTCTTGTCCCGGTATTGGAGGGCCCGTTCGACGCAAAGCATGACGGCCTTGACCGAGAGCGGCTTCTCGATGTAGTCCCAGGCGCCCTTTTTGATGGCCAGCTCGGCGCCGTCAGGGTCGCCGAAGCCGGTGACGATGATGACCTCGGGAGCGGAGGAGGAAGCGCGGATCTCGGGCAGGATATCCAGGCCGGAGCCATCCGGCATCCTGACGTCGCAGAAGACGAGATCGAAGGCCTGCCCGGGCAGCTTCTCACGGGCGGAGCCGAGGGAGCCGGCTTCGAAGGGCTCGTGGCCCATCTTCTTGACGACCCGGGCAAGGGCATCCCTTGCAAGGGGGTCGTCGTCGACGATCAGGATCTTGGCCATATTATGGCGGGCGTCAGAGGATTATAGTAAAGCGCCGGGCGGACTGTCAAATCGCGTCAGCCCAACTCGACGGCGTGCGTCCCGGCCTCGATCCGGACGACGTGGATCTTGGGGGCCCGGCCGGTTTCGGCCTCGTAATCCCGGCTGACCCGGGCCTCGAACTCGGGGACGGCGTCGGCCTCGACCAGGCTGATGGTGCAGCCGCCGAAGCCCGCGCCCATCATCCGGGAGCCGAGGACTCCCGGGACGCGGCGGGCCGCGTCGACGAGCGCGTTGAGCTCGGCCGAGGAGACCTCATAATCGTCGCGAAGTCCGGCGTGGGACAGGTTCATCAGGCCCCCGAAGACCGCGAAATCGTTCCGGGCCAGGGCGGCCGAGGCGTCGGCGACGCGGATATTCTCGCGGACGACATACTCGCAGCGGCGGTAGACGACGGGGTCGAGCTCGGATCTGTGGTCCCGGAGAAGGTCCAGGGTCACGTCCCTCAGGGAGCCGATCGACGGGTCATAGATCCTGAGGGCCTGGACGCCGGTCTCGCATTGGCCTCGGCGGATATTGTATTCCGAGGAGGCCAGCTCGCGCCTCACGAGAGTATCGGAGATGACGACGCGAAGGTCCTCGCGCTCGAACGGAATGCGCTCGAACTCGAGCGAACGGCAATCGATCTTGAGGACGCTCTTGGCCTGGCCGAAGATGTTGATGAACTGGTCCATGATGCCGCAGCGCACGCCGACGAACTCGTTCTCGGCTTTCTGGGCCAGCTTGACCAGGTCCAGGCTGTCGAGCTCCAGGCCGAACAGGGCGTTGAGGGCGAAGGCCAAGCCGCCTTCGACCGCCGCCGACGAGGACATGCCCGCCCCGATGGGGATGTCGCCGCCGAAGACGCAGCTGACGCCGCCGATGCGCTGCCCGGCCTTGAGGAACTGGTCGAGGACCCCCTGGAGATAGTCGGGCCAGCGGAGGGGGGAGCGATGGAATTGGCCGAGCTCGCAGCGGTATTCCTGGTCGAAGTCACGGGAGACGAAGTGGCACAGCCCATCGGCCCGACGGGCGACGGCGAAGACCACGACCTTGTCCGTGGCGCCCGGAAGAACGAATCCTTCGTTGTAATCGGTGTGCTCGCCGATGAGGTTGACCCGGCCGGGAGAGACGACGAGGACGGGCTTCCCCGGAAAATGCCTGCTGAACTTATCGGCGATGACGGGCACGAGCGGGTTCATGATCTCTCCTCCGGAGCGAAGTCTATCATGAGTCCAAAGAGGAGGGGAAGCACGAAAATCGGCTCAGACGCCGAAGCTCATCTTTTGACGGATCTCGGCCGCCCTCTGCTCGGCGGCGGCGACGACCTCGGGGCCGAACCGCGCGGCCAGGTCCTCCGGGTCGCGGAAGCCCCAGAGGGGCAGGACCGAGCGGTACTTGCGGTAGTGGCTGTCGAGGACGGCCTCTTCCTTCCCGGCCTGGCCGATGGGCTGGATGGGGGTCGAAGGCAGGAAGTGCACCACCGCGTCGAGCGTCTCCGCGATGCGGCGGTCTTCGGTCAGGTCGGCGACGATGAACCGGGACATCCGGCCGAGCGTCTTGACGATCTCGGCCTTGTCGCCCGATCCGGGCAGGTGGAAGTCGAGGACGATCGGCGAGTAATCGCCGCGCCGGAGACCCTCCTTGACGGCCGCGAGGACGGGCTGGCGCTCGTCGGGGAAGCGGCCGATGACAAGGACCGTGTTGAGGGTGATGGAGAAGACGTCGTCGCGCGCGCGGGCGTGGTGAAGGAGCAGGCCGACGAGCTGGGCCGTCTCGAGGCTGTCGACCGAAAGGACCGGCTCCTGGGCCGGCATGATGTCGAGGTCGCGCTGGCTCGAACCGGTCAGGTTGGCCTCCCAGAGCGAGAGGCCGTACACGGCGCAGTGATCGAGGACCGCGTCCTCCAGGTTCGTCCGGAGCAGCATCGCGAAACAAAGATTGGCGTAGGCGGCCCTGGCGGCGCGGAGGTTGGTCTGCTCGAGGATGGCCTCCTGCAGGTTGGCCCCTTCGAGATCGGCTTCGCTGAGATCGGCCTCGGTCAGGTCGGACTTGAAGAACGAGGCTTCGCGCAGGACCGCCTTGACGAGCTTGGTCCGGAAAAGGGACGCCTGGCCGAGGTTGGCGCCCTTGAGACAGGCGCCCCCGAGCGTCGCCCCGCTGAGGTTCGACCGGATGAGGAAGGCCCCGCTCGCGTCCGCGCCGTTGAGATTGGCGCCGGACAGGTCGGCCTGGCTGAGGTTGGCCTTGAACAGGCTCGCCCGGCTGAGGTCGGTCTGGCTCAGGTCGGCCCGGAAGAGCTTGGCCCGAGCCAGGTTGGCCCCGCTGAGGTTGGCCCCGGCCAGCCGGGCCCCGGAGAGATCGGCCTTGGCGAGATTGGCCCCAGCGAGGTTGAGCTCGGCGAGATCGGCCCCCGCCAGATCAGGCAGGATGCGGGTGTTCTTCCGGCGCCAATCGTTCCAGTGTTCGATCCCGTCCCGGACGAGGTCGATGTGCCCCGCGTTCACCATCGGCAACATTCTAGGGGCATTCGCGGCTCCGTGTCAAACGCGGCGGCGGCTCAGGCGCCGTCGCGGAGCGCGAGGCGGATGACCATGATCTCGGAAGCCCCCACGGTCCGCACGGGAGGCCCCCACCCCTGGACGCCGCTGGTGACGAAAAGGTGGGCCCCGTCCTTTTCGAGGTGGCCCCAGCTCAAGTCGTATTCCCGGCGGGTGATGAGATTCACCGGGAAAAGCTGGCCGTGGTGGGTGTGGCCGGAGAGCTGAATGTCGATCCCGGCGGCCCGGGCCTCATCGAAGCCCGTCGGCCGGTGCGCGAGCAGGACGAACGGCAGGTCGCGGCGGGCCGATGTCAGCAGCTCGGCCAGGGGCTTCCGCTCCCCCGCCCGGGAGTCTTTCCGGCCGACCAGGGTCAGGACGTCATCGATCGGCGCGACCTCGTCCTGGAGGAACGTGATGCCGGCCCGGTCGAGGAATCCGCCGGTCCCGGCGCGGCTGAAGTGCTCGTGATTGCCCGGAGCGCCGTAGATCCCGTACTTGGAGGTCATGCCCCGAAAGGCCCGCTCGTAACGGCCGGTATCCTCGTCCCGGCGGTCGCCTTCGAGCATGTCGCCGCCGACGAGGATCAGGTCGGGCTTCTGGGCGTTGACCTTGGCCGTCAGCTCCTCCAGGAACCGGTCCGACGTCAGGTCGCGGAAATGGAGGTCGGCCATGAAGACGATCGTCAGCTCCCGGACCGCCGAAGAACGGCGCGGCACTTCGATGCGGTATTCATGGACCCGGAGGATACGGTGATTGATCGCGCCGAAGGCGACGACGAGGATCGGGACGCCGAGCGAGACGGCCAGCCGCCACGTCCTGAACCGCGGGGAGCGCACGGTCTCCCGCGAGGCGGCGCCGGCGAGCCGCAGGAGGCCGACGGCCGCATCGACCGGAATGATGGTCAGGACGAGGTAGAGCAGCAGCGGCAGGGCGTAGTAGCCGGCCAGAGTGAGGGCGTGGGTCCAGCGGCTCCCGCTCCGGTGAGACAGCGTCTCCGCGACCGGATAGGCCGCGGAGATGAGCACGAACAGGGCGATCCACAGGTTCTTGAGGAGCCTGGGCCCCAGGAGGGACCGGATGCGGAGGCAGACGTAGAGGGCCAGCGGGGCCGACAGCAGGAGCTCGTTCTGAAGGTACATCCCGGTATTATAGCGGCTTTTTGCCGGGCCCGTCACTTCTTCCGGAGCTTGAGGATGCCCTTGAGGCTGTCGAGGTCGACCTGGAAATGCTGGAGGAAGTCGTTGCCGAGCAAGCCGGCGTTTTCGCCGTCGCCGATGTCGTAGACGATGGCCCGGACGTCGAAGACCGCCAGGCCCTCGATCTCGATCGAATCGACGGAGACCTGGTAGGCGATATCGGCTCCGGCAATACCCTGAAAGCCCACGACGGGGGTCGAGTCGTCGATCCGGATCTCCAAGGCCCTCGCGGCCGACGTCGGGATGACGGTCATCGTCGCGCCGGTGTCGATGTAGAACTTCTGGCGAAGCTTCTTGTTGACGAACGCGTAGACGGGGATGAGCTTGTCGCCGGGATTGAAACGGATCGTGACCGAATCCTCGTCGCGCCGGCCCTCTTCGACGAGCCGCTGGAGGGTCCGGGCCTTGTCCGAAAACTCGGTCGGGTACGGTTGGTCCCCGAGGAGATCCTCCGCCCTGCCCCACTTCTTTTCCAGGACGGCGGCCTCGACGCCGAGCAGACGGAGATCGAGGTCGTCGGGAGCGAGGCGGCTGGCTTCGTCGAAGATCTCGAGACCGCCGAAGCCGCGCTCGTTGAGGATCGTGTGGAGGGACGACTTGGCCAGCTCGACCTCGACGGCGTCGAGCTCCCTGAAGGCGGGGGCGACCTGGATGACGGGGTCGCGCCGGAGGTCGCCGAGGAGGCGGTGGGCGGCGTCGAAGCCGCGGGCTTCTTTGTAAGCGGCGGCCGCGGCCTTGATGAGAGGGATGTCCGCGGCGGCGGAGAGGACGTCGGGGTCGAGGATCCGCACGACCTCATCGGACTGACCCTGCCCGGCCATGAGCGTGGCCAGGTCGGCCAAGCGCGACGCGACCGCGGCCGGCTTGAGGTGGAGAGGCAGGTCATCGGGCGAAAGCAGGGCCCGGACGCGGAAGCCGGCGGCGAATGCCGCCAGCCGGGCGTCGGCCGGGACCGCGTCCGTCATGGTCAGGGCCTGGGCGAAGGCCGCTTCCCGGGAACTCCGGCCCAATGCGGAGGCCAGATCGGCCCTCGAAAGAAGAGGCTTCGGACCGGCGCCGTCGGGAGGGGCCCACAGGTATCCGTTGGTGACCTCGTGGCCGAAGGTCCAGCCGACGATCCGGCCCTCTTGGAGGAGCACGCCCGGCGCCTCGATGCCCTTGAAAAGAGCGAAGGTCCTGAACGACCCGGCCGAGCGGAGAGGGCCCGTTTCGATGGTCAAGGAGGTTCGTTCTCCGCTCAACGGCCGCCATTCGAGGACCTTCGTATCGTCGAAGGGAGCGAGCTCGCGAGTCTTCAGGGGATCACCGAGATCGAAGCGGCAGAGGACGACGGGAGCGGGAGGGGTCCAGTCGACCCAGGATGGAACGGTCCCCGATGGGCCTGGGCTTTCGAGCCGGGGCCCGGTCGCTCCCATAAAGGCCCAGAGCGGGAGGGCCGTCCAGGCGCCGTCGAAGAAAACGGCTTCGACCAAGGACGAGGCTGTCGGAGAGGCGCTCTCGACGGCGAATCGTCCGGCCACGAGCGCGAGCGCCGGTGGGGCCGAGGCCGAACCGACGGCGGCGGAGACGGGAGCCGAAGCGGCCGGCTCCACGGCCGCAGGAGCCTCGGAAGGGGCGCCCCTCGACGACGTCCGGAGGCCGGGCAGGAGAAGATAAACGGCGGCCAGCACGGCCAGGAAACCTGCGCCGGCGAACACGTACCATGGAATAGTCGCACGCTTCGGCTTGGTCAGGGATGCCGTCAGTAGAGCTCCGCAGGTCGAGCAATACCGCGAGGTTTCGGGATTCTCAGTTTTGCAGCGCCGGCATATCATGGTTGGCCCCCGGTCTTTCCTGAGAATAGTTTAGTCGGAGCGCGAAGTCAAACTGAGGGAGTGCGCTGGAACGAATAGGGCCGCCTGACCAGGTAGACGTTCCCATCCGCGTCGGAGCGGGAGAAATACATCGCCCGTCCCGAGACGAAAAGGGGGATCTCGGGGAGCTCCGCCGCGCCCAGAAAGGCGCCTTCCCTGGTGAAGACGTCGACGGGGCAACGGGGCGGCTCGACCGCGATGTCCGATGGGATGAGGAAGACGAGGACGTTCTTCGGCGAGATACGGACCGCGCTGAGGATATTCTTGAAAGCCGGGATCTTCTTGCCGAGCTCGCGGTCCACGCGGTCGGGCCAATTCTTGGACTTGACGAAATCGGCGAGTCCGCGTTCGAGGAAGTCTCTTTCCCTGGCGCTGATCTTCCGAGGCTTGACGTCCCGTTCGATGGTTCTCACGGTGCGGCCCAGCTCATCGAGGAGAGCGATCTCGTACCGGTCGCTGATGCCGACGGCGCTGAGACCCCCCGCGTGGGCGTAGAGGAATTGCGGGACATAAGACTCGTTGTCATAATTGAACATCACCGACCGGCCCGTCTCATCCGGAAGGACCGCCGAGAACAGGTCCCTGGCGACGGCATGAAAGGTCCTGAGGACGGCGTTTTTGGAGTCGACGAGCAGCTGCTGCTGACCATCGGGCTGCCAATCCCAACAGTAGTAGCGGGCGGGGCCGACGAACCCGAGGCCGAGGCGCCCATTGAGGTCCAGCCGCCGGATGAAGGCGCCATCGGCCTTATGAAAAGAGACATAATTGAGGTCCTCGAGGACGGCCAGCTCCCCCTGGGAAGTGAAGACGATCTGGCCCGGGGACTGGAAATCGCCGGGCCCCTGGCCTTTCTGCCCGAACTTCATCAGCAGGCGGCCGTCGGGTGCGAACTTGAAAACCGTCCTCTCCAGCCGGTCGAGCACATAAAAATTGGCCGCATCGTCCTCGCAAATGGAGGCGATGGAGCCGAAAAGAAGGCTCGCGCGACCTATCTCCTGGGGCTGACCCAGCTTGATCGCGACTGACGATTCGGGAACGGCAAGCAGGGAAGCGGAGATGACGCTCATCAGGGCCATCAGGAACGCATATCTCTTGATCATGGGTTTATTCTATTTATACCTCTCCAGGGGCATGAAAGTTAAGACTGCGAGGCAATTTCTATTTGACAAAACTGCTCTACTATACTATATCAGTATGGCAATGAAGGAAACCGAGGGCCCTCCCCAAATCAGGATCGACTCTAAATCCGCCGTCCCCGCCTATGAACAGATCAAGCAGGCCATCAAATTGGCTATCCTGTCCGGGCGCCTGGAAGACGGCGAGAAGCTCATGACTCTCAGAGAAATGGCTCTCAAGCTCATGGTCAATCCCAACACGATCATCAAGGTCTATGGACAATTGGAGAACGAGGGTTTCATCTATTCACGGCCCGGAGCCGGGTATTACGTCCGGGTCGATCCTGCGAAATTCAGTCAAAGCAGCCGGGCGCTTTTCAGGGAGGTTACGCAGAGATACGTTTCTGAAGCTTTGCGGCTCGGCTACTCGGCGGAACAGATCATGCTGGAGGTCGCGGCGTTGACGAATGTCGGCGTTCCAACGGCCGGAAGAAAGGACCACGGAAATGATTGAAGTCAAAGGGCTCTCCTTCAGCTATGGAAAGACGGGTGTCTTCAAGGATTTCAACCTCAGCATCCCCGAAGGCCAAGTCTGTCTGGTCACCGGCATCAACGGCGTCGGAAAGAGCACGCTCTTGCGGCTCATGGCGGGAGTCCTGAGGCCGGACAAGGGCGAGATCCGATACGATGCCCGATTGGGCGTCGATCCGCGGC
>JBAVUQ010000249.1:0-3060 GCA_049696855.1 Candidatus Aminicenantales bacterium
GCAGCCCCTTCGTCGCTCCGGACGGCCGATACCTGATCTTCCTGCGCGATTCCGACATGTGGGTTAGCTTCCGAGGGGAGGACGGCCGCTGGAAGTCCGCCAGGCGCTTGGAGACTCCGGCTGGCGCGGTTTGCCCGTACGTCTCCCCGGATGGGAAATTCTTCTTTTTCCTGAAGTTCGACCGGGGCACCTTCGGCGTCTATTGGATGGACGCGTCCGGACTGGGATTGAACGAGGCGGCCGCCTTTCGTGACATCTTATTTTCCATTAGATGCCGATTGTAGCCGTTCAGGCTGCGCTAGGAGCTTAGGAAAGAAAGCTTCTGCATATCGGGGCCCTCTTTCCTATAATAAAGGCAGGCTTTACTATAGATGGGCTTATTGTGGCATAGGAAAGGCAGATTATCGTGGCAAACCAACAAGCTAAGCCGGCGCATTTCTTCTCGACTGGCTTCGCGGTGATCGAACAGGACGGGGATTACGGCGTCTACCGGGAATATCGGATCAAGAACCTTCCCGAGGTTTTGGAAACTAGGAACCGAGGACCCGTCTTTTTCTTCTTCGTCCTCGCAAGCTTCGGGTGCGACGACGAGAAGAGGGGTTGGATCTAGAGGATCTTTCTCGGCCTCCCCGGAGGCCTTTTGATAACCGCGGCTGAGCCGCCGGCGAGCCGGCTCTTGAGCTTAAAATAGAAAGAAAGGAGATTCTCGAGGTACTCGTCAGCCGCCGAACTCTTGTCTTGAAAAGCGATGGTTTCCTTCCCGATCATGAGTATCGCATAGGCCAGCTGCTCGAGCTGAGGCTTATCGGGGACTTCGCGGCAATAGTCATGGTTCAGCGTGTTGATTTGCACTTTCCGAGAAACATATCGGCTGTGTTTAGACGGACAAAGAGGTCCCTTACCGGCGTCCGAAAAGAAAATGATCAGTCACGCCGCTAAATTGGCATTTTTGACTTGCCAATCTGGGATTGATATCCTAAGCCGCGAATGCGCGTGATGATCAGAATACCCTCCGAACACGTTCAGGATATCCTCGCCAGGACGCGTGTCCTGATCGAGAAATGCCATCCGCGGCTTCCGGGGACGCCGGGATGCCTGAGAGCCGCGCGGGAATTGAGGGATGAGCTCGCGAAATCCTGTGACCGGGCGTTCCTCGAGGACTACGTCCAGCGTCCGGCTTCATTCTTCGGGATGAACAAGGTCCTTGCCGTCGATTATCTCGCCGCGGCGGGGCTCTTTTTTATCGGCGGCTGGGGGATTCTCGCCTCGGCCGCGGTGTTCACCCTGGGTACGGCATATTTCATCAACACGTTCGCATTCTTGGGACGCTTTTTCGATCCGTTCTTCAAGAAGAGACCCGGCGAAAACGTCGTGGGAATCATGGAGCCGACATCGGACGTCCGGCGGGAGATCATCTTCTGCGCCCATCATGACAGCTCGCCGGTCTGCAACTTTTTCGAAAAGCTTCCGCGGGGCTACGCGTTCCGGGTCGCCCTCCCGATCGTGTTCCACGCCGCCGCCAACATCGGCGCGATCGTTGCGGCCGTGGGCCTGTTGTCAGGCGCCGCCGTAGGAAGCGGGAGCCTCGAGCTCAAGATCGTTCTCGTCATGGGGTGCGTTTTCGTCGTTCCCGTCTTCTGGTATTTTGGCCGGGATGCGTCGCCCGGCGCCTCGGACAATCTCGTTTCGAGCTTCATGCTCGTCAAGCTGGCCGAGCTGTTCAAGTCCGGCGCGGCGCCGAGGCCGGAGGACACCCGGCTCGTCTTCCTGAGCGTCGACGGCGAAGAGAACGGACAGCGCGGATCATTCGAATACGCCAGGATGCATAGGACCGAGCTCTTGAGCCTCCCGACTCTCGTCTTCAACATGGACACACTGGGCCGTTTCAAGGACTTGGCGTTCTTGAAGACCGACACGAATGGATTTCGTGCGCTTTCGGCCTCGCTGACCGCCGAATGCCTCAAGATCGCGGCCGGCCTGGGCTATCCGGTCCGGGCGATCCGGTTCCCGTTCGGCGGGGGAGGGACCGACGCCGGGCAATTCGCCAGGATCGGGGTTGAATCCGTCTCTCTCATCGGCGTTTCGACCCGCCCGATCCGCAAGGATATCGATTACCACACCACACGGGACACCGTGGACAACATCGATCCCGCGGCCGTCGAAGCCGGCCTGAACCTGGCCGCCAATTTTGCCATGGAGGGCTCCGGATCCGGTTCTCGCCGGCCTACCCTCGATCTCCGCGCAGAGGGGCCATCATCGCCCGCGCGAATCGCTTCCACTCTGGGGTCTTCATAATGGCCCCGACGACGACCGCCGCTCGCTCCGGCGGCTCATGGGTAAGATGCCGGAAAAAGCCGTGCAGGACGTCGCCACGGCCTGCTTTCAGCTGGTCCCGAAGAAAGGGCACGAATTTCGGTTTTCCGCCCTTCCTGGTCCACGCGTTGTAGTATCCGCAGGCTTTTTCAACGAGTTTCTTGTGGAGCTTTTTGTCCGTCACAAAAGTGAACTTGCCTACCACGTCCGTGAGGATATCCAGTTCGTCTTTGGAATTTTGGGCTTCCCTCCAGCACTCCCATCCCGTTCCGAGATGCATTTTTTGCCCGTAGGGAAACCAGATCGGCTCCCAGCAGTTCCCGCAAAGATAGATGTCGTAGCTCATGCCCACCTCCTGAGGTCGATGCCTAAGGTCCCAATCGTCCTGAATATAGGTTCGGGTTCGGTCGGCGGCTTCGCCCGCTGCAAGGTGCCCGTTTACTGCTCGACGAGTTCCACCCGCCGGTTCTGCGCTCGGCCCTGCTCAGTGGCGTTGGAGGCGACCGGGCAATACGAGGCCACGCCGGCCGCCTTCAGCCGGCTTGCCGCGATCCCGCGTCCGACGATCGCCTTGACCACGGCATCGGCACGGTCGGCCGAGAGCTTGAGGTTGATCTCGAGAGTCCCGACATTATCGGTGTGCCCGACGACATACATTTTGAGGGTCGGGCGGCCTTGCAGGAGCTTGACCATCTGCACGAGCGAAGGCTCCGATTCCGGCTTGATCACGGCCGAACCGGTGTCGAA
>JBAVUQ010000250.1:0-3399 GCA_049696855.1 Candidatus Aminicenantales bacterium
GCGCCGCGCACAGTGCCGTGGCCGACGAACGTGGAGTAATTCACGGCGGTGCCGCCCTGTTCGATTCGCGCGAAGAAGCCCCGAATGTCGCGCCAGCCCCCCTCGAGGCCGTATTCCTCGGCCAGGCTGCGGCGCATGTCCTCGACCTCCTCGTCGGTGAGCGGGAACGGAGATCCGCCGCATTGGCCGCTGACCAGCGTGGTCACGCCCTGCCGTACGGCGCTTTCGGCCCGGGGATTGACGAGGAGTCCGATATCGGTGTGGTCGTGGACGTCGATGAATCCGGGCGAGACGGCGCGGCCCTCGGCCTCGATCACGGCCGAGGCCCGGGACCGCGGGATCCGGCCGATAAAGCGGATCGCGCCGCCCGAGATGCCGACGTCGGTTCGACGCGGCGGACCGCCCGTCCCGTCATAGACCGTGCCGCCGGCAATGAGAAGGTCCAGGTCCCTGCCCTTGGCGCATCCCTGGAGAAGGACACCTGCGCCCCCGGCGGAGGCGACAGCGGCCGTCTTCAGCGCGCCCCGGATAAAAGCCCGTCTTTTCATCGTGTCCATGTCCTACGCATCATAGTCAAAACCCGGTCCCGAGTAAACACGCCGCTCCATGGGCCGTGCTGTGCGCTGCCGCGCGCCGGGCCCCTCGATTTGCCTTCCCCGCGGGTTTCTGGTAGATTAACGCTCCCCGGCGCGCACCGGCGCCCGCCGAGAATCCCGAAAGGAACGACCGATGGCCGACGAAAAACAAGAAACGACTCCCAAAAGGAAGAAAATGAACGCCCTGACCCTGGCCGAGATCGAGGCCAAGCTCACCGAGTGCCGGGAGAAGCAGGGCGGACTCGTCTCGAAATACGCCCGTCAGCTCCTGGCCCGCAAAAAGGCCCTGTCCGCCTGAGTTCCGGGGTCCTCCCCCCTGCCCCGCGCGTAAATTCAAGAAAGTGTTGTCATTTCGCCGGATTTCTGTTAAAATAACCCGGAAAAAACATCAGGAGAATAGAAAAGCGTGATTAGCAAGGAACAGAAGACGAAGATCGTCAAGGACAACCAGGCCCATCCCACCGACTCGGGATCGCCTGAGATCCAGGTCGCCTTGCTGACGGAGCGGATCAACCTGCTCGTCAAACACTTCGGCGACCACAAGAAAGACTTCCATTCCCGGGCCGGCCTCATGAAGCTGGTCGGGCAGAGAAAGCGGCTCCTCGAGTACATCAAGAACCAAGATGTCAGCCGCTACGAAAAGCTCATCCAGAAGCTCGGCCTGCGCAAGTAGGCCCCGCCTCCAAAGGAACCCCCCATGTCCAACACCATCAGTCTAGAGATCAACAAGCGAACCCTGACCATCGACATCGGCAAGATCGCCAAGCAGGCCGACGGCTCGGCCCTGTTGCGCTACGGCGACACGATGATGCTCGTCACGGCCACGTCCCGCAAGGAGCTCAAGGAAGGCAAGGACTTCCTGCCCCTCATCGTCGACTACCGCGAAAACACTTACGCCGCGGGCAAGATCCCCGGCGGGTTCTTCAAGCGCGAGGGCCGTCCCTCCGAGCGGGAGATCCTCATGGCCCGCCTGGTCGACCGCCCCATCCGGCCGCTCTTCCCCGAGGGCTACTTCTTCGACACCCAGGTCGTCGGCCTGCTCCTCTCGGCCGACCTCGAGAGCGAGCCGGACACGCTCGGCGTCATCGGCGCCTCGGCGGCGCTCTACTTTTCCGACATCCCCTTCACGACGCCCCTCGGCGCGGTCAAGGTCGGCCTCGTCGACGGGACGTACGTCGTCAATCCGACGAGCGCCGAGCTCGACCGCAGCCCCATCAACATGACCGTCGTCAGCAACGAGAGCGGCATCATCATGATCGAGGCCGGCGCCCAGGAGATCGAGGAGGAGAAGCTCCTCGAGGGACTGGCTCTGGCCCACGAGACGAACCAGCGGATCATCCAGGCCCAGAAGGACCTCTATGCCAAGCTCGGGATCAAGAAGCGCGAATTCACGGCCAAGACGGTCGACGCCGAGAAGCTGGCCAAGGTCGAGCGCGAGCACGGCCCCGCCCTCTTCGCGGCCATGCAGGTCCGGGGCAAGAAAGCCAACGAGGCGGCCCTGGCCGCCGTGCGCGAGGCCGCCCTGGCCGGGATCCCCGAGGACAAGCCCGAAGAGAAGCTCGAGACCAAGGGCCTCTTTTACAGGCTTGAGGAGAAGCTCTTCCGCGAGCTCGTCCTCAAAAAGAAGCTCCGGACGGACGGCCGCGGCTTCGACGACATCCGGCCGATCACGGCCGAGGTCGGACTGCTGACCCGGACCCACGGCTCGGCCCTGTTCACCCGCGGCGAGACGCAGGCGCTGGCCACGGTCACCCTGGGCACGTTCGATGACGCCCAGAGGCTGGACAGCCTCGGCGAAGAGACGAAGAAGCGGTTCATGCTCCATTACAATTTTCCGCCGTTCTCGGTCGGGGAAGTGGGCTTCCTCAGGGCCCCCGGCCGCCGCGAGATCGGGCACGGCGCCCTGGCCGAAAAGTCGATCGTCCCGGCCATCCCGGACATGGACACTTTTCCCTATACCATCCGCATCGTGTCGGACATCCTCGAGAGCAACGGCTCCTCGTCCATGGCCACGGTCTGCGGCGGCGTCCTGGCCCTTATGGACGCCGGCGTCCCGCTGAAGATGGTCGTGGCCGGGATCGCCATGGGCCTCGTCTCCGAATGCGACGATTACGCCATCCTGACCGACATCGCCGGCCTCGAGGACCACTTCGGCGACATGGATTTCAAGATGGCCGGCACGGAAAAGGGCGTCACCGCCATCCAGCTCGACCTCAAGATCCCCTGCGTCACCCTGCCCATGCTCCACGAGATCGTGGCCAAGTCCAAGGCCGCCCGGCTCAGGGTCCTGGCCAAGATGAAGGAGGCCATCGCCGAGCCCCGCAAGGACATCTCGGCCTACGCCCCCCGGATCATCATCCTCAACATCAACCCGGAAAAGGTCGGAGAGGTCATCGGGCCGGCCGGCAAGATCATCAAGAAGATCATCAGCCAGACCGGGGCCAAGATCGACATCGAAGAGGACGGCAAGATCCTCATCGCCTCGACGGACATGTCCGCCGCCGAAGCCGCCAAGCAGATGATCCTCGACCTCACGGCCGAGGCCGAGCTCGGCAAGGTCTACACCGGCAAGGTCGTCCGCCTCGAAGAATACGGCGCCTTCGTCGAGATCATGCCCAATCTCGTCGGCCTCCTCCACATCTCCGAGGTCGCCCCCTACCGGATCGCCAGCATCCACGACGTCCTCCATCTCGGCGACACGGTCACGGTCAAGGTGGTCAACATCGACCCGGCCGACAACAAGATCCGCCTGAGCAAGAAGGCCTGCGAGGAAGGCGGCGGAGAGAATCCGGAATCGACGCCC
>JBAVUQ010000251.1:0-2789 GCA_049696855.1 Candidatus Aminicenantales bacterium
GGATTCGGCCTGCGCTTCGGCACGGGCGGCGGTGGGACCGGCGGCGGCGCCGGAGGGGGCGGCACGGGGTCCGGAGGGGGCGACCCCTTCGGCGTGGCCAACTTCCCCTTCGAGTTCTACCGTCAGATGATCTCAGACAAGATCAGCGCCAACTGGTTCCAGTCCCTGGTCGATCCGGGCGTCGGCGGAATGCTGCAGACCGAGGTCTATTTCCGCATCTACAAGAACGGCCAGATCTCCGACGTCCGCATCAACGTCTCGAGCGGCGTCGAATCGTTCGACCTCTCCGCCCGCCGGGCCATCGAAGCCTCCAAACCGTTCGCTCCGCTGCCCAATGAATACGACGGACAATACTTGGGAGTCACTCTCATCTTCGAGCACGCCAAATGACCCACACCAAAAAACTTCTCGGACTGCTCATCGTTCTCACCGCCGCCGGGGCCTTCGCTCAACAGGAGGTCGTCCTCAAGATCAGCGAGGGCATGCCTATGATCGCGCTGGCCCTGCCGGACTTCATCGTCCGGCCGGGATCGGCCGCGGCCCAGGCCGCCGCTACGGAGATCCGCCAGGCCCTGTCGGACGACATCGCCTACACCCGGATCTTCCAGCTCCTGCCCAAGAGCTACTACGACTATGTCGGGCGACTGGTGACGGCGGACAAGATCAACTTCAAGGACTGGGACTCCATCCAGGCCCGGCTCCTCGTCACCGGCGAAGTCCGTGAGGACGGAGGCCGCATCGTCTTCGACGGCAAGATCTACGACGTCAAGAGCGAGCGCTTCATCGTCGGCAAGCGCTATCAGGCCGAGAAGAACGGCCTGCGCCTCGTCGCCCACAAGATGGCCGACGAGCTCCTCAAGCTCCACGGCGAGAAGCCCATCTTCACAACGAAGATCTGCTTCGTCTCCAACCGCGACGGCAACGACGAGATCTACATGATGGACTACGACGGGGCCAACCCGACCCGGATCACCTTCAACAAGATCAAGGACTACATGCCCGCCTGGTCCCCGGACCAGCGGACGATCGCCTTCACCTCCTACCGCGGGAGCAACGCCGGGCTCTACCTCCGCAACATCTACGAGGGCACGGAGACCCCGGTGGCCACGAAAGGCACGAGCTATGCCGCGGCCTTCTCGCCCGACGGCAAGAAGCTGGCCTTCTGCTCGACCATGGCCGAGGAAGGCAACGCCGACATCTTCGTCATGGACCTCGAGACCCGGAAGACCAAGCGTCTGACCTACAACGCCGCCACCGAGACGGCGCCGTCCTGGTCGCCGACGGGCCGCGAGATCGCCTTCACGACCGACCGTCTCGGCGCCGGCAATCCCCAGATCTACATCATGGACGCCGAGGGCTCGAACGTGCGCAAGGCCAGCTTCGGCGGCAATTACCACGACTCGCCGGCCTGGGCCCCGACGAGCGAGCGGATCGCCTTCGTCTCCAGGGTCGAGAACACCTACGACATCTACGTTCTCAACCTCCGGACCAACCAGATCTCCAAGCTCACCGAAAACAAGGTTTTCACCGAGTCGCCGAGCTGGTCTCCCGACGGCCGCCACGTCGTCTTCGCCTCGAACCTCTCGGGATCGATGCAGGTCTACAGCGTCGATTATGACGGCGCCAACCTCAAGCGCCTGACCGACCGCGGCGAGAACAAGCTGCCCAACTGGACGAACTAGCCCTCGGGGCATCGTCTCCGTTCGCCGCGGTGATTTTTCACGCCGGCCGAAGTAGAAACGTCTAGCCGAAAGGGGGGAATTCGGCGAAATCAGGCGGGAAACGTATTGACATGCCGTCCTTTACGGGGTATAAGAAGGTGAAAAACAGCGTCGCGCCGTCGCATCCGAGGGCTGGAGACGCGAATTCACAGGAGGCCCGATGAAAAAGCTGATCATTTATTCGCTGGCCATCATCCTCGTCTTCTCCTTCGCCGTCGCGTGCAAGAAGAAGCCCAAGGAAGTCCCTCCCCCTCCGCCGCAGACCCAGGAACAGCCCCCGGTCGAAAGGGTCGAGGAGCCCAAGGTCCAGGAACCCCAGCTCTCGGAAGAAGAGATGTTCCTGCAGAAGTCGCTCGATCAGATCAATCGTGAGAAGCCTCTCGGGACCGTCTATTTCGACTACAACACCGCCGCCATCCGCGACGAAGCCCGGGCCACCCTGGACTCGGACGCGGCCTGGCTGAAGAAGTTCCGAACGGCCAAGATCCTCGTCGAGGGCCACTGCGACGAGCGCGGCACCGAAGAATACAACCTCGCCCTCGGCGAGAAGCGGGCCAAGGCCGCCCAGGACTATCTCCTGTCCGCGGGCATCACCCCCGACCGGATCAAGATCATTTCCTACGGCAAGAGCCAGCCCATCAATCCGGGCCACGACGAGAGCGCCTGGCAGATGAACCGGCGCGCCCAATTCGTGATCATCGAGAAGTAAGACTTGAGCCGCGTCCGCCTCGGGGCCTTTATCCTCGCCGTCCTGACCCTGGCCGTCTGGGGCCAGGACAAGAACAAAAAGGCCATCGAGCTCGTTTACGACGACGTCCAGGTCCTCAAGCAGCAGGTCCAGGAGATCCGCGCCCGGGTCGACCAGAACGCCGGGGAGATCCGGGCCGTCCAGGACCAGCTCAAGTCCCTGGCCGATCTCGTCCGTCAGGCGATGGCCGGCCAATCCGGGGTCCAGGAGGGCGTAAGGGCCGTTCCCGCCCAGTACCAGGATATCCTCCGCAAGCTCGACCAGCTGACGCTCGATCTCCAGAAGATCTCGGCCGACTTGGCCGCCCGGGCGCCCCAGAC
>JBAVUQ010000252.1:0-8467 GCA_049696855.1 Candidatus Aminicenantales bacterium
GAGTCGACGAGCGCCTTCAGCTTGTCCTGATTCGGGTTGAGCTCGAGCGATTTCGTCCAGGCCTTGAGCGCCTCGGCGGTATTCCCGAGCTGGAACTGGCAGGCGCCCAGGTCGTTCAGGATGTCGATGTTCGCTCCGAACCGGGCCAGATAGGACGCGTAGTAGGTCGCGGCCTCCTGGTATTCACCCAAGGCGTGGCAGGCCCGGCCGAGCAGTGCCGGGACCTCCGGGGCCGGGGCTTCCTCACCCGACCAGGGCAGGAGGACATCCTTGACCCGACGATAGTCCTTCAATCGGAAGAGCAGCTGGGCGTAGGCCACGGCCACGTCGGCGCGCTGGGGCGAGCCGGCGTGGGCTTCGGCCAGACGGGTCCTGGCTGTCTCGACATCGCCCAGGTTGAGCGCCTGGAGGCCGGTCGCATAGAGGTCGTCATCTCTCGCCGAGCCCTTGGTGACTTTGGAGATGACGAGAGGCCTGGGCACCGCTTCCGCGGGCGAGACTTCGAAGTTCTCCTTCGTCACGGCGACCTCTTTCCCCTGCCCGTCGAGGAGGGTCACCCGGGCTTGATAGTAGCCGGGGCGAAAGTCCCTGAGCGGTTGGACATCGATAACGGTATCTCCGGCCGCGCCGGGCGCCAGGCGGGACGTCCGCGTCAGGAAGTCCTTGTCCTCCTGCAGGAAATCATAGCGGAGCGTTCCCGAGCTTCTGAGCGTCTCGGTCAGCCCGAAGAGCTGGAAAAAGAGCACGAGCGAATCCCTCGAGCTGAACGTCTTCCGTGTCTGACAGAGAAGCTGCACGTTCCCGACCTTGAAGGGAACGCGCTCCCCCGGAGGCGATACTCTTTGTTCGGCGCCGTAGGCCAGAAGAAGGGGGCTCATGCGGACGGGCCCGCCGGGACCGGGAACGACCACCGTCTTCCCGGCGCCCGTGAACTCCTTGGACAGGGTGTTCTTCAGCAGGATGTCGAAATTGTAGCTGCCGGGGACAAGGGGGAACGCGTCCTGGATCGACAGGGACTTGGCCCGGATGTCCTCGAGCTCGCCGGCCGTTAGGCTGAAGGGAAAGTCCTTGTCGAACTGATAGACGGTCTTTCCTGCCGCGTCCGAAACGCGCCCCGTCAGCCGGAAGCGGACCTCGTATTTCCCGTCGTTTTCCTCCGTGGAGATCTTGGCCGGCTCGATCGCGTAATGGACGCAGAAAACGCCCGTATCGTCTTGGATGACCTCGAGGAGGACGTCGCTGGCAATATAGTTGGCCGTATAATCGACCTCGATGAAATCCTTGAACTTGAGAATGGCGTTAGCGTAAGCGACATCGACCTTCTTCTGGGGCGAGGCAAAGATCGTGGCCATCAGCCTGTCCGAGGCCAGGGACAGGGACCCCGAGGTCAGAGGCTCCCCGGGAATCAGACTGAGCGTCTGCCGGGCCAGGTTCGGCTCGAGCTTTTTGAGGGCTTGGTAAGCCTGCCGTTCGTCCCCGTGACCGCCCACGAAATCGGCGATCAAGCTTTGAGGTCCATCGTTGGTCGGAGAATAAAGGACATAATCCCCGGTACCCATTTTTTTGTAGAAAATGACGTTGAAGCCGGTCGGGAGCCCGAGGTCGGGGTCTCCCAGATAGAACCAGATCTCGGTCGGGAAGACGTTCGTCACCTGGTCATAGGATTCGATGTTCTTGGGCGGGCCCAGGATGATGTAGATCCGGCCGCGGTCCGTCTTCCACCCCGGAAGCGGCGAGCTTCGGCCGTAGAAGGTATTGGCATACTCGAGCCGGCGGTAATGTTCCTCCTTGAATTCGTTGCGCTCCGTTCCCGCGGAGGGATCCCTCTGTTTCCAGAAGGCTTCGATGAAGATATCCCGTTCCCGATCGGTCTGGAGCGCCAGGAAGACAGCCCGCTCTCGGGCCGTGATGATGTAGGCCACCTCTTCGGACAGCCATTGCTGATAACGCGCCGGGAGCGTTGAGCGAGTTTCCGTCCCGGCGGGGAGACAAATGAGGATGGCGGCCAGCGCGATGAATCCGCAGCTCTTGACGGTCATTTCATCCTGATTTCCACTTTAACCCAACTCGGGGCCACGGTCAAACCCACGCGCGGAACGGAAGGACAGTTGTCGTTCAAGGGACCGTCGCGAACCGGCCGGCGGCTTTCGAGAAAAAGAAAAAAAATGGGGGAGTGCGGGGCACTCCCCCATTTCGGACGACTCTCTCCCTAGAACGTGTACATGATCCCTCCCCGATACTTGCGGGGAGCGACGATACCGGAGATCTGGCCGATCGTGTCGGCCGCTTCGACCTTCTTGGTATAGGCGTTGGTCACATCTTGGGAATTGAAAACATTGAAGGCGTCGAAAATGAGGGTCAGTTTCCCGGGGCCCAGTCTAAAAGCCTTTTCGAGGCGCAGATCCAGGATCTTGAGGACAGGCATGTAAAGCGGTTTCGTGGGATCCTGAGCGAGGAGCGCATTCCCGCCGGAGGTCAGCACGGCCTGGGCCATGAATGCTTCGTCTTCCAGATCGGAGTAGATTGAGATCACCTTTGGGATTTCCTGGGTAATCCAGACGGGACGGCCGTTATGCAGCCGGAAGCGCAAGGCTAAGTCGGCTTCGATCACGGGGATGGTGTAGTTGCCATTGATCTTGAATTCAAAGCGCGGGGTAAAGGGCAGGGGGCCGACCATATTGTTGATCAGCTGGTTGACACCCGCGACCCAGCGATCTTGCCAAATGAAACTGCCTTCCAGGTTGTAGTCCTGGTCCTGACGCTTGTTGCGGCCCGCCGGGCCGCTCGAAGAATTCCAGAGCAGAGATCCCATCAACTGCCAGCGGTTGGAGTAGCGTTTGTTGAACGTCAGCTGCACGCCCTGGAACAGGCGCCTGGCTTTATGGCCCTCAAAATCGGGCAAGTTGCGCCATTCAAAATCCGAATGTTCATCGATCCAGTTGACATCGCCGTTGTCGCCATTGGAGATGACGCCGTCATTGTTGTAATCCTTCAGGACGATGCTATAAAGACTGACATCCTGGCCGTTGACAGTCTGCGTCTTCCGCTCGTACTCCCACTCCTGGCCGGTGACTTTATTGATGGGCCATTCCACGATCATATCTCTCGTATCGCGGTGGATATAGGTGAGCGCCAGGGAGAAATTCTGGAAGATCTCCCGTTCCAGACCGACGGTGAACTGGTCGGTGTGCTGGTTCTTCAGGCCGGGGTGGATCTTCAGCTCCCAAGGATTCAAGGAAGGATCGAAAATCGAAAAGGTATCTCGATAGTCTAGCAAATTGGGCTCGCCCGTATCGGGGTCGATCTTGTTCCCGATGACCTCAGCATTGATCGGGGTCAGAGTTCCGTCGAGCACTCCGTGCATCAGTCTCCGGGTGGCATCCATGGTTTCCTTGTCGAAAATCATGCCGTCAAGATTCGCGTCCAGGTCGTCCCAGGGGAGCAGATAGAACCGCGTGATGGCATAGCTCCGATCTTGATCAGGGCCGCCGGACCCGAAGCTCTCCACGCCGAGCGGTGAGTAGTATCTTCCGAAACTGGCCCGCAGGGCGGTCTTCCCGTCCTTGGTCAATTGGTAGGTCACACCCAGGCGCGGAGAGAAACACTTGAAGTCGAACAGGTTCCCCGACCCCTGGCGTTCCCGGAGGACCTCGAGCGTTCCGGCGAAACCTTCGGGGGTGGTCGGCTGCTTTAAGGACTGCCCTTTGCCGAATTTGGCGGTCATGAGGTCGTAACGCACGCCGAGGTTGAAAGTCAGCCGTTTGCTCGGGGTCCACTGGTCGTCGAAAAAGAAGCCCGTGGAATCGGACGTGCGGACCGTCTTTTGAGGGGTCGAGTAATAGGTGTTGATATTCATGACCAGGCCGTCCTGGCCGGCGATGCCATAATAAAGGTTCTGATTGTCGATGCTGGAATAGTAGTAGCCCACCATGTAGCCGGTCTGGTAATAGCCCATCAAGCCGAGATCCTCACCGGTATCTAGATTCGTCAGCTGTTTGGAGAAGAAATCCCCGGTGGTGCCTTTCTTGCGGCCGCGGGTGTACTGCACGCCGAACTTGATATCGTGTTCGCCCAGGAAATTCTCGGCATAGTGCGACACGTCGGCTTGGATGGTTGAGCGGCTGGTCAAGTTTCCATTAAAGGCCTCAAAGGCGCCGCCGACGGCGCCGTCCGTGGGTAAGCCTTTGTACCAATTGATTATGCCCGCAAAGTCGTCGTGGCCTGGGGGGAGCGCGGATCGACTATCGACCATGAAACCCAAGAACTTGACCGAAAGGAACGTCGTGGTGCTGGGAAACCATTGCCACTGAGAGGAGATGGATTGGCTTTTGTCCTTGTTGTCGTAGGCCAGGTTTTCGTCCCAATTCAGGGTTCCGTCGGTCCCTCCGCCGCTGGCGTTCTTTTCATAGTGATAGGCCAGCCAGGCCCGATGGTTTTTCAAGGGGTTGGCGGAGATCTTGATGTCGCCGTAGCGTCCGGTCCAGTTCACGAGCGGCGTCCAATTCAGCTGCTTTTCCTTGGAGCCCAGAAGGTTCCCGGCCGCGAAGAACCACAGCTTATCGGCGATGATGGGGCCGCCCAAGGTCAAATCCAGCTCCCAGTTTCTTTTGGGATAGAAATCGAAATTGGTGCCCGGGGCGATGAACAGCCAAGATCGGCCCAGCTCGCTGGCCCCCGGAACTCCGGTTTTCGGGATGCCCAGCTGGCTGTAATAGCTCAGAGAGCCCCGCAGCTTGTTCGAGCCGGACTTGGTGATGACGTCGATGGCCGCGCCCGAGAAATTGCCGTATTCCGCTTTGGAGCCCAGGGAAATGATACGGACTTCCTGGATGGTGTTGTAGTTGACATTGATCATGGAGCCAAAGCCCGCTCCGGAGGGGTCGGTCGTATCGACGCCGTTCACCAGGAAAATATTGCCCTGCCCGGATTCCCCGTACGCCGTGGGACTCGACTGCATGGCCGCGCCCGTGTCGAACATGCCCGGCGTCGAGAGCGACAGGTCATACCACGAATTGCGGCTCGTCGGGAGCTTGTCCAGCATCTCCAGGCTGATCTTGGCGTCGGTCGTCGAGGTCTTGACATCGACCACCGGCGCCGCGCCGGTGACCGTCACGGTCTCTTCGATCGTTCCCATCGGCAAAGCCAAGTTGATCGAGATCGTCTCTCCTGCGGTCAAATTGATATTATCCTGCTTGACCATCTTAAAACTCGGCATCGTGGCCACGAGGGAATATTTTCCAGCGGGCACAGCGAGGAAAACGAACGTCCCTTTCGCCGAGGTGACGACGGCCCGCTTGCCCATGAGAGAAGGACCGGTAATTTCGACGGCGACGCCCGGAAGGGTTTCCCCCTTGTCATCCGTGACCACGCCCGTGATCTTTCCCTCGAGGATGGATTGGGCCCGGACGGCGGCCACATTTACAAAAGCGAGGCACGCCATAAAGACGAGTGTGCCCGTCAGGATCTTCCTTCGCATCTTCTTTCCTCCTCTCCTCTTCGCCGCTTGTCCCGAAGCCCTGTCTCTCCCGCGGCAGCCGGCAGAAACGCCTCCTAGCCTCGTTTTGAATACAGTAATTGGCCCACCTTCCTTTCATCATATTTTTCCGGCCCGAAAGCCGCCCGAGATGAATAGACGCTGTTCAAGAAAGAGACCTCGAACCGTTTATAATAATTTCCGGCTCCGTTTGTCAAGCCTCTTTGTCAACGGCTTTACAAAAGGCCGGGGCAGAAGGAGATTATTTTTTGATCTGCTCTTTCAGTTTGGCAATCAGATCATCCAGAAACTTGATCTTCTCAGGGTCAGAGGCATAGCCGGCTTTCGCCTTTTCAAAATAATCGATGGCCTTCTCGAAATTGGCCCGGTTGATGTAGCACCGGCCGGCCATTTCCAGGGATGCCGGGTCACCGGGCTTCATGCTCAACGTTTTTTCGAAACAGGCCAGCGCCTCATCCACGCGGTTCAATTCAAAGAGGACCAGCCCGGTATTATAGGGCGTATCGGGGTTGGCGGGATCCAGATCCATGGCTTTCTGGTCGTATTCAAGCGCTTTTTCCAGCTCTTTCTGCTGCTGGTAGCAGATCCCCAGCTGATAATAGGCGGCCGGGAATTTCGGGCTCAGATCGACGACCTGGAGGAAGGACGAGATCGCCTCCGCCCACATCTTCTTTCTGAAATAGGCCATCCCGACGATATAAAGGGCATTGGAATCCTTGGGGTTCTTGTCCAGGACCGCCTTGAGCTTGGAGATGGCCGTGTCATAATCTCCGAGCCTGACCTTTTCGGCCGCTTCCTTGACGCCGGCGGCCGCCTCTTTCATCCGCTCGGATTCCTGAACATATTCCTGGGTGGCGAGGACGACGGGCGGGATTTCGACTCTCTGCATCTTATCCTGAGGTCTTTCGAACTTCCATTCGTCCTTTTTCACGGCAAAGCCTTCTTTTTTTAGGACGACGGCATAGGTCCCGTGCGGCAGCCCGGGAAACTTGAACAGGCCGTCCTTCTTGGTCTTCTGGGTGAAGCTGAGGTTGGTATCGGTCTCCGTGACGGTGACCTCGACCCCCTCCAAGGGCGCTTTCTGGACATCGAGGACTTTACCGTAGACATAATACTCGCGGTACTGGCCGAAGCTGGGAATAACCATGAGGATTCCAAAGACGACAGCGAAAGCTCCCGGCCATCGAGAGGTGCGGCATCTCATGACTTACTCCTCTTTTGACTTATACGAATTGGCTTTTTTCAGGGCGTCGTTCATTTTCCCCGGTTCGTGGCTTCGATTATAGATATCGGCAAGGAGAAAATAGCCGAAGGCTTTGAGTTCGGACGTCCGGGCGAGGGAGAGCCCTTTTTCGACCATGACCCGGATCTCGTCGAGCGGGGCCTGCTCGAGGAACAGGCCGCGCGCGAGAAACAAATACCCTTCGGCCTGCTGGGGGGCCACCTCAACGACCTTCCGCATGCTGTCCATGTATCCCGCGTGGTCGCTCAGCTTAAGGAGGACCTTGCCCAAATTGAAGCGGGCTTGAAATTCTTGGGGAAACACGGAAACCTCTTGCGCATAAGCGGCCCTCGCTTCCTCGAGCCTTCCCTGCTCCTCATAAAGAAGTCCCAGGTTGTAGTTGGCTCGGGGGAATTTCGGTGATTCTCGGATGATGTCCTTCAAAAGCGTTTCCGCCCGGTCATATTGCTTCACCCCCAGCAAACTGGCGGCCAGGTTGAAACGGTTCCGGGTCAGCTTGGGCTGGAGCTCGACGGCTTTCTCCAAATAAGGGAGGGCTTTGGCAGGGTTTTCCGCTCCGATATAGATTTCGCCGATCAGCATACAAGCCTCGACATTCTTCTCGTCGACGGAGAGCGTCCGCTTGCAGAGGGCAATGGCGTCTTCGTTCTTCCCGTCCCCGACCAGGATATCCGCCAGGGCTATCAAGCCCTGGATGTTTTCCGGATCCTCTTTCAAGATGACATCGAGATTGGCCTTCGCCTCGTCCCTCCTCCCGAGACGCACGTCGCAGGTCGCGAGAAGCAGCAATCCCAGCGTGATCGTCGGATCATCCTTGAGGGCGGATTCCAGGAGTTCTCGAGCGGCGTCGTACCGCTCGTTCATGATCAATCCGCCAGCTCGCGTAACAGCCTCGTAAACCCTGAGCTTATCCTTGGGGTCCGCGAGAGGCCTTGAGTCGTTCCCTGAGGGTTTTTTTCTCGTGACTGGCGCACCGATGTAACCCAGAGCGGATAGCCTTTCCATCGTATCCTTGTCCAGATTCGCCGCCTGGGGGGTCGGAGCATCCCTGCTCGTTTCGGTCATAAGCCGGTCCAGCTCAGATTTCATCTTCCGGGCGACATCGGAATACCGGGGAGAGACGTCCGTCTGTTCGTCCGGGTCCTGACGGATGTCGTACAGCTCGGCCTGCGGAGCGTCGATATACTTGAAGCGCGCCGTGTGCAAGGAGTAGAGAGGGCTCCAGCCGAACTGGAGATCCGGAACCGTGGATTCCGAATAGGCATAGCTCTCCCCCGCGTTCCCCGGCCGGAACATTGCGGGAAGAAGGGAGCGGCCTTGCGTTCGAGACGGGACTGCGACATGGGCGAGATCCAGAAGGGTCGGGAAGACGTCGACCGAGCTGACCTGGGAGGAAACGCGTTTCCCCTGGAGCCCGGGAAACGGCGTGCTGACAAGAAACGGCACATGGACGACAGAGTCATAAATGAAGAATCCGTGCGTCTCTTCGCCATGGCTCCCCAGCCCTTCCCCGTGGTCACCAATGAGGACGAGGATCGTGTTTTCAGAGAGATTGTTCTGCGCCAACCAGGCCACGCACCTGCCGATCTGCTCATCCATGAAGGCGATCTCGCCGTCATAGAGGCCGGAGGGCCCGCGAGAGCGGTACTCGCTCAAATAGGGCTCGGGAGGCTTATAGGGCAAGTGAGGATCGTAGAGATGGATCCAGGCGAAAAAGGAGCCCTTTTTCT
>JBAVUQ010000253.1:0-23194 GCA_049696855.1 Candidatus Aminicenantales bacterium
GCGCACCAGGTGCCGCTCCTCGTGGATGCCGGGCATCCCGATCATCTCAAGCAGCTCGAAAGCTGGATGAAAAGCTACAGGCCGGAGGAGCTCTTTGATCAGGAGGGGCGTCTCAAGCCGGAACTGGCCGAACTTGCGCCCAGGGGCGAACGACGCATGGGCGCGAATCCCCACGCCAACGGCGGCATTCTGCTCCGCGACCTGCGCATGCCGGATTTCCGCGACTACGCGGAGGCCGTGCCGTCGCCCGGAGCGCGCGGCATCGGCGATACGCACGTGCTCGGGCCTTTCCTCCGCGATGTGGCGAAGCTGAACGGTGAGCAGCGGAATTTCCGGGTCTTTGGCCCGGACGAGACGCTCTCCAACGGCTTGGAAGCCCTCTTTGAAGCGACTGAACGCCAATGGGACGCCGCGATCGCGCCGAACGACGAATTCCTCGCGCCCACCGGCCGCGTGATGGAAATGCTCAGCGAGCACCAATGCGAGGGCTGGCTCGAGGGCTACCTGCTCACCGGGCGGCATGGGCTCTTCAATTGCTACGAGGCGTTCATCCACATCATCGATTCGATGTTCAACCAGCATGCCAAGTGGCTGAAGGTCACGGCGCACCTGCCGTGGCGGCGGAAGATCGCCTCCCTGAACTACCTGCTGTCCTCGCATGTCTGGCGCCAGGATCACAACGGCTTCACCCACCAGGACCCCGGTTTCATCGACCACGTCGTGAACAAGAAGGCCGAGGTCGTGCGCGTTTACCTTCCGCCCGACGCCAACTGCCTGCTGTCGGTCATGGACCACTGCCTGCGCAGCCGTCATTATGTCAACGTCGTGATCGCGGGCAAACACCCTGCGCCACAGTGGCTGACGATGGACGCCGCCGTCAAGCATTGCACTGCGGGCGTCGGCATTTGGCAGTGGGCCAGCAACGACCAAGGCGTCGCGCCCGACGTGGTCATGGCCTGCTGCGGCGACGTGCCCACGCTGGAAACGCTCGCCGCCGTCTCCATGATGCGCGAGCATCTGCCCGGCCTGAAGATCCGGGTGGTCAACGTCGTCGATCTCATGAAGCTGCAGCCGCAAACCGAGCACCCCCACGGGTTGAGCGACAAGGATTTCGACGATATCTTCACCAAGGACAAGCCGCTCATCTTCGCCTTCCATGGCTACCCGTGGTTGATCCACCGTCTGACTTACCGCCGCACCAACCACGACAATATCCACGTCCGCGGCTACAAGGAAGAAGGAACCATCACCACGCCTTTCGATATGACGGTGCTGAACGATCTGGACCGCTTCCACCTCGTGATGGACACCATCGACCGCCTGCCGCAGACCGGCGACAAGGGCGTTTACCTGAAGCAGCAGCTGAGGGACAAGCTTGTCGAGCACAAGGAGTACATTGACAAGTACGGCCAAGACATGCCCGAGATCCGGAACTGGAAGTGGAGTCCGGGCGGAACGCGGAAAGAAAAGGGGCTGGGCGAGGAGCCGAAATGATGCGCCTGGGCATCGCCGCGGACCATGGCGGGTTCGAGCTGAAAGGGCGGCTGGCCGCGGACCTCCAGGCCGCCGGTTACGAGGTCGTGGATTTCGGCGCCCGTGATCTGGTCAGGGACGATGACTACCCGGATTTTGTCGTGCCCCTGGCCAGGGCGGTGGCCCGGCGCGAGGTCGCCCGAGGCTTGGCCATCTGCGGCAGCGGGGTCGGGGCCTGCGTCGCGGCCAACAAGGTGTCCGGTGTGCGGGCGGCGTTGATCACGGATCCCTTCTCCGCTCATCAGGGGGTCGAGGACGACGACATGAACGTGATGTGCCTGGGCGGCCGAGTCACCGGATACGACCTGGCCTGGGACCTGGTCCAGACGTTCCTCGGCGCCCGTTTCAAGGGGATGGAACGGTTCAAGCGGCGCCTGGCGAAAATCGCGGAGCTGGAAAGCAAGGAGACCGGAACATGACAGGCAATCCCTTGATGAGCACGGCCCAGGCGCTGGTCGCAGGCGACAAGGGCCTTCTGGCGATGGATGAAAGCAATCCGACCTGCAATCAAAGATTTGCCAGGCTGGGAATTCCCCAGACCGTGGAGGCCCGGCGCGCTTATCGGGAGTTGATCGTGACCACACCCCGTCTCGGGGAGTGCATCAATGGGGCGATCCTTTACGACGAAACGATCCGCCAGCGGAAGAAAGACGGCACGCCCTTTATCAAGGTCCTCAGCGATGCGGGGATCATTATCGGCATCAAAGTGGACACCGGCGCAAAGGACATGGCGGGTCATCCCGGTGAAAAGATCACCGAGGGCCTGGACGGATTGCGCGGCCGCCTCGAGGAATATTCTCAAATGGGAGCGCGTTTCGCCAAGTGGCGCGCAGTCCTGGCCGTGGGCGATAGCATTCCCAGCCGCGGGTGCATCGAAGCCAACGCTCACGCGCTGGCTCGCTACGCGGCTCTGTGCCAGGAAGCCGGCTTGGTCCCCGTCGTCGAGCCGGAAGTGCTCATGGACGGCGACCATACCCTGGAGCGGTGCTTTGAAGTCACGGAGGACGTCCTGAGAACGGTTTTTAACCGGCTGGCCGCGCTCCGGGTGATGCCGGAGGGCATGATCTTGAAGCCCAACATGGTGCTCCCGGGTCTGACCTGCCCCAGGCAGGAAGGCGTGGACGAGGTGGCTGACGCCACGGTGAGGTGCCTGTTGCGAGCCGTCCCCGCCGCCGTTCCGGGGATCGCGTTTTTGTCGGGCGGCCAATCCGGCGAGCTGGCTTCGGCCCGTTTGAATGCCATGAACGTCAGATCCAAGTCGCGACGGCCTTGGGCGTTGGCGTTTTCATTTTCGCGCGCCATCCAACAACCGGCTTTGGAGATCTGGCGAGGCGAGGAGGCCAACGTGCCTGCCGCCCAGCAAGCTCTGTATCATCGGGCCAGGTGCAACCGGGCGGCGCGCCGCGGCGAATACAGTGCCGCGATGGAAAGGACAGCAGCATGACGACACGCCTCCCGCGGCTCACGGAACTCCCGGCCTGGCAGGCCCTCGAAGCCCATTACCTGGAAGTGGGGGAGTTGCATCTTCGGAAGCTCTTCGCCGCCGATCCGAAACGCGGGGAGCGCCTGACGGCTGAGGCCGTCGGCGTCTACTTGGACTATTCGAAGCACCGGGTCACCGACGAGACGCTCAGGCTCCTTCTGCAATTGGCGGAGGAATCCGGCCTGCGGGCCCGCATCGAGGCCATGTTCAGAGGCGAGAAGATCAACGTCACGGAGAGGCGGGCCGTCCTGCACGTGGCCCTCCGCGCTCCTCGAGGGCAATCCATCGTCGTGGACGGCCAGGACGTCGTCCCTCCGGTCCACGGCGTGCTCGACAAGATGGCCGGCTTCTGCGCCCAGGTGCGGAGCGGGGAGTGGACGGGCCACACCGGCAAGCCGATCCGCAACGTCATCAATATCGGCATCGGGGGGTCCGACCTGGGGCCGGTGATGGCGTACGAGGCCTTGCGGCACTACAGCCGGCGCGACCTGACCTTCCGCTTCGTCTCCAACATCGACGGCACCGACTTCGCCGAGGCCACCCGCGACCTCGACGCCGAGGAGACGCTGTTCATCGTCTCGTCGAAGACCTTTACGACCCTGGAGACGATGACCAACGCGCATACGGCCCGGGACTGGGCCCTCAAGACGCTGAAGCATCCCGCCGCGGTCGCCCAGCATTTCGTCGCGGTCTCGACCAACGCCGGCGAAGTGGCCAAATTCGGCATCGACACCGCGAACATGTTCGAGTTTTGGGATTGGGTCGGCGGCCGGTACTCCATGGACGCGGCGATCGGCCTGTCGACGATGATCGCCATCGGCCCCGATAATTTCCAGGCCATGCTCGACGGATTCCACCGGATGGACGAGCATTTCCGCACGGCTCCTTTCGCGCGCAACCTGCCGGTGCTCATGGGGCTCCTGAGCCTCTGGTACAACAACTTCTTCGGGGCGCAGACCCTGGCGGTCCTTCCGTATGAGCAGTATTTGAAGCGCTTCCCGGCCTACCTCCAGCAGTTGACGATGGAGAGCAATGGCAAGCACGTCACCCTTGACGGGACCGAGGTCGCCTGGCAAACCGGGCCGATCACTTGGGGCGAGCCGGGCACCAACGGCCAGCATTCCTTCTACCAGCTGATCCATCAGGGGACCAAGCTCATCCCCTGCGACTTCATCGGATTCGTTCAGCCGCTTAACCCTCTCGGCCGCCACCACGACTTGCTTTTGGCCAACGTGTTCGCCCAGGCCGAGGCGCTGGCCTTCGGCAAAACGACGCAGGAGGTCCGAGCCGAGGGCATCCCCGAATGGCTCGTGCCGCATCGGACCTTCGAGGGCAACCGTCCGTCCAGCACGATCCTCCTGGAACGGCTGACTCCGGCGGCGTTGGGAAAGCTCGTCGCGCTGTACGAGCACAGCGTCTTCACTCAAGGCGCCATTTGGGGCATCGATTCATTTGATCAGTGGGGGGTCGAACTGGGCAAGGCGCTGGCCGCCCGCATCGTCCCCGAGCTTGAGACCGGGGCCGAGTCCCAACTCCGGCACGATAGCTCAACGAACAACCTGATCCGGCGCTACCTGAGATCCAAGGGGCTAGGGAAAGGATGACATCGCGATGGCCGGCGTGATTCTGCTCTTGCGAAAGGGCTGAGTATGAATGCGCAAGAGCCTGTCAAGGCTCCCGGATCGAAGCCGGGGGCGAAATCCGACGCGCCGGACGATCTGAAATCCCTTCCCTTGCCGGAGCTGCAGGCAAAATTGGGGTCGTCGCCGGACGGCCTCAGCCAAGCAGAGGCGCAGAAACGGCTGACCCGATATGGGCCCAATGAGATCGAAGAGAAGAAGGCCAATCCGTTCCTGAAATTCCTGACCTATTTTTGGGGCCCCATCCCGTGGATGATCGAAGCGGCCGTGATCCTTTCGGCGGTGGCCCGTCATTGGCCGGACTTTGCCATCATCCTCCTTCTGCTTCTGGCCAACGCCGTGGTCGGATTCTGGGAAGAACACCAGGCGGGCAACGCGATCGCCGCGCTGAAGGCCAAGCTGGCGATCAAGGCCCGAGTGAAACGTGGTGGGAAGTGGACCTCCGTGGAGGCGCGTGAATTGGTGCCCGGCGATGTCATCCGTGTGCGCCTGGGCGATATCGTGCCCGCGGATGCGCGGTTGCTGGAGGGTGACCCGATAGAAGTCGATCAGTCCGCGCTGACGGGAGAGTCGCTGCCGGCCACGCGCAAACCCGGCGAGGCGGTGTTTTCGGGGTCGATCGTCCGCCAGGGAGAGATCGACGCAATGGTTTACGCTACCGGCGTGAAGACCTACTTCGGCAGGACCGCCGAACTGGTGCAGGAGGCGCACACCGTCAGCCATTTCCAGCGTGCCGTGCTGAAGATCGGCGATTACCTGATCATCCTCGCCGTGGCTTTGGTGGTGTTGATCCTGAGCGTCGCGCTCTTTCGCGGCGACCGGATGCTCACGACGCTTCAGTTCGCATTGGTGTTGACGGTGGCCGCGATTCCCGTGGCGATGCCCACGGTGCTGTCCGTGACCATGGCGGTCGGCGCGCGCCTGCTGGCCAAGAAAGAGGCGATCGTGACCCGTTTGGCGGCCATCGAGGAATTGGCGGGTGTGGACGTGCTGTGCGCGGACAAGACCGGCACCCTGACTCAGAACAAGCTGACGTTGGGAGATCCGTTCAGCGTGAACAATGTCCCCGCCGAGCAGGTCATTCTGTGCGCAGCGCTCGCGTCTCGAGAGGAAGACGAAGACACCATCGACATGGCCGTAATCGGAGGCGTGAAGAACGATCAGGCCTTGAAGGGCTATCAGGTGCTCCATTTTCGGCCGTTCGACCCGGTGCATAAACGCACCGAGGCTACCGTCAAAGCCGCCGACGGAAGCGTGTTCAGAGTGACAAAGGGAGCCCCGCAGGTGATTCTGGAGATGTCGGCCAACGCCCGCGAAGTCAAGCCCGCCGTCGAGAAAGCTGTCGATGAATTCGCGGCGCGCGGTTTTCGTTCGCTGGGCGTGGCCCAGGCCGAGGGAGAAGGCCGATGGCAGTTTCTCGGCGTGTTGCCATTGTTCGATCCGCCGCGTGAACAGGCCGAAGCGACCATTACGAGCGCCCGGGAAATGGGGGTCAGCGTCAAGATGGTTACGGGCGATCAAATGGCCATCGCTCGCGAAACGGCCCGCCAGCTCGGGCTGGGCACGAACATCCTCGATGCCGGCGGATTGGGCGACGCGAAGTGTCACGAGACGGCCCAGTCGGCGGAGTCCATCGAAAGAGCGGATGGTTTCGCCCAGGTCTTCCCCGAACACAAGTTCCACATTGTCGATGTGCTGCAGCAGCGCGGCCATATCGTCGGCATGACCGGCGACGGGGTCAATGACGCCCCCGCTCTGAAGAAAGCCGACTGCGGCATCGCCGTTTGCGGCGCGACGGACGCGGCTCGTGCCGCGGCAGCCATCGTCCTGACGACGCCCGGCCTCTCGGTCATCATTGACGCGATCAAGGAGAGCCGGAGAATATTCCAGAGGATGAACAGCTACGCGATCTACCGCATCGCCGAAACGCTGCGGGTGCTGTTCTTTATGACCCTGGCCATCCTGATCTTCAACTTCTATCCGGTGACCGCGGTGATGATCGTGCTGCTGGCGTTGCTCAACGACGGCGCCATCCTGTCCATCGCGTACGACAACGTTCATTACAAGGACAAGCCCGAAGCCTGGAACATGCGCCTGGTGCTGGGGATCGCCACGGTGCTGGGCGTCATCGGGGTCGTGTCCGCTTTCGGCTTGTTCTATCTCGGTGAGCGGGTCTTCCTTCTCGACCGTGCGCACATCCAGACGCTGATGTACCTGAAGCTGTCCGTGGCCGGACATCTGACGATCTTCCTGACGCGCACGCGCGGACCGTTCTGGTCCATCCGCCCGGCGCGAATTCTGTGGGCCGCGGTGCTCGGCACGCAGATCGTGGCGACTCTGATCGCGGTTTATGGGCTGTTTATGACGCCCCTCGGGTGGGGTTGGGCCTTGTTTGTTTGGGGCTATGCTCTGGCCTGGTTCCTGGTGAATGACCGCGTCAAGCTGCTGGCCTACCGGATCCTTGACCCTGCTCAGGCCCCATTGCTGGCCAAGAAACCGCTCGACCTGACGCCGCAGATCGCCACACGGGCGTATGAGCTCTACGAACAGCGAGGCCGGCGCGCCGGCCAAGCCGATCAAAACTGGCTTGAAGCGGAGCGCGAGATCCGGAAACAGAGGTCCCCCAAATGAAGGTGCAGATCCGACATTCCGCATGGGGAGGAGACACATGAAACGTGCCAGGTCGACCGGTATGCTGATGAGCGGTCTATGGCTTCCGGCTTTGATGGCGATACTGTGCCACGACGCACAAGCTGTTCCCAGCTTCACCCGGCAAACCGGACTCAAGTGTAGCGTCTGTCACAGCAATCCCCCGGAGTTGACGGCGTTCGGGCGCAAGTTCAAGCTCGAGGGCTACACGCTCACGGACAAAAAGGCGGCCGGGATCATCGAGGATAAGGACTTGAAGATCAACCGGTATTTTCCGTTGTCGGTCATGCTTCTTCTCAGCGACACCGCCACGAATAGGCGTGTCCCCGGCTCGCAAAATGGGAACGCCGGGCTTCCCCAGGCTCTGAGTCTATTCTTGGCAGGTGAGATTTCGCCGCACTTCGGCGGGATGGTTCAAGTCACCTATTCCGATCAGTCGGATCATTTCTCGCTGGACAATACGGACATCCGCTATGCCAGGCACACCACGTTGGGCTCCAAAGACCTGTTGTACGGGCTGACTCTGAATAATAGCCCCTCAGTCGGAGATATCTGGAACAGTACCCCGTCGTGGCGGTACCCGTGGCTATCCTCCGGCAGCGCTCCCTCGCCAAGTGCTCAGCCGCTCATATCCGGAGGGCTCGCCCAGGATGTGGCGGGTCTCGGCGCATACACGATGTGGAACGACCATTTGTATGCGGGCATCACTTTATACCGCTCGGAGCACCTGGGGGGGCCGCAGCCCTTGACCGGCACGGACTTCGCCTACAACATTCAAGGCGTTGCGCCATACTGGCGGCTGGCCTGGCAGGAAACGTGGGGACTGAACTATCTGGAGGTCGGAACGTACGGCATTTTCGTGAGCTCGGTCCCGGGCGGAGTTGGGGGCGGACGCGATACCTATACAGATCCCTCCGTCGATCTTCAGTACGAACGGCTGTTCGGGGCGGATATCCTGACCGTCCACGCGACTTATATTCATGAAACATCCCACCTCGACGGCACGGTTGCCGCCGGCGGCGCGGCCGAATCCTTGCATCACTTGAACACGTTTCGGGCCAATGCGACCTATCACCTTCGGAGACGCTGGGCGTTCACGCTGGCCGGGTTCGCCACCGCCGGCAGTGCCGATCCGATTCTGTTCGCGCCCGCTCCCGTGACTGGCAGTGCGCTGGGCAGCCCCAACAGCAGCGGCTTTATCGCTCAAGTGGGGTTTTGGCCAAAGCAGAACATCGAACTAACGGCCGCGTATACCGGATACGCGAAATTTAACGGGGCCGGCCACAACTATGATGGATCCGGCCGGAGCGCCTCGGCGAACAACTCGATTTACATCGCTTTGTGGTTGAACTTTTAAGAGGGGGGGAGGCCATGGAATCAGACAAGCGCGAGCAGCCGCGTTTTCCGTCGAGCGGATCCCGTCGATCCTTTCTTGGCGCCCTTCTTGGATTGGCGTCGGCGTTCGTCGGCGCCCTTTTAGCGGTTCCGGTCCTGCGATACATCTTCTATCCTGTGACGGCCAAGTCCGGAGATTCAGACTGGGCGGACGGAGGCTCCGTCACAGTCTTTTCCCAGCTCGAAGCGCCCCTGCTCCGCACCCTCGAGCTCAAGCAGCGCGACGGCTGGCGGGAGATCGCCAGTCAACCGGTGGTTTATATCATCAGGGCCGGTGGCCAGCTCAAGGCCTTGTCCGCTATTTGTCCGCACCTCGGTTGTACCGTGCCCTGGGACCCAGGCCGGAACGAATTTGTCTGTCCGTGTCACGGCGGCACTTTCTCCGCAGACGGCACACATCTCTCAGGACCGCCGCGGCGCTCGCTCGATTCGCTGGAAACCAAAGTGGCCGGAGGCAAGCTCATGGTGAAGTACCAATATTTCCGTCCTGACGTAGCCGACAAAGAGGTCATCAGATGAATAGCCAAGACAGACCGCCTCTGCCTGACGCGAAATCAAAGGAGGGCCGCAGCAGGCCAAACCTGCGCGGGCGTCTGTGGAAATGGATAGGCCAGCGTACGGGAGCGGAACAGATCCTTCGCGCCTCGCTGGACGAACCCATCCCGGGCGGCGCGAGCTTCGCCTATGTTTTCGGATCCGGGCTGCTCTTCATTTTCCTCTCGCAGATCATCACCGGCGTATGCCTGGCGCTGTACTACGCGCCTTCTCCGATGACCGCTCATGTCAGCGTGGCCTATATCGTCAAGGAAGTGGCGGCGGGAGCCTTTCTGCGAAGTCTGCATTCCTATGGTTCCAGTGCCATGGTCGTCGTTCTGGCATTGCACTTTTTGCAGACGTTTCTCTACGGGTCCTACAAAGGGAAACGCGAGCTCCTGTGGATTTCCGGCGGCACGCTCGCGCTTCTCGTATTGGGGATGACGTTCACCGGATACCTCTTGTCGTGGGATCAGGGGGCCTATTCCGCCGGCTCCGTGGGCACGGACATCGTCGGGCAGGTGCCCATCATTGGCGAGAGCCTGAGGTTGCTGTTGCGGGGCGGCGCAACGATGGGAGCTCTGACGATCTCCCGCTTTTTTGTTCTCCATGTCCTCGTCATTCCCGCTTTGATCCTTTCGTTCATCGCCATCCACATCTTCCTGTTCCGCAAAGCAGGGGCCGCGGGCCCGGTGAACGAGGATCCGGTCAGGCCGCACTTGCCTGCAGAGACGTTCTATCCCAAGCAAGTTCTGATGGATATGGCTTTTGTGCTGCTCGTCATGGGAGTCTTGGGTACGCTGGCCCACTTTGTCCCTATCACGCTGGGACTCGAGGCGAACCCCACAAATACCACCTATTTACCCCGTCCCGAGTGGTTTTACCTGCCGATGTTCCAGTGGCTGAAGTATTGGGAGGGGTGGCGCACGGTCATCGGAGTATTCATTGTTCCCGTCATTCTGATCGGGCTCTTTTTCTTGCTGCCGTTCCTGGACCGCGGCCTCGAACGCCGTCCGTGGCGCAGGCCCATTCCTGTGGGCGGCGTCTTCATTGTGTTGATCGGCTTGGTGTGGCTCGGCATGACGAGTCGTCTTGAAGATGCGCGCGACCCCATCGTCGCCGCTCAACTTGCGGAGCAGAACCAGCAGGAAGAAGTCTATTTCTATGCCGCTTTTCAGCCGTATTCGGCATCGTCGCCTTCTCGCGGCGTGGCGACAATGCCGGTCGATGCGGCCGCCGCCCAGGGGAAGGGTATTTTCGATTCTCACGGCTGCAGCGGGTGCCACGGGGCGAGCGGAGGCGGCGGCGTTGGGCCGGCGCTGACTCACATTACCGGTCAGTATCCGCCGGCTCAGCTGACGGCGCTTCTGAAAGCGCCGACGGCCAAGATGAGAGCCGCCGGCATGGTCCCTCTGACTTTGAACGCCGATGACATGAAAGCCCTGGTCTCCTACTTGGCCAGGCTCGGGGGAGGATCGGCCGCCCCTGCCGCGAAACCCGCGGCTCCCGGGCCGTCCGGGCCTAGTCCGGCTGAAGCGAAACCGGGCGCGGCAGCCGGTCCGGCGAAAGCGGGAACCGGAAATCCGGCCGTCGAAGCGACCGCCGCCCAGGGGAAGAGCATTTTCGATTCTCACGGCTGCAGCGGGTGCCATGGGGCGAGCGGAGGCGGCGGCGTCGGGCCGGCGCTGACTCACATTACCGGTCAGTATCCGCCGGCTCAGCTGACGGCGCTTCTGAAAGCGCCGACGGCCAAGATGAAAGCCGCCGGCATGGTCCCTCTGACCTTGAATGCCGATGAAATGAAAGCCCTGGTCTCCTACCTGGCCGGCCTCGGGGGAGGACCGGCCGCTCCTACCGCGACGCCCGCGGCTCCCGGGCCGTCCACGCCCAGTCCGGCTGAAGCAAAACCAGGCGCGGCGGTCGGTCCGGCGATGAACGAACTTGAGTCCAAAGGGAAATTGATCTTCCAGGCTCACGGATGCGCTGATTGTCACGGGACCGATGGTGTCGCGGGCACGGCGGCGGCCCCTGCCCTTGCGGGTACCAACAAAAGCCTCACACCCGCGCTCTTGACCAAAATGCTGCGGAATCCTACCGCCCGCATGCGAAACGGAGGGATGCCTCCCGTGTCTCTGAGCCACAAAGAAATGGAGGCCCTGGTCGCATACCTCAGTGCCATTTCCGGCTCGAACAGGAATCCTCGATGAAATGAAATTCTCACTGACGCAGGTCCGGGGCAAAGACCCGACGAACGGAAGTCCGGGCCTCAGCCGATGAGACGATGACCCGGCGAAGGAACGCAAGAATGAGTGAAGATCGTTCAACCCCTCTCTCGGCGATCGAGTTGGATCATCTCTGCGTCAATACGATCCGATTCCTGTCCGTCGACGCGATACAGAAAGCCGATAGCGGGCATCCGGGCCTGCCGCTGGGTGCGGCCTCTTTTGCGTACGTGTTGTGGACTC
Organism: Candidatus Aminicenantales bacterium; assembly: GCA_049696855.1. Taxonomy (GTDB): domain Bacteria; phylum Acidobacteriota; class Aminicenantia; order Aminicenantales; family Saccharicenantaceae; genus RBG-16-66-30. The sequence continues at coordinate 11,700 of JBAVUQ010000253.1, forward strand.
GCTTCCTCAAACACAACCCGTCCGACCCCGCCTGGTTCGACCGGGATCGCTTTGTCCTCTCGGCCGGCCACGGGTCGATGCTCTTGTACAGCCTGCTCCATCTGACCGGCTATGATCTTCCCCTCGACCAGATCAAGCAGTTCCGACAGTGGGGAAGCCGGACTCCCGGTCACCCCGAACGCGGCCTCACCCCAGGGGTCGAAACGACGACCGGACCCCTCGGCCAGGGCTTTGGCAACGCCGTGGGCATGGCCATGGCGGAAGCCTTTCTTGCGGCCCGATATAACCGGCCCGGGCACACGATCATCGATCACACGACCTATGTCCTGGCCAGCGATGGCGATCTGATGGAAGGCGTGGCCGCTGAGGCCGCCTCTCTGGCCGGTCATTTGCGGCTGGGCAAGCTGATCGCTCTGTACGACGACAACCACGTGACGTTATCGGCGGCTACGGATCTCACTTTTACGGAAGACGTTGAGAAGCGCTTTGCCGCTTATGGGTGGCAGACTCAATTCGTGGAGGACGGGAATGACCTGGAGACGATCGAACGGGCCTTGAGGAAGGCGCGGCAAGACGAGCGGCGCCCGTCCCTCATCCTGGTCCACACGCACCTGGGATATGGTTCGCCGCATAAACAGGACACGTTCGAAGCGCACGGTTCCCCCCTGGGCGAGGAAGAAGTCCGCCTGACCAAACTGAACCTTGGTTGGCCGCCCGAGCCGGCTTTTGACATCCCCGAGGCCGCCCTGGCCCATTTTCGCCAGGCCGTCAAACTCGGCGGGCTCATCGAAACGGAGTGGGAGCGGCGGCTTTCCGCCTTCGAACAGTCTTTTCCAGAATTGGCCCGGGAGCTCCATCAAGTGATGCACGGACAGGTCCCTGAAGGTTGGGGAAAGGACATACCGGTATTTGCGCCAGATGCGAAAGGCCTGGCCACGCGCGTTGCCTCGGGGAAAGTGATGAGCGTCCTGGCATCCCGACTGCCGACTTTTATCGGCGGATCGGCGGACTTGGACCCCTCGACGCACACCGCACTGACCGGGAGAGGCGACTTCGAGAACCCTCTCGAAACGGTCGACGATCCCCAGGGCTCTGTAGGTGGCGGCTGGCGGTACTCCGGCCACAACCTCCATTTCGGCGTGCGGGAACACGGCATGGGGGCGATCCTGAACGGTCTGGCCGCCCATGGATCCATGATCCCCTTCGGAGCGACTTTCCTGATCTTCTCCGACTACATGCGCCCGTCCATGCGCCTGGCCGCCTTGATGGGGCTCCACGTGATCTATGTGTTCACGCATGACAGCATCGCGCTGGGGGAAGACGGCCCCACGCATCAACCGGTCGAACAGCTGCTGGGGCTGCGTTCGATCCCCGGGTTCACCGTCATCCGTCCGGCCGACGCGAACGAGACCGCCGCGGCCTGGCGGATCGCCATTGAACATGCGGACGGACCCGTCGCCCTGGTCCTCACACGGCAGAATCTGCCGATCCTCGATCTGCAGAAATACCCGCAGCTCCCGGCCGGAGTCCGCGCCGGCGGGTATGTGCTTGCGCCTGCCGCCGAAAACGCTCCCGCGGATATCGCCTTGATCGCCACCGGTTCCGAGGTCGCCTTGGCGCTGGCGGCCCGCGAGAAGCTGGAGACTCACGGCGTCCGAGCGCGCGTCGTCAGCTTGCCCTGCTGGAAGCTGTTTGACGCCCAGCCCGGGGAATATCGGGAAGCGGTCTTGCCGCCGGAGGTCCCCATGCTGGCCATCGAAGCCGGTGTCTCCCTGGGCTGGCGGACTTACGTTGGGGAGGGCGTCGCCGTGATCGGAGTGGATCGCTTTGGCGCGTCGGCGCCGGGGGGGGTCGTCATGCGGGAGTACGGTTTTAGCGTCGAGCGTGTCACCCAGCGCGCTCTGGCCTTGGTGAAACAACACCGGAGACCCTGATGGGTTCCGGCGACGTACGCGGTCTTGAGCAAGCGGCTTGAGAGCCGGGATGCAGGACGGCCCTCGGGACCAGGCTAGCGCAGGCGGTGGATATAGCCGAGGACGATCGCGACCATGAAAGTCAATAAAAGGATCGCAAAGAACGTGTTGAGTACGGATTCGATCTCGTGCTCTTCCTTCTTATCCCTCCGGATCTCGCCTGGCCCCGGGAGGTTTGGGCGGGAGCGAAAAGCGCCGATGGCCTCAAGCACCAGCGCGAAAATCAGCCCGACGGCGAAGAAGGAAAGCCAGTAAGCGCCCAGCAGAGATGGCCCAACAGGAGTGATCCAGATGCCCCCCGCCCAGGCGCCGAAAAAAACCAGGAGGAAAAAGGCGGTTACTCCCCGCCGGGACCTTGCCCGCCGACCGATGACCGCAAAAACCACGGTCAGGAACAGGGATACGGCCAGAGCAAAGAGCGATTCCACGAGGATCATGTTCACCGCCTTTGAGCCATGACGGCCGGGTTCGGTTCTTGCGCCATATTATCATAATATCGTCGGCCCACGAACAACAAGCCGAATCATATTCGCCCTTCGCGTTCCGGAGCCCCGCGTCAAGGCTGGGGTCGAGCGATCCTACTCCCTCTAAAAATAGACCCGGAAGGACGCGTAAACCATGTCCGGATAGGACCCGAATTCCGAATGCAGAAGGTTCGGCTGCAGGCCCGGCCCCGGAGTTCCCGGCAGGATCTCGGGCCTTTTTCCGATACCGAGGTACGCCCCGCCGGCCAGGTAGATGTTCTGGGCGATGTTGTATTCGACAGACGGCGCCAGGACGACCGAGAGATCGCCGAGATTGACGATGACGAGGCTCGTTAACGGCAGCAGGGAAGTGATCTGATAGGTCGACCCGACGCTCAGGTAATGGCGGCCCAGAAGGTAGACAGCCCCGTCCTGATAGGGAATCGTCGCGATCGACGACAGATAGGCCTCCGGCTCGCTCCGGCCCGCGGAATTAAAATGATACTCCGCGAATCCGTAGGTCTTGGCGCTGAAATTGTAGTCGAGGCCGGCTGACGCCCGGAAGTAGTCTTGGCCGCCCTCCGTGCCGTTCCTCAGGAAAGCGCCCGGGACGACGTAGGCGGCCTCGAGCCAGGACCCGGCTCCCCCGATCGAGCGGGCGATGTCCAAGCCGACGAGCAGGTGGTCGCGGAAGGCCATCGCCAGCGCGGATATGTCCGTCTTGAAAGCGTTCACTTTTCCCCGGAGAAAGAAGGCGCTCGTCCGGCCTCTGAATCTGTTGCCTGCGACGACACCCATGTCCAGCTCATCCAGCGAGCCGAGCGGGATGCGGACGCGGACCGCATCGACCCCGGTCCTCTCCTCCTTGTCCAGCTCGTTGAAGGCGAACGGGGCGAGAACGTCGGTCGGGTTGATGACCCGCGCGCTGCCCCAGGCCACGGCCTGCCGGCCCACGATGATGTCGGCGCCGGCCGTCCTGATCGTGAGCGCGAACCTGTCCAGGTTCTGATAGAGCGCGAAGCTCGCCGGAGTCTCGTCCGGGCCGGGAGAGAGACGGTCCCGGAGATCGGTCAGACGGTATCCGCCGAGGTTCTGTCCCGTGATGAACAGGCTTTCCTCGAACAGGCGCGAGTCCTGGATCCGCGGCGAGAGGTCGTACTCGCAGTCGAAAGACAGCTTCTTCGCGGGTTGGACGGTGAGCTTGAGCCTGAGCCTGTTGTTGACGGCGCCCATGTCCGTCTCACGCAGCGCCGATCCGTCCAGGGTGACTGCGGGGGGAACCAGGAGGATGGAGAAATTCTTGAAATAGCCGCGGACGGTCACCGTGTCATCGGGCCGGCCCGGCAGCGCCAGCGCGAGCAGGAGGACGGGGAGCCCGCGCAGGAACGGGACGCCGCCGCCGAAACGTCTCAAGGCCGCTCCCGCCATTCGTCCTTGAGGACGCGGCCGTCGTGGAGGGTGACCACCCGGTCCGCCCGTTCCATGACCATCCGGTCATGGGTCGAAAAAAGGAAGGTCATGCCTGTCTTCCTGTTGAGCTCCCGCATCATGTCCAGGAGCTCGGAGCCGGTCTCGGAATCGAGGTTGGCTGTCGGCTCGTCGGCCAGGATCAGCTCGGGCCTCGAGACCATGGCCCTGGCGATAGCCACGCGCTGCTGCTGGCCGCCCGAGATCTTGGGCGGAAAGCGGCGCTCGAACCCCTCCATGCCGATCTCCTTCAGGATCGCCGCGACGCGCGCTTTCCGCTCGCCGTCGGGCACGCCCTGGAGCAGCATGATGTACTCGATGTTCTCCCGGACCGTCAGGACCGGGATCAGATTGTAGGCCTGAAAGATGAAGCCGATGTGGTCCCGCCGGAGGTCCGAGAGGTCGCTGCCGCTCATGTCCGAGATGAGCCTCCGCCTCAGCCAGACTTTGCCCGCGGTCGGGTAGTCCAGTCCGGAGATGAGGTTGAGAAAGGTCGTTTTGCCTGAACCTGACGGGCCCACGATGGCCGTGAATTCCCCGGCCTCGACAGTCAGGTCGATCCCCCGCACGGCGGGCACGACGACCCCGCCCTCCCGGTAGTCCTTTTCCAGGTTCTCGGTGACGATGATGGGATCCCTGCCGGTGTTCATTGCAATCTCCTAAAGGCTCTTCCTCAAGGCGTCTGCCACCCGCATCTTCCCGGCGACGCGGGCGGGGTACAAACCGACGAGCAGCGTGAACAGGAAGACCGCCAGCGGATAGACGACGAACTGCTGGACATGGAGAACGGGGTAGAGCAGGTCGTAGAACGCCGTCCCCGCGAATTCGATCCCGCGGTAATCGATGCCCGTCTTGGAAACGACGAAGGTGAGGGCCAGGCCGAGCGCCGAGCCCATGCCGATGCTCAGCAGGGCCAGCGCCCCGGCCTCGAAAACGATCAGCCGCCTCACGCCCGAGGGCCGGGTCCCGACGGCCCGGAGGACGCCGAACTCGAACATCCGCTCATAGAGCGACATGAAGAGCGTGTTGATGATCCCGAAGGCGACGATGCCGAACAGGAGCACGGCCATGAAGGCGAGAGAGATCCAGACCATGTCCAGGACCCCCAGCAGCTGGGGCAGGAGGACCGTCCAGCTGACGGCTTCGTTGCCCCCGGCGGAGTACTTCTTCCAGAAGGGGTTGTCCTTTTGAGTGGCAAAGCCGATGAAGTTGAACTTGAGGGCGATCTCGTGGATGCCGTCGCCGATCCCCAGCATCTGCTGGGCCTTGGGCAGCCGGACGAAGGCGAAGCCGCTGTCCATCTCCTTGACCCCGAAGCGATAGATCCCGGATATGCGGAACATGTCCTGGGACAGGTCCCCGGTGCCGGCCTGGGAGACGGTGACCACGATGCGGTCGCCGAGCGCGGCCCCCAGGGTGTCGGCCAGGTCGGACCCGATGACGAGGTTCCGCTCGTCCGAGCCCTTGAAAAAGTCTCCCTGCCGGATGTTGTCGTCGACCCGGGACAGGACCCGTTCCTTTTCCGGATCGACGCCGACGAACATCACCGAGCTCACCTCGGACGGGGACGTGATCATGCCGAAGCCCTCGGCCCGCTCGGCGAAGGCCTCGACGTTGCCGTCCTTCTCGAGCTCCGCGCGGACCTCGCCGGCGTTCGCGATCGTCAGCTCCGCTTCCTGGGTGAGCCGGAAACCCTGGCGATGGATCTGGCCCTCCCCCAGGTAGGACGCCGTAGCTGAGACGATCATCTGGCGCTTCATGCCCTGGATGACGGCGTCGGTGAAGATCAGGGAGGCCAGGCCGACGCCGATGGCCGTCCCGGCGATGAAGGTCCGGTGCTTGTTCCGGAAGATGTTGCGCCAGGCGAGCTTCATCGTGAATCCCATGGCTCCCCCTCAGTGCATCCTCATGGTCCGGGCGGGCTCGGTCCTCGAGGCCTTGAGCGCCGGAAAGAAGCCGACCAGGACGGCCGAGATCATGACCGTCACGGCCGGGATGACGAAGCTCCGCAGGTTGATCTCGGACTTCATGGTGTCGAAGACCATGCCTCCGTACGTGAGCCCGGAGCTGAACTTGATCCCGTGCTGAGACAGGATCATATTGGCGCCCAGCCCTAGGCCGGCGCCGATGATCATCGAAAAGGCCGAAAGGATGACTACTTCGAGCAGGACGAGCCGCACGATCCGCCGGGGCTTGGTCCCGAGGGCTTTGAGGAGCCCGTATTCGCGGCGCCTTTCGAGGACCGACATGAGCACGGTGTTCAGGACGCCCACGGCCACGATGACGACGATGACGAGGAGCATGACCCACATCCCCGCCTTGTCGGCGTTCATGGCGTCGTAGAAGGACTTGGCGAAGACCTGCCAGGGATCGACGGACAGGGTCGGGTCCCGGAGCTCGAGGGTGATGGTCCGGCTGATGGACTCGACGCGGTTGAGCCTGGTGACGACGATGGCGATCTCGTGGACCCCTCCGTCAAGGACGAGATAGTCCTGCGCGGTGGCCAGGGGCAGGTAGTAGGCGGTCCGGTCGGTCAAGGCATCGCCGCTCGAGGCCACCCCGACGAGAGCGAACTTGTCCTCGGCGATGGAGCCGTCCGCGCCCTGGGACAGGAGCACGACCTCGTCCCCGAGCTGGGCCTGGAGGATGTCCGCGAGGCCCCGCCCGAGGATGGCTTCCCGAGCCTCCGAGCTCCGAAAGGCGCGGCCCTCGACGATCGTCCGCTCGAAACGGGTCGTCCGGTTCTCCCGTTCGGGGTCGATGCCGATGATGCGCACGCCCGCGCTCTTGTCGGCGACGCCGGCCAGCCCGGCCGAATAGACCCGGGGCGTCCACGACTCGACCCCCCTCGTCCGGTCCAGGACCGCGCCCACCTTCGGTACGTCGGACACGGTCTTATACAGGGTCGGCCGGTCGAGGTAGGTCTTTTCGTGGATCTGGATGTGGCCGAGCCGGGTTCTCGTGAATTGGTCGATGATGTTGTCGTAGGACCCGTCCGCCCAGCCGATGAAGATGACGGCCAGCGCAAAGCCGCCGACGACGCTCAGCCCGGTGAAGATCGTCCGGCGCTTCTGCCGGAAGATGTTCCGGACGGCCATCTTCAGGACGATCATCTAGAGACCGCCCTGGAGATTCCGAAGGGAAAAGATGTCGGGGGAGAGAGGGATGTCGAAGCGCGCTTCGATGTAGCGGATGACGGTCTTGTGGCCTTTCTTGGTTGTGGGAACAAGCTCCATCGTCGCCGGGATCCTGCGGCTGCCGAACGTCCGGACGTCCTTGAACTCGATCTCCCGGGCGAGACGTCCCTTCTCGTCGTAGTATTTCTCCCAGACGGGAATGAGATCGCTTTCCCTGACGGCCAGGACGACGAAGCCCCAGACGACGGGCAGGCCCTCCTTGGGGACGCACTTGACGTAGAGGATCCCGGGCTCGGGCGCTTCCGGCACCGTCATTTCGAAGCTGTAGGACTCGACGAACGTGTATTCCTTGACCAGGTCGTCGTTGGTGAAGTCCGAACCCATCCAGGAGCTCATCATCATGGACGGGGGGATCTTCAGGACCTTGGCCGCCTTGGGAAGATAGTTCCACATCTCATTTCCGAGCCGGAGCGTGGCGAAGCCCTCCTCCTTCTTGGGCTCGAGGATGCGGATGAACGTGTCCTTCATCCCCCGGCTCCAGATCCTCATGCGCAGGGTCCGCTGCCACTCCGGCGTCACGACCTCCATCTCCACCAGCGCTTCGCTCGTCTGGCTCCGGTAAAGTTCGTCCATCCGGCGGACGATCTCCTCGGCCCGGCCGGGCCCGGCCTCCTGAGGGAACAGGAGGATCCCCGAAAAGAGAAGGATCGTTGTCAGGACGAGCGGGCGGTATCTTCTCATGGCGACCTCTCGCGGCTCGGACTCCTTTCCATTCTAGAACAGTCGGGCCGATTTGAGAAACCCCGGAAAGAATTTTCTTTTGCGTCCCCGATGGGCTAGAATGTCCGTCTGGGAGTAGGGATGTCAGCTCGCTCGAGGCCCGACGCGAAGGCGGTTTTGCACGACAATATCGTTCTGCGACGGCTGCAAAAGCTCCCCGACAACGTCCGGCAGATGACCCAGACGGTCGCCCTCAGCCTGGCCGCCGGCTTGTCGGCGGTCTTGTTCCTGTTCATGACGAACTTCTTGTTTTCCCTGACCTTTGTCCGATTCGCGGCGCGCTCGAAGCTGTTCTTCGCCCTGTCCAGCTTCGTCCTGATCATGGCCAGCTCGCTTCTCGTGGGCTTTCTTCTGAACAAGCTCGCCCCGGAGGCGGCCGGCAGCGGCATTCCCCAGGTGAAAGCGGCCTATTGGAAGGAGCTCGGCTTCCTGCCGTTCCGCTCGACCCTGGTCAAGTTCTTCGCCGGCATGCTCAGCATCGGCGGCGGCTCCAGCCTCGGCCGCGAGGGCCCCTCGGTCTTCATCGGGAGCGGCATCGCCTCCAACGTCGCCGGCCTCCTTGGCGCGCCGAGGCGGGAAAGGCGGGCGCCCGCGCTCATGGGGGCGTCGGCCGGGCTGGCGGCCGCTTTCAATACGCCCCTGGCCGCCATCACCTTCGCCATCGAAGAGATCATCGGCGACTTGAACAGCCGCTACCTCGGCCGCGTCGTCTTCGCCTCGGTCCTGGGGGCCTTCGTCGTTTACGCCATTCTCGGCCGCCAGCCGGCCTTCTCCCTGCCCTCCGTCGACAGCATCAGCTGGATCCAATATGCCGTCGTCCCTCTGGTGGCCGCGGCCGCCTCCTTGGCCGGAGTCGCCTTTCAAAAAGGGACGCTGTGGCTGAGAGGGAAGGTGAGAGCGTTCGGCGCCGTGCCGGCCTGGGTCAAGCCCGGTTTCGGGGGCTTCGTGACCTGGGTCCTCGGCGTGTCGGTATTCTTGACCGTCGGGAAGATCGGGGTTTTCGGACTCGGTTACCATGACCTGAGCCGGGCTCTGAACAACGATTTCGGTTGGCAAGTCGCCGGCATCATGGTCGGAGCGAAGCTCCTGGCCACGATCGCCAGCTACGGCTTCGGCGGCTGCGGCGGCATTTTCGCGCCGCTGCTTTTTATCGGCGGCATGGGCGGCTATTTCCTGGCCGGCCTGGCGGGGACCTGGATCCCCCTAACCGGGGCCGACCACGTCGTCCTTGCCGCTGTCGGCATGAGTGCCTGCCTCGGGACGGTCGTCGGGGCGCCCCTGACGTCCCTCCTCATCGTCTTCGAGATGACCCATCAGTTCGCCCTCGTCCCCTCGTTGATGATCGGAATGATCGTCAGCCAGGCCGTCTCTCGTTTTTGGTGCCGGCTCAATTTCTATGACGCCGCCCTCGTTCAGGACGGCCACGAGCTCCATAAGATCCGGCCTCCCCTCGACCTGCAGGCCTGGCAGAATCTCCCGGTCTCCGCGATCGCCAATCCCCGTCCTGTCGTCATCCGCAGTCTCGACCCCGGCGTGCTGCACGCCGCCGTCGATATGTATCCGTACAATTATTTTCCCGTCGAGATCGAAGGCCGCCTCACCGGGATCCTGACCCGTCAGCAGATCCTCGAATCCCTCCTGGGCAAAGACCCGCCCGAGATCCGGAATGTCGTCACATGTTTCCCCGATCAGACCGTCCGGGAAGTCGGCGACAAATTCGTCGAATCCCCGGTCAACGTCGTCCTGGTCGTCAGCCGGGAGGGCGGCGCCATCAAGGGGATCATCACCCTGCATGATCTCATCAGGGCTCAGGCCTCCGTCATCTCATAGACCGATAGATTCTTCACAAAGGCGTCTTCCTCCGTCTTGTCATCCGCCGGGCGGACGCGCAGCCACGATTCTGGCGAGAGCGTACAGGAATCCGGCGGCCAACAGCAGCTTGACGGAATAGAGGCGCCATTCCCGGACGGCCTTCGGATGGATATGCTGAGGCTCTTTCCCGACATGCCCGATCTCGACGTATCGGATGAAGACCATCCAGATCGCGATCAGCCAGAATATAAAATCAGCTAAACCGGGATCCCAGCTCACCGCAACCAGTACCGCAAAAATGACCAGGGCAGAAACTCCTGCCCATAGGAAAACCGAACGGAAGAGCCGGAGAGGGGCGTTGCCCTTCGGCTTGGGCTTGACCGGTGTTCGATGCCTAGTGATAGTCATGAATATCTTATCAATATGAATCGTTCTAAGAATCCATGATGCGCCATATTAACTTCGAGCAGGGGCATGGGCGAGCCGTAATCCTCCAGGCTAGTCCGTCCTCGGCTCCGGCCCCATGATTTTCTTCTTGTTCCAGGCCTTTCGGATGAGCAGAAGCATGGCCAGCAAAAGGGCGACAATCATCACGCGTGCGCCCCAGAGATAGGGCCGATTGGCCGGGTCCTTACCCGTCATCAGGAACTCCTTGACCGCGTCCTGATAGGTCCAGACGCCGAGGAGGATGAGGAGGTAAACGGGCGTGATGTAGGTCATGATGAACTTGAAGATCTTCGGAACTTTAAGATCGGCGCCCTTATGCATCTCCTTCCAGCCGTTCTTGATCTTGAAGACCCAGGAGAAGAGGATAATCTCGATGGCCGCGAAAACGACCAGTCCGAAGGTGCCGGCCCAGAAGTCGAGCTCGTCGAGGAAGCCGAACTTAAAGAATGCGATCACACAGGCACTCATGGTGACAAGGACGGAGAAGACAACAATGACGGCCTTTTCCCGCTTCCATTTGAACTCGTCCTCGAGAAAGGCGATTGCCGGCTGGGTCATGGCTACCGATGAGGTGATGCCGGCGATGAAGAGTAAGAAGAAGAACATGCCGCCGAAGATCTGGCCGAGCGGGATCTTCTGGAAGATGACCGGCAGGGCCTGAAAGCCGAGATTGAACGCGCCTCCCTGGGCGATTGTCTGGGTCTCGGTTAGGCCGAAGAAGATGACCGCAGCCGGAATTGCGATGGTGCCTCCCAGGATAACCTCGGCGAACTCGTTAGTCGATGAGGTCGTCAGTCCGTTGAGTGTAATATCCTGCTTCTCCCGGACATAGGACGCGTAGGTGTTGATGATGCCCTGGCCGAGGCTCAGGGTGAAGAAGATCTGGCCGGCCGCGACCAGCCAGACCGAGGCCGACCCCAGGCGGCTGAAGTCCGGGTTCCAGATATATCCCATGCCGTTGGCGATGTTCAACTCCGGCTGGGACGCATCGGGCGTGCCCAGGGTCAGGACCCTGATGACGAGGATGATGCCGAAGATGAAGAGCAGCGGCATGCCGTACTTGGCCAGGACCTCGATGCCCTTGGAGATGCCCTTGTAGAGGAAGAAAAAGTTCAGGGCGATGGTGACGCCCCAGATGATCAGGATCGGGGCGAGGGAGCTGAAGAACTCGTTCGATTCAACCCCCTGGAAGCCACGCAGGAACTTGCCCATAGCTTCCTGATTGGCGTGGCCGAAGTATTTGCCCGTCACCGAGAACCAGGAGTAACCCAGACACCATGACTCGATAAAGTTGTAGTAGATGACGATGACAAAGGGGATGACGATGCCCAGGGCGCCAAGGTACTTCGACGGAGCCTTCTTCCAGAGGAGGTTGAGCATGCCCGGGGTCGTGCCGTGGCCGTGGGCGCCGCCCA
>JBAVUQ010000254.1:0-3333 GCA_049696855.1 Candidatus Aminicenantales bacterium
TCTTGAGCTCGGCCGTGTAGGCGATCGGCTTCTCCGGGAGGAGCTTGCGGACCCGCTCGTCGAACTCGCGGATCTCGTCCTCGGTGTAGCCGTTGTCGATGCTCATCATCGGCGTCCGGTGGACGACGGTGGGGAAGCCCTCGACGGGCTTTTCCCCGACCCTCTGGGTGGGGGATTCCGGCGTCACCAGCCCGGGGAAGCGGGCCTCGAGGTCGCGGAGAGAGCGGACCAGGCGGTCGAACTCCTCATCGGAGATCTGGGGATCGTTCTCGACGTAATACTTGCGTTCGTGATAGACGATCTTGTCGCGCAGCGCTTCGGCCCGGGCGCGGTCCTTGGGCCCGGCGGGAGAGGAGGACACGTCATCCCTCCTTCTGTCTATCGACGACTCGCCTTCCGCCCCTCTGAGGGGACGGGACGGCTGGTTTCGCGAGCCGGCCGGGTGCGGCCCTACTTGCCCAGACGGGACTTGACCTGGGCGACGAGCGCGTTGAACTTGTCCCGGACGCCTTTCTGGCCGGCCTGGATCTTGGCGATGGCCTGCTTCTCGGCTTCGATGTTCGCCTCGAGCGTCTTGAGGAGGCGCTTGTCGGCATCGGACAGGTCTTCCTCGTTCTTGCCCTCGATCTTGGAGTTGTAGGTCTTGGTGAACTCCTCGATGGCCTTGTTGTGCTCGGCGATCTTGTCGTTGCTCGAGGCGAGCTCCTTGTCCTGGCCGACGAAGAGATACTCGGCCGCGCCGAGGAGGTTCTTGGATTCCTTCGGATTGAGGAGGGCCGCTTCGATGAGCGCGTTGATGGTCTCGTTCGTCTTGGACGGGTCGGTCTTGACCTTGGCGTTCAGGATGATGGCGATGTTCAGGGCCAACGCGGGGGTCTTCTTGATCGCGTAGCCTTCCTTGTAGACGGCCAGGGCCTCGTCGACCTTGTTCTGCTTGTAGAGGGTCTGGCCGAGGAGCGCGGCGCTCTCCGGGCCCTTGTCGGCGGCGTAGAACTGCCGGAAGACCTGTTCCGCCTCGGCGAACTTGCCGCCCTTGTAGAGCGTGTTGGCCAGGCCGTTGAGGACCCTGGAAATGCTCGGGTCCTTGAAGATGCCGTAGGCGGTGATGTAGTTCTCGGCGGCCTTGCTGTAGTTAGCCGATTTTTCCGCGGCCTGGCCGATCATCACATAGCCTCCAGCCTGGAGTTGAGTTCCAATCTTGGGGTCGCTAAAGCCTTTGCCGTAGTCGATGAGCTTGCGAGCCGCGGCATCGGCCTTCTCGGTCTGCCCGGCCTTATAATAATACTGGGGGATAGCGACCATCAGCTTGAGTTTCGTGTCATTGTCGAGGCCGGCCATGGTTACGGCCTTTTCGCCGGCTTCCGCGGCCTTTTGGGCGTTGGTCGAGGCGCAGGACGTCAGGCAGTAATAGGCGTAGGCCCAGTGCTCGTTGGTCGTGCCCTGCCCGGCGTACTTTGCGATATAGGCCTCGAGGGCCTGGGCCCTCGGGCAGCCGTCTGGAAGCTGCATGGCCTTGAGGTATTCCTCATCGGCGCTCTGCGCGGCCGCGAGGCCGGCGAGAGCGAACATCAAGGTCACGGTCGCGAAAATGGTCCTTTTCATCGTTGACCTCACTCGAAAATTTCTGGAATCATAGCCCGCATCCCCGTCTTTGTCAACATGCGTGCGTCTCATGCCCAAATTATAGCAAATAATATGCCAGGATTGGGCTATAATACCGGCCATGGACCGGAAATCGCGCTTCGGGGAGGCCTTTCTCGAGAGGATCGGATCCGCCCTTTCGGAGAATGTTCCCTTGTCAGCCATGTCCAGCTTCGGTATCGGGGGCCCGGCGGACCTCTTTTTCGAAGCCCGGACCGAGGGCGAGCTCGAGGCCGCCGTCTCCCTGGCCGTCGTCGAGCGCTGCCCGTTCTATGTGATCGGGGGAGGGAATAACCTCCTCTTCGACGACTCCGGCTACCGGGGGCTCATCATCCGCAACCGCCTCGAGGGGATCGCCCTGGGCGAGGGGCGGATGTCCGTTCTCTCGGGGACGGGGCTGCCCTGCGTCCTGAGCGACGCCCTGGCCGCCTCCCTTTGCGGCCTCGAGTTCCTGGCCGGCATCCCCGGCACGGTCGGGGGGGCCGTTTATGGGAACGCCGGGGCATATGGCTGGAGTATCGGCGAGGTCCTCGAGACGGCCACCGTGCTTCGGCCGGGCGGCAGGCGGGAGACGCTTTCCAGAGAGGATCTGGGGTTCGGCTACAGGGATTCGGCCCTCAAGAAGACCGCCGGCATCGTCCTCTCGGCGACGCTTCTGTGCTCTCCCGGGGACAGCCGCGAGTCCGAGGCCAAGATCCGCGACATCCTCGAAAAACGGCGGACCAAGCACCCGCCCCTGGGCACAGCCTGCGCCGGGAGCTATTTCAAGAATTCCTGTTCCGCGACCGGAGCGAGGATCGCCGCCGGGCAGCTCCTCCAACAGGCGGGGGCCCGCGGTCTCGCCGTGGGCGACGCGGCGGTCTACGAGAACCACTGCAATTTCATCATCAACAGGGGCAACGCCCGCTCGAGCGACGTCCTCGCGCTGGCGGAAGAGCTCAAGGACAAGGTTTATAAGGCCTTCGGCGTCCGTCTCGAAGAAGAGGTCATCTACCTCCGAGCAGACGCTTCAATGCTCTGACGCGTCCCGCCGGGAGTCCCCGCCGCGCGGCCAGGCGCAGGATCTGCTTCCCCAGGACCGTGTAGACCTCCCTCGCCGCCGGGTCACCCTCGAGGGCCTCCAGATGTTTCCGGACCGTGGCCGCGTCCCCGCGGACGACCGGCCCGGTCAGAGCCTTTTCCAGCCCAAGGGTTTTTACGTTCTGTAAAGTTCCTTGGACGAGCGGCAAGAGGATGCCCCGGGCGTCTTCCTCCGGCACGCCCGCCTTTCCGAGGACCTCCGCGGCCGTCCACTCCAGGGCTACGAAGGCGTTCGAAGCGAGGACGCAGGCCGCGTGATAGATCGCTTTGTCCTTGGCCGAAAGAAGCAGGACGTTGCCGCGGAGCGCGCGCACGATCCTTTCCGCCTCCTCGAACGCCGCGGCGTCACCTTCGAGCCCCCAGGTGATGCCCTCGAAGACCGAGGGCGGGACATCCTTCCGCGGAAAAGACTGGACCGGATGAAGGGACGCGACCCGGGCCCCGCGCTTGGCCAGCGGCCCGAGGACACCGGCGGGCAAGAGTCCGCTCGTGTGAAAGACGCTGCGCTTCGCCCATGAGCCCGCCGCCCGGGCCAGGGCGGCCGCGACACGGCCCACGGCGTCGTCGGGAACGGCGATGATGACCGTTCCGACGGCCTTGGCCGCCGCGGCG
>JBAVUQ010000255.1:0-13935 GCA_049696855.1 Candidatus Aminicenantales bacterium
CATCGATTTCATCCTGACCGGCTCCGAGAAGGAAGCCGCCTTCCTCGAAAACAACTACGTCCAGCAGCACCAGCCCCGGTTCAACCTCCGGCTCAAGGACGACAAGAGTTTCCCTTATCTCAAGATCACGACCGGCGAAGCGTTCCCGGGCGTCTATTTCAGCCGCCGCGTCGAGCCCGACGGGGCCCGCTATTTCGGGCCGTTCAGCCCGGCCCACCGGGCCCGCTCGTCGATCCACCTCGTCAACAAGCATTTCGGCGTCCGCGGCTGCGAAGAGCCCGTGTTCCGCGGCCGCAAGCGCCCCTGCCTCGAGTACGAGCTCCACCTCTGCGCGGCGCCCTGTGTCGGCGCGATCTCCGAGGCGGACTACCGGGAGAACGTCGAGAACGCCTGTCTCTTCCTCGAGGGCCGCACGCCCGAGCTGGCCCGCACCCTGAAAGCGAGAATGGAGCGGGCGGCCGCGGAAGAGAAGTTCGAGGAGGCGGCCCGCTGGCGCGACCTCCTGCGAACGATCGAAGACTACCGGGACCGGCCGGGCACGATCTCCACGGCCCTCGAGGACCAGGACGTCGTCGGCCTGGCCCGCGTCGCGGACCGGGCGGCGGCTTATGTCTTCTTCATGCGCAAGGGCAAGATCAGGGATTCGGCGGCCCGCGCCGTCGACAGCCCCGCGGGCGTCTCCGACGCCGGGGGTCTGGGCGAATTCCTGGCCGGGTTCTACCGGGACCGCGAGCTGCCGCCCCGCCTGCTCCTGCCCGCGCGACCGGCGCAGACGACGGGCCTGCAGGCGCTCCTCGGCTGGGCCAAGGTCCGCATCCTTGTCCCCCGGGGCGGCAAGAACCGCAAGCTCGTCGACCTGGCCGGGCGCAACGCCGAGGCGTATCTCCGCAAGCAGTCGGACGATCGGGTGCCGCTCGAGGACTTGAAGACGGCGCTGGCGCTTCCCGCCCTGCCTCGCACGATCGAGGGATTCGATATCTCCAACACCGGCGGCGAGGAATCGGTCGGCTCCCTGGTCGTCTTCCGCGACGGCCGGCCCGACAAGGACGCCTATCGCAAGTACCTCATCCGGACCGTCGAGGGCTCGAACGACGTGGCCAGCCTTGGCGAGGTCATCAACCGGAGATATCGAAAGGCGCTCGAAGAAGGGGCGCCTCTCCCCGACCTGGTTATGGTCGACGGCGGCAAGCCCCAGCTCGGGGCGGCGGAAAAGGCGCTGGCCGGCTTGGGCTTGTCCAACGTTCCCCTCGTGGCCATCGCCAAGAAAGAGGAGATCCTGTTCACGCCGGCGTCGCGCGAAGGCATCCGACTCGACCGGACCTCAAGGGCCTTGAAGCTCGTTCAGGCCGTCCGCGACGAGACGCACCGCTTCGCCATCGCGTTCCATCGCGGGCGCCGGGAGAAGAAGAGCTTCTCGTCGCTTCTCGACGGCATCCCCGGCGTCGGCCCCAAGAAGAAATCGACGCTCCTGGCCCGCTACGGCAGCCTCGAGGCCATCCGGACCGCCCCCCGTGAGGAGCTCGACGAGCTCGTCGGCTCCGCGGCGGCGGCCAGGGTCCTCGACCGCCTCGATTCGGATCTCGGGGGACGTGGAAATTCCGGGCCGGATAGGCCATAATATCCTCTCAACCAGCCGGAAAGGAGATCTCCCCATGAACAACCCGAAATTCCGCCGTCACATTTTCGCCGCCCTCCTGGCCGCGCTCCTCGTTCTTTCGGCCTCGGCCGACGAGGGCATGTGGCTGTTCAACGCGCCGCCGAAAGACATCCTCCAGAAGAAGTACGGCTTCACCGTGACCCCGGAGTTCATGGACCACCTCCGGCTGGCCTCCATTTCGTTCGGCGGGGCCTCGGGCTCGTTCATATCGCCCGACGGCCTGGTCCTGACCAACCACCATGTCGGCCGGGGCGCGATCCAGAACCTGTCCACCAAGGACCGCGACCTCATGAAGACCGGATTCTACGCCCGGACTCAGGCCGAGGAGCTCAAGGTCCCCGGAATGGAGCTCCGCGTCCTTATCGGCATCACGGACGTCACCGACAAGGTCCGCGGCGCCGAGAAGCCCGGCATGACACCCGTCGAGTCCGCCGACGCCCGCCAGAAGGTCATCGCCGGGCTCGAAAAGGAGGCGTCCGGAACCCCCGGGACGCGCGGCGGCGTGGTCACGCTCTATTCCGGCGGCATGTACCACCTCTACACGTTCAGGCTCTATAACGATGTCCGGCTCGTCTTCGCGCCGGAGTACCTGGCCGCCTTCTTCGGCGGGGACCAGGACAACTTCACCTATCCCCGCTACGACCTGGACATCTCGCTTTTCCGCATCTATGAGAACGACCGGCCGTTCAAGAGCGACAACTACATCAAGTGGTCGACGACGCCTCTCCGGGAGGGCGAGCTCGTCCTTTGCTCCGGCCATCCCGGTTCGACCGGACGCCTCCTGACGATGAGCCAGCTCGAGTTCCTGCGCGACACGAGCTACCCCTTCGCCATCGCCAATCTCAAGAGGCGCCAGGCCTTCATGCGCGCCTACGCCTCGAAAGGCGAGGAGGAGAGCCGGATCGCCATGCGCAACCTCTTCGGCATCGAGAACAGCCTCAAGGCGACGATCGGCTACCAGTCGGGCCTTCTCGACAAGGCGCTCATGGCCAAGAAGCTCGGCGAAGAGCAGGCCCTGCGGGCCCAGGTGGCCAAGTCGCCCGATCTCGAAAAGGAGTACGGCTCGGCCTGGGACGAGCTCGCCGCCGCGGAAAAAGACTACGCGTCCTTCTTCAAGCCCTTCACCTTCTTCGAGCGGGCCAATGGGTTCTATACGACCTACTTCACGATGGCCAGGACCATCGTTCGCCTGGCCGCGGAGAAGCCCAAGCCGAACGCGGACCGGCTCCGCGAGTTCCGCGACGCCTCCCTTCCGTCCGTCGAACGCGGCATCCTCTCCCCCGCCCCGATCTACGACGATTTCGAGGCGGTCAAGCTCGGCGACTCGCTGGCCCAGCTCAAGGAAGAATTGCCGGATATGATCGAGGTCCGATGGATCCTTGGCGACCGCTCGCCCCAGGACGTCGCCCGCGAGCTCGTCGCCGGCACGAAGCTCAAGGACGTCGAGCTCCGCAAGAAGCTCGTCGCCGGAGGCCTCGAGGCCGTCTATCAGTGCCAGGACCCGATGATCAAGCTGGCCCTCCTCGTCGACCCGGTCTCCCGCGGCCTGCGGGCCAGGTACGAGAAGCAGGTCGACGCGGTCGAAACGCGCAACGGCACGCGCATCGCCAACGTCATGTTCAAGCTCGAAGGCACGTCCATCCCGCCCGACGCCACCGGCACCTTGCGCCTGAGCTTCGGCGCGGTCAAGGGCTACGTCGAGAACGGCAGGAAGATCCCCTTCCAGACGACGTTCGCGGGGCTCTACGAGAAGTCGGCCAAAGCCGGGAACAAGAACCCCTACGAACTGCCCGCGAGCTTCATCGCAAAAAAGTCGGCGGTCAACCTGGCGACGCCCATCAATTTCGTCGCCACGGCCGACTCGATCGGTGGGAATTCGGGCTCGCCTCTCGTCAACCGGAAGGGCGAGTTCGTGGGCGTCCTCTTCGACGGCAACATCCAATCTCTGCCGACCCGGTTCGTCTACGAGGACACGATCTCTCGATCGGTGATGGTCCACGGTCAGGGCATCATCGAGGCCCTGATCAAGATCTACGACGCGAAGCCGCTCGTCGACGAGATCCTGGGCCGCAAGTAGGCCCGGGCGCGGCCTCAGTAGAGGACCTTGGCCTCGCCGAGCGCCGCGATGCGCTTGTCGAGCCAGGCAATGATCAGGTCGTGCCGGGCCATGGTCGCCGCGATCTCGTCGTCGGTCAGATACTCGCCGACGATCATCCGGACCGACTCGGGCGTCAGGGCCTTGAGGGCCTCGAAGAAGGGCCGGGGCAGCGTCTCCATGATGAACTTCGGGTTCTCCTTGTTCTTCTCGTCGTAGATCAGGTCGGTCTTGGCCTTCTTCGATGTCGAGAACGACCGGGAATGGTCGATGAGGATGATCCGCCAGTCCTCCTCGATGAGGTAGTTCCTCTGGTGGCGGTCGATGTTGTAGATCAGGTTGTCGAAAGCCCTTTGGAGGCAGAGCTCGCGGGCGAAATACAAAGCCTTGATCCCCGGCGGGTTGATCTTCTTTTTGATGATCGTCTCCAGGGTGTTCCAGGACTCGATCCACATCTGGCACGATCCCCGACTGCCCTGAAATTTCCGTTCGACCGTCGGCGGGACCATGTTGAGGCCCAGGGCGCGGCTCAGCCGGTAGGCGGCGATCTCGCCTTTCCAGGTCTCCTTGAAGCCCTTGACGTTCGCCCCGAAAACGTCCTTCCAAAGGGCCTTGTGTACGACCCCGTCCTTCTCGAGCGTCAGCTCCCAGGGATTGGTTACGGACAGGGCCCCGGTCAGCTGTTTCTGGGCTGTGACGTTGGCCGTCCTGAGGAAATCCTCCCACTTGTCGTAATCGGCCACGAGGGCCGGATCGAGCTGGGCCCTGAGGCCGCTCCCGATCCCCAAAGCCACCACGGCCAAAACGACGAGCATCGCTTTTTTCATGTCGGTACCCTCCCCCTTCGGAGAACTGTGTTTTGCTTCCGAGTTTAAGCCTGAAAACCGTCCTTGTCAAATGGCCTGTCGATTGACTTTGGGAACCGATTTTGATAATAAATGGTAAATGTATAAGTGGATTTCCCGCAAGCTGTTCGGCACCGAGAACGACCGCATCCTCAAGAAGATCAAGCCCCTCGTTCCCGTCATAAATGATCTTGAAGCCCGGGTCCAGCCTCTGACCGACGGGGAGCTCCGGGCCAAAACCGCGGAATTCAAGGAAAAGCTGGCCCAGGGCGCCTCGCCCGAAGACATCCTGCCCGAAGCCTTCGCCGTGGTCCGGGAAGCCTCCAAGCGGACGACGAAGATGCGTCACTTCGACGTCCAGCTCATCGGCGGCGTCGTCCTCCACCAGGGCAGGATCGCCGAGATGAAGACGGGCGAGGGAAAAACGCTCGTCGCCACCCTGCCGGCCTACCTCAACGCCCTCTCCGGAAAGGGCGTCCACATCGTCACGGTCAACGATTACCTGGCCCGCCGCGACACCGAGTGGATGGGCGCGATCTACCGCTTCCTCGGCCTCACGGTGGGAACCATTCAGCACGACCTCGGCGATGCCGACCGCTACACGGCCTACCGCGCCGACATCACCTACGGCACGAACAACGAATTCGGCTTCGACTACCTGCGCGACAATATGAAGTTCCGCCTGGCCGACCTGGCCCAGCGCGAGTTCAACTACGCCATCGTCGACGAGGTCGACAGCATCCTCATCGACGAGGCCCGGACGCCGCTCATCATCTCCGGCCCGACCAACGAGTCGACCCAGCTCTACACCCGGGTCGACTCGCTCGTCCGCCGCTTCCAGAAGGACAAGCATTTCACCCTCGACGAGAAGAGCCGGACCGTCTCCATCCAAGACCCCGGTGTGGCCGAGGGCGAGCGCGTCCTCGGCGTGACGAACCTCTACGACCTGGCCAATATGGAGTACGTCCACGCCATCAACACGGCCCTCAAGGCCCACCACCTCTTCAAGCTGGACGTCGACTACATGATCCAGGACGGCAAGGTCGTTATCGTCGACGAGTTCACGGGCCGGCTCATGCCGGGCCGCCGCTACAGCGACGGGCTCCACCAGGCCCTCGAGGCCAAGGAACGGGTCAAGGTCGAGGATGAGAACCAGACCCTGGCCTCGGTCACCTTCCAGAACTACTTCCGCATGTACAAAAAGCTGGCCGGGATGACGGGCACGGCGGCGACCGAGGCGACGGAGTTCCGCCACATCTACGGCCTCGACGTCGTCGAGATCCCGACCAACCAGCCCCTCATCCGCCTGGAGAACCCGGACGTCATCTACCGGACGGGCGACGAGAAGTGGAACGCCGTCGTCGAGGAGATCACGGACCTCAACAAGCGGGGCCGGCCCGTCCTCGTCGGCACGATCTCGATCGAGAAGTCCGAACACCTGAGCACGCTCCTCCGCCGCAAGAACGTCCGCCACGTCGTCCTCAACGCCAAGTACCACGAACAGGAGGCCTCGATCATCGCCCAGGCGGGCCGCATCGGCGCCGTGACGATCGCCACGAACATGGCCGGCCGCGGCGTCGACATCCTCCTCGGCGGCAATCCCGAGTACCTGGCCCGGGAGCAGCTCAAGAAGAGCGGCGTCGACCTGGCCAAGGTCACGCCCGAACAATACGATAAAGTCTTCCGGGAGGTCACGGCGATCACGCAGAAGGAGCACGAGGACGTCATCGCCCTCGAAGGGCTCCACGTCCTCGGAACGGAGCGCCACGAGGCCCGGCGCATCGACAACCAGCTCCGCGGCCGCGCCGGCCGCCAGGGCGACCCCGGCTCGTCGCGCTTCTACCTCTCGCTCGAGGACGACCTGATGCGCATCTTCGGCAGCGAGCGCATCTCCGGGCTCATGGCCCGGATCGGCATGGGCGACGGCGTGCCCATCGAGCACAACATGATCAGCCGGGCCATCGAGCGGGCCCAGAAACAGGTCGAGGGGCAGAACTTCACGGTCCGCAAGCACCTCCTCGAGTACGACGACGTCATGAACAAGCAGAGGGAGACGATCTACGGCCAGCGCCGCAAGATCCTCAACGGCGAGGACCAGCGCCAATACTTCCTCGGCCTCATCGACAGCCTCGTCGACTGGATGCTCGACACCCACGCCAACAAGGATGCGTCGCCCGAGGACTGGGACCGCGAGGGCCTCCACAAGGCCATCCTGGGCCAGTTCGGGCTGGACATCGGAACGCTCGGCATCGCCTGGGACACCGTCATCCACGACGAGCTGCGGGACACGCTCGTCAAGGGGCTCGTCGCCGCCTTCGAGGCCAAGGAGCGTCAGCTCGGCCCGTTCATGCGGGAGTTCGAGCGGATGATCCTCCTCCAGGTCATCGACTCGCAGTGGAAGGACCACCTCCTCGAGATGGACCATCTCAAGGAGGGCATCGGCCTGCGCGGCTACGGCCAGAAGGACCCGCTCATCGAATACAAGAAAGAGGGCTTCGAGATGTTCCAGTCGATGCTCGACCGGATCGAGGAGGACGCCGTTCGCTACCTCTTCCTCATCCAGCCGGTCATCGACCAGCCGGCGCCGGTCCGCCGCGAGACCCCGGTCTATTACCAGCAGCCCACGGGGCCGTCGGGCCAGCGGTCCAAGCAGGCCCGGGCCATGATCCCGGGCAAGCGGCATAAGCACTGATCCCGGGAGCCAAGGAGGAGCCATGCTCGAAGAGACGATCAGGGAAGCCTTAACCTTCGACGATGTCCTCATCCTGCCGGCCGCGTCGGACGTCGCCCCGGCCCAGGCCTCGGTCGCGACCCGCCTCTCCCGCAACATCACCCTCAACATCCCCGTGGTCAGCGCGGCCATGGACACCGTGACCATGTCGCGGATGGCCATCGCCTTGGCCCAGCAGGGCGGCATCGGCATCATCCACCGCAACCTGTCGATCGAGGGCCAGGCCGAGGAGGTTGACAAGGTCAAGCGGCACGAGAGCGGCATGGTCGTCGAGCCGATCACCCTCCGTCCCCAGGACAAGATCTCGCGGGCCCTCGAGGTCATGCGGGAGCACCGCATCTCCGGTCTGCCCATCACGGACGAGGCGAACAAGCTGGTCGGCATCCTGACCAACCGCGACATCCGCTTCGAGAGCCGCCTCAACCTGGCGATCGAGAAGATCATGACCCGCAAGCTCGTCACCGTCCCCGTCGGGACGTCGCTCGAGGAGGCCGAGAAGGTCTTCCACGAGCACAAGATCGAGAAGCTCCTCGTCGTCGACGAGGGCTACCACCTCAAGGGACTGATCACCTACAAGGACATCCTCAAGCGGATCCAGTATCCCGACGCGGCCAAGGACAGCCTGGGCCGGCTTCGGGTCGGGGCGGCGGTCGGCGTCGGGGCGGACTTCCTCGACCGGACGCGCGCCCTCGTCGCGGCCAAGTGCGACGTCATCGTCGTCGACAACGCCCACGGCCACTCCCGCCGCGTCCTCGACACCGTCCGGACCCTCAAGAAGGAATTCCCGGGCCAGGAGCTCGTCGCCGGCAACATCGGCACGGCCCAGGCGGCCGAGGCGCTCATCGACCTCGGCGTCGACGCGGTCAAGGTCGGGGTCGGCCCCGGGTCCATCTGCACCACCCGGGTCATCACCGGCGCCGGCATCCCCCAGATCACGGCCATCGCCGACGTCTTCGAGGTCACGCGGAAGGCCGGCATCCCGCTCATCGCCGACGGGGGCATCAAGTACTCCGGCGACGTGACCAAGGCCGTCGCGGCCGGAGCCGACACGATCATGCTGGGCAACCTCCTCGCCGGGACCGACGAGGCGCCGGGCGAAGTGGTCATGTTCCAGGGCCGGGCCTACAAGATGTACCGGGGCATGGGCTCGCTCGCGGTCATGAAGGAAGGCAAGAGCAGCGACCGCTACCAGCAGGACCTGCAGCCGAGCGCGAGCAAGCTCGTTCCCGAAGGGATCGAAGGCCGGGTGCCTTACAAGGGCAGCACGACGGTCTTCATCCAGATGCTCGTCGGCGGGCTCAAGGCCGGCATGGGCTATGCCGGCTGCCTGACGATCGAGGAGCTCAAGACCAAGGCCCGCTTTATCAAGATCTCCCAGGCCTCGCTCAAGGAAGGCCACGTCCACGATGTGGTCATCACCCAGGAGGCCCCGAACTACCACCTCGATTGACAAGGGGGCGGACGATGTCCCACTACATGATCAAGACGCTGCTGGCTGTCCTCCTGCTGGGGGCCGGCCTGACGGCCTTCCTGAGCATGATGGCCCGTTTCGGGCGTCCGGGCGACGAGGCCCGGTCGGAGCGGCTGCGGAAGCTCCACAAGACATCCGGGTACATCTACATCGCGCTCCTGGCGCCCCTCGCCGTCTTCGGGGCCGGCTTCCTCGTGGAGCTGGGCGACGGGCTTTCCACGCGGGCGACGTTCCATTTCGTCCTGGCCGCCGGCCTGCTCGCGGTCGTTCTGCTCAAGTTCCTCGCGGTCAGGACCTATCGGCAGATGCTGCGCTACGCCCCCGCCCTGGGGATGACGATCTTCTCCCTGACCCTGGTCATCTTCCTGATCACGGCGGGATATTACGTTCTGGTTTCGGCGGCCGGGAAGTAGGCGGGCCTGGCGCTCAGCTCGACTTCAGGCAATCCCCTTCATTTCTCGCGCAGCAACACGGGGTGCGCAAGCCACTCCAGAAGCTCGCGGTGGTCGGCCAGCCGGACCTCGGGTTTCGAAAGGGCGTAGGCCAGGAACGCCTCGACCGCGGCCCGACGGGCCCGGATGACGCCGGGATCCGTTTTTCCGTCCCGCCTGATCGTATAGAGCTCGCTGTGGAAGCCCGCGGTCATGGGGCTACGACTCCCGTGGAGATGCAGGTCGAGCGTGTACTTCAACGCGGCCAGGAACTCGGCCGGGGTCATGGCGTATTCGTTCCAGAGGTTCCAGTCCATGCCCGTGATCTCGCCGTTCTCGGCCTGGAAATAGGCCTGCCGCTTCGCCAGCGCCGCCCGGAGGCCGGCCGGGACTCCGTAGCGCTCGCACTCGCTGTCGGGCGGCGCGACGAAATTGCCGAGCGGGATCTCCCAGAAACCCGGATGGGGACCGATCGGCGGGCGCTGGGCCGGGATGCCCAGGTCCAGCGTATAGGGCCAAGGAAAATCGCCCGGGTGCGGCCCGAGTCCCGGCCCTTCCTCGATGCTCGAATCATAGGTCAATCCCAGACGGACGGCGGCGGTCATGCCGTTGTCGGCCGGCTCGATGAAGGGCGCGCGGAAGCCGATGAGCGCCGAACGGGGGACGCCGAGGCCCGCGGAGGGATTGGGCTTTCCGGGAGTCTCCCGGGGGTCCCAGGGACGGGTCAGGATCTCGATCGACCGGCGCATCTCGTCTTCCCACTGGGCGACGGTGAAGGGGCGTCCGTGGGGGTGCGAGTGGGTGTGGACGGCGATCTCGTGGCCGCGGTCGAAGGCCTCCCGCCAGGACCGCTTGACCAGGACCGGATCGTCGCCGACGCCGTATCCGCCCGAATGGGGATTGGGCACGTCCGGCACGATGAAGCGGGTATTGACGAAGAAGGTGTAGTGGGGCAGGGCCCCGTCGTAGATGCGCGCGTCACCCGAGCCGGCCGGATTCCTGAGCCGGGCGAAGAGCTCCGTGAAATAGTGCAGTCCCCCGTCGTGCGGCGAGCCGGCGAGTCCCGAGTAGCCGTTGTCGTCGGAGGAGACGCAGACGAACTGAGGAGTGTCGGCCCCGCCGAGTCCGTTCGGGGGCCGGCCGTCAGGCGACTTGTCGGCCGGGATGCCGCGGCAAGCCCCGAGGACGCCCAGAGCGGCCAGGACGAGAAGGCCGAGGCCGGCTGGCCGGACGCCGCCCCGGCTCATTTGACCTCGACGATGCTGTTGCCCTCGCCCATGAGGACGATCTTGGGTGTGAAGAGCTCCATTTCGCTTTCGTCCATGTAGCCGTAGGCGGCGATGATGATGACGTCGCCAACCGAGACTTGGTGGCCGGCCGCGCCGTAGACCTCCACCCGGCCGGAGCCCTTCTCGCCGCGGATGGCGTAGGTCGAGAAGCGCTTGCCGTTCGTGACGTTCCAGACCTCGATCCGCTCGTAGGGCCGGAGGCCCGCGGCGGCGAGGATGTCCTCGTCGAGCGACAGGCTGCCTTCATAGCCGATGTCGACACAGGTGACCGTGGCCCTGTGGATCTTGGCCCGCAGGAAAGCTCTGAGCATGGCTTCTCCTCAAACGCTGAGTCGGAGGTTGTCGATGAGACGGGTCGAGCCGACGAAGACGGCCAGGGCGACGAGGACGTCGCCGCGGATCTCGGAGACGGAGTCGAGCGTCTCGGGGTCGACGGCCTCGACATAATCGATCCGGGCCAGGGGCTCGGCCTCGAGGATGGAACGAATGCCGGCCACCAGCCGCTTCGCGTCCCTCTCCCCCGCCACGACCGCCTTCTCCGCCCAGCGGAGGCTCGTCGATAGCACCCGGGCGGCCTTCCGGCCTTCGGGATCGAGATAGGCGTTGCGCGAGCTCAGGGCCAGCCCGTCGGGCTCGCGGACGATCGGGCAGGTCACGACCTCGACGTCGAGGTCGAGATCGGCCGTCATCCGCTTGATGATGAGCAGCTGCTGGGCGTCCTTCGCCCCGAAGAACGCGAAGTCGGGCCCGACGATGTCGAACAGCTTGAGGACGACCGTGGCCACGCCCCGGAAGTGGCCCGGCCTGGACCTGCCGCAGAGCCGGTCCTGAAGGCCCTCGACCTCCACGGAGGTCCTGTAACCCGGAGGATAGATCTCGGCGGTCTCCGGGCAGAAGAGACAATCGACCCCGGCCTCCTTCAGATAGGCTGCGTCCTTTTCGAGATCCCGGGGATATTTTTTGAAGTCTTCGGCCGGTCCGAACTGGGTCGGGTTGACGAAGATGCTCACGACCGTGACCTCGGCCCGCCCCTTCGATTCACGGACGAGGCTGAGATGCCCCTCGTGGAGGTAGCCCATGGTCGGGACGAAGCCGATGCGCTTCCCTTCCCTCCGCCACTCGCGGGCCAGGGCTTTCATCGTCGTGACGGTCTTGATGACCTTCATCGCGGCGCTTTCGCTTTCCGGGAGCCGCGGTTCTTCGGCGCGAGCTCGGCCGCCACCTCGGGCTTGAGGTGGTAGGACGTCGCGTCGTCCGGGAAGCGGCCTTCCCTCACGTCGGCGCCGTAGGCCTCGACGGCGCCGGTGATCACGCCATGGAGGTCGGCGTACTTGCGGACAAACTTGGGCATATACCCCGAGGAGAAGCCCAGCATATCGTGGAGGACGAGGACCTGTCCGTCGCAGCCGGGCCCCGCCCCGATGCCGATCGTGGGGATGCCGACCGCCCGGGTGACCGCCGCGGCGACTTCCACGGGCACGGATTCGAGGACGACGGCGAAAGCGCCGGCCTTCTCGAGGCGGACCGCGTCGTCGATGATGCGGCGCGCCCCCGCGGCGGCCGTCCCCCGGACCCGGTAGCGGCCGAGGTGGTGGATCGACTGGGGCGTGAGCCCGACATGGCCCATGACCGGGATCTCGGCCTCGACCATGGCCTCGACGAGCTTCAGCCGCTTGGGCGAGGCGCCTTCGATCTTGACCGCCGCGGCGCCGGCCTCCTTGAGGAAACGGGAGGCGTTGCGGATCGTCTCGTCGGCGCCCAGATGGAACGAGAAATAGGGCATGTCGCCGACGACCAGGGCCCGCTTGACCGCGCGGGTCACGGCCCGGGTGTGGTGGATCATCTCGTCCATGGTCACGGGCACGGTGTTCTCATAGCCGAGGACGACCATGCCCAGGGAGTCCCCGACCAGGATCAGGTCGACCCCGGCCTCGTCGAGGATCCTGGCGGTCGGGTGGTCGTAGGCCGTCAGGCAGACGATCTTGGGACCGGCCGCCTTCCTGGCCTGGAGCGAGGGAATAGTGATCTTTTCGTCCGGCGTGTTGGTCATCATCCGTCCTTTCTCCCCACCCCGGCTTACCCCCGGGGTTGAGGTAAAGCGAAATTTCGTGGCGAACTGTCCGGTCCCAGCCCCGCGTTTCGCGGGGTCCGGGCCGGATCCGTGCGCCTATCCCTTTTTGGGGCCCTTGCCCCCGTAGCTCTGGGGAACGTAGTAGAGCGAGGTCTTCTTCATGTCACGAAGCTGGTCGAGGAGATCGAGCACGTCCTCTTCCCGGCTGAAATCGATGTCGTCGGCCTTGACCACGAGCAGGGGCGAGTTCTGGTAGTTGAAGAAGAAGTAATCGAAGGCCTCGACGACGTCCTCGAGGTACTTCTCGGAAATGTTCTTCTCGATCGAATCGCCTTCCTTGGCGATGCGCCGGGACAGGGACCCGAGAGATATCTGCAGGTAGATGACCAGGTCGGGCTTGGGGACGCGCTCGGAGAGGATGCCATAGATCTTCTCGTAGACCAGGAGCTCGTCGTCGGACAGCGTCTGGTAGGCGTAGATCTTGTCCTTTTCGAAGAGGTAGTCGCAGATGATCCGGTCGACGAACAGGTCCCTCTGGAGGAGGCGGACCTGCTGATTGTAGCGGTTGGCCAGAAAAACGAGCTGGGTCAGGAAGGCCGAGCCGTCCCTTTCGGCGTAGAAATCCTTGAGGTAGGGGTTGCCGACGTTGTCGAGGACGACCTTGCCCCCGATCCTCTGGGCCAGGACGTTGGCCAATTGGGTCTTCCTCGAACGAAAGACGCCCTCGACGGCGATGTGTTTGAAAGGAATCTCGAGAGCGCTCTTCATGCCCATCTTGAAAGCAAGTTAGGTTATAGCGGAACTCTGACTGTAAGTCAACGGCCGCGACCGCCCCCGGCTCCCCGGACCGGAGAGGCTCAGGATTGGGCCTTGGGCGGGCCCAGGGGGACGACGATCCAGGCGATGATGTAGAAGAAGAACATGGGAAAGAAGGCCGTGACCAGGGCTAGTCCTACGATCAGGAGGCGGATGATCGAAACGTCCGTATCGAAGTATTCCGCCAGGCCGCCGCAAACGCCGGCGAGCATTTTCTGGGTGGTCGAACGGTAAAGCCTTTTGGCCATATCAATTCTCCTCTCGGCGGAGGCTTCACGGCCTCCGTCACCTATTATACGAAAATCCGGGTGATTTCGCCCATCCCCCATTTCCCGCCTGGAAGTCCTTGACTCAAAAGGCCCCCTCCGTTTAGGATGAAGGGGTATTCATCGCCTCGGAAAGGACGCCATCATGAATGGTTGGACCGGCCAATTCCTTCGAGTCAACCTGACCGCGAAAACCTTTAAGAAAGAGCCCTTTAGCGAAGACTTTGCCCGCAAGTGGATCGGGGGGCGGGGCTTCGCCGTCA
>JBAVUQ010000256.1:0-3999 GCA_049696855.1 Candidatus Aminicenantales bacterium
TGAGCTACGGCGAGCTGGCCGGGATGATGCCCCACGCCGGCGGGCTCTACGTCTACCTGCGCGAAGCCTACAGCCCTCTCATCGGCTTCCTTTACGGCTGGACGACCTTCCTCGTCATCCAGACCGGGACGATCGCGGCCGTCGGCGTCGCTTTCGCCAAGTTCACCGGCCTCATCATCCCCTGGTTCAGCGAGAAGCACATCCTCTGGACGGTCCTGGGGCTGAAGATCTCGGCCGCCCAGCTTCTGGCCATCGTCAGCATCGTCGTCCTGACCGCCCTCAACATGCGCGGCCTGCGGACGGGAAAGACCATCCAAGGCCTCTTCACCGTGACCAAGACCGTCGCCCTGTCCGGGCTCATCCTCCTCGGCTTCATCGTCGGAGCCAACGCCGCGGCCATCAAGGCCAACCTGGCGGTCTTCTGGAAGGCCAGCTGGACCCACATGGCCGGCGGCCAGATCGCCTCCGTCGAGCCCCTGTCGGGCATCATGGTACTGGCGGCGATCGGCGCGGCCATGGTCGGCTCGCTCTTCGCCTCGGACGCCTGGTACACCGTGACCTACATCGCCGGAGAGGTCAAGAACCCCAAGCGGAACATCCCCCTGAGCCTCGTCCTCGGGGCCGGGATCGTCATCCTCCTCTATTTCCTGGCCAACGTCGCCTACGTCGTCACCCTGCCCGTCCACGGCAGTCCCGAGGCGGCCGACGTCATCGGCCGGGGCGTCCAGTTCGCCCAGTTCGACCGCGTCGGGACCGCGGCGGCGGAGATGATTTTCGGCGGCCCGGCAGCCGTCATCATGGCCGTTCTGATCATGATCTCCACCTTCGGCTGCAACAACGGTCTGATCCTGTCCGGCGCCCGCGTCTATTACGCCATGGCCAAGGATGGGCTGTTCTTCAAATCGACCGGCAAGCTCAACAGCAGGTCGGTGCCGGGCACGGCCCTGGTCGTCCAGTGCGTCTGGGCTTCGCTCCTGTGCCTGAGCGGCACTTACAGCGAGCTCCTGGACTACGTCATTTTCGCGGTGCTCGTCTTTTTTGTCCTGATCGTCTCGGGGATCTTCATCCTGCGCAAGAAGCACCCCGATTGGGAGAGGCCCTACAAGGCCTGGGGCTATCCGGTCGTGCCTGCGCTCTATGTCCTCGTCGCCGCGGCCATCGCGGTCGACCTGCTCATTTTCAAAGCGAAATATACCGTCCCCGGACTGCTCATCGTCCTCCTGGGCATCCCGGTTTATCTCGTGCGCAAGCGGTTCGCCCGGCCTTCGAGCGAGGCGGGGGCGAAGGACTGACGCTATTTCTTGCGCTCGGCAGCGAGAACGCCGGCGATCATGTATTCGTTCGGGGTGAACTCCTGGACCCACACCCGGATCGATTCGAGCGGGGCGCCGATCGAATCGTGCACGGCCGCGGTGACCGCCGTGAGCAGGGCCTTCTTCTGATCGTCCGTGCGGCCCTCGAGCAGGTGGATTTCGACGAGTGGCATGGGAACTCCTTTCGCCCCCAATTTTACCCCATCTGATTGACTTTGGGGGGGCCTTTTGATAAACAGGGTACTTAGAAAAACGCCTATGGTCATCAGAACACGCGAGATCGGCAGCATCGCGGTCTTTGACATCGAGGGGGAGATCCGCCGCACCGACACCCCTCAGGAGACCCTCCACAGCCTGGTCGAGGCCCAGCTCAACCGCGGCCGAAGGAACGTCCTGCTCAACCTCGCCGGCGTGGAGTTCATCGACAGCTTCGGGGTGGGCCAGATCCTGGCCAGCTATATCTCGACGCAAAACCTCGGCGGCAAGCTCAAGCTGTGCCGGATCTCCCACAAGCTCCTCCTCATCTTCCAGATCACCATGCTGCACAAGGTCCTCGAGATCCACGAGGATTGCGACAAGGCCCTGGAGAGCTTTGGCACGTCCTGAGCTTCCGGGGACCTGAGGGTGGGAGGCGAGGAGTGCCCGACGGGCGGCTCGAAAGGTTCCTGAAAGGATTCGGGGACGTCCGCGGCCGCGAGGCCCGGGCCGCGCTGTCCCTGGCGGCGCTCTTTTTCCTGATCACCGCCACCTTCTACATCATCAAGCCGGTCAAGGAGAGCTTCCTGATCGGCTTCACCCGGCCCAGCTGGTGGTCGTATGCCGACCTGGCCACGGCCCTGCTCATCGGCTTTGTCGTCGCCCTCAACGCCCGTCTCCTCGACCGCCTGCCGCGGCAAACCTACCTGACAGCCTCGCTCCTGTTCTTCGTCGCCAGCGTCTTCGTCTTCTGGTACCTCTTCGAGCTGCGCATGAAAGGGCTGGTCGCGTCGCCGGTGGCCGACCCGTCCGGGTTCGCCTTCCTCCTCAGGGCCGAGCAGCTGATCAAAGACAATTTCTCCGTCGTCGTGATCGCCTTTTGCTTCTGGGCCGACATCTTCATCTCCATGTCCGTGACCCAGTTCTGGATCTCCGTCAACGACGTTTTCAACCCGCACCAGGCGAAGAGGCTCGTCGGCCTCTTTGTCACCGGAGGCCTCTTCGGCGGCATCGCCGGCTCGGGCGCCGCCGCGCTGGCCACCTTCGCCCGGGTCATCCAGCCCGAGGACCTACTCCTCGTCTGTCCCGTCCTCCTCGTCCTGGCCGTGGTGGCGGTCAACGTCGTCTACGCCGGGCAGCGCAAGATCGACGCCGCCGCCGGGGACGTTCGCATCGCCCCGACCTCGAAGGTCGGTTACCTGGAGAGCTTCCGGACCATCCGGCGGGACCGCTATCTTCTGCTGCTCGCCTCGATGCTGGCCGCGGCCATGGTCGCCGGGTCCCTCATCAACTACCAGTTCAAGACGGTCGTCAACTTCGTCTTCCCCAACGCCCAGGCGAGAACCTCTTCCATCGCCGTCTTCTTCCTGGTCATCCTGGTCGTTTCGACGGTCTTCCACCTCTTCACCACCGGCCGCGTGCTCAAATCGTACGGCATTCGCTGGGCCATCTCGCTCGCGCCGATCGTCCTCCTTGTCGGGTCCGCGGCCGTGTTCCTCATCCCTCTCGGGGCCATGCTGGCCTGGGCCTGGGTCGTTCGGGGGAGCGACAAGACGTTCGACAACACCCTCAGCCAGTCCGTCCGCGAGCTCCTCTATGTCCCGGTCGCCCCCGGGGTTAAGTACCGGGCCAAGATCTTCATCGACATGTTCGTCAGCAAGTTCGCCACAGGCCTCGGCGCCGCTCTCTTCCTGGCCCTCTTCTATGTCCGGCATTTCGAGTACCGAATCGACCAGCCGCTGGCCATCATCCGGGAGATCGGCCTCGTGGCCCTCTTCTTCCTCCTCCTCTGGCTGGCCCTGACCCGGCTCGTCTACAGGGCCTACCCGGCGGTCCTGAAGAAAGACCTCGGGCAGCTCTGGATGGACGGTCAGCAGGTCGTCGACACGCACATCGACGAGAAGCTCGTCCGCGAGGTCTTCGAGGCCATCCAGAGCCGCGAACGGAGCACGACCCTCTACTACATGAACGTCTTCAACCTCGTCCGGACGAACAGCCTGACCCCCGAGCTCAAGGAGCTCCTCGGCATCAAGCGGGACGAGCTCAAGGCCCGGGCCATGGATGCCCTGCTCGACGTCGGCGGCGGGGTCTTCTACCCCGGCCTCGAGGAGGCCATCACCGACACCGAGTTCCAGAAGGAGATCGGTCTCATCTACCTTCTGCCCTCCTATCAGAAGATCATGGACGAACGCCTCGGGTCTATCGCGGCTTCGGCCTCCGAGCTCGACCGGATCGAAGCCGCCAACAGCATCAGCCGGATGGTGCCGAGCCCTTCGACGCTCGACGCCCTGGCCCGCCTCCTTCAGGACCCCTCGTCCGAGGTCGCCCTTTATGCCCTGAACAGCGCCGCCGTCCATCGCCGGCCCGAACATATCCCGCTCATCCTGCGCCTTCTGGCCAATCCCATGACGGTGGCCGAGGCCCAGGCGGCCCTCGCCTCGTACGGGCCCGGCATCGAAAGCCTCCTCGCCCCGGTGCTCGGCTCGGCCGA
>JBAVUQ010000257.1:0-1773 GCA_049696855.1 Candidatus Aminicenantales bacterium
CAGGGCTTGTTGCTGAACAATTTCACCGCGCTCCTCAACAGGTTCGCCACGGGGCTGGTGAGCGACTTGAAGACGTTGATGTTGCCGATCTCCGGACGGTCGAACGGTCCGCGGACTTTTTGCGAGAGGACCGCGCAGCCGTGCTGATCGACGACCGCCACGACGACGTCCTCAAAGCGGTTGTCGTTGAAATTCAGCCCGCCCTTCATGGCGATCCGGCGCTTCTGTGTGGCCATGGCGACATCGACCGCCTCGGCCACGCCGTTTTCGACCTTCCAGACCGAGACCAGCTTGGCGATGACTCCTTTCCCTCCCCGGGAATCCTGGAAAAGGTCGGCGAAACGGTAGCCCCTTGTGAGAGCCGGCCCCAGGGGACCCGCGAGGAAGAACGACCCGACATCCACGAGGCTGAACCTCCGGCTCCGGAGGAGCGACATGATCAAATCGTCGATATCGATGCCGTTGACCGCGATGTTCTCGCCGCTCAGGGAAGCCTGGCCGCTGAGGGATCGTTTCGCTTCGACAAAAGGCTTCCCCTTCGCGGTCAAGTCCACGGAGAGGTCGGCCAGCCCTTCCATGTGCCTCGCGTTCGGGGATTCCTGCAGCAATTGCCCGATCTTGAGCTGCTTCACGGCTAGAAGGATCTTGAATCGAGGCTCGGCCCCCGTGAAATCCGCGTGGAGGGTGCCGTTGCCCGGCCCGCCGAAGGCGTTCATGCGGGCCTTGCTGACATCGAAAACGCCTTGCCTGCCCGCCACGCTCATGACCAGGTCGGCCATCGCCAGGCCCCCGGCCTTGACCGTGCGGCACCGGACATCACTGCTGAACGACAGGGTCTTCAACAAGCCCCCGTCCGCCGTCCGCCCGGCCGAGAGGTTTTCGGCCGTCATATCGAAACCCTCCAGCTCAATGACCCCGCCGGTCTTATGGTCGGTAAAGAGCAGGCTTCCTTGGGAAACGGCCAGCTTGCTCAGCGAAAAGGGATCGCCAGACCAATGGCCTTTGGGCATGACGATATTGAGCTTTCCATCTTTCTGGCGGAGGATGGAGACGGCGGGTTTGATGATCTCTATCCGGCTGATCCTGACCCTGCCCGTGATGAGCGGCAGGAGCTTCAGGCCCAGTTTCATGCTGGCCACGGTCGCGACGTCGGAGCCGCCGTTCGTGATCCTGATGTCCGTGAGCGAAGCGCCGAAAGCCGGGAAAAAAGAGACGTTCACATCGCCTCGCACATGGACATCCATTCCCAAGGCCTTCGATGCGGTCGCTTCCATCCGGGATTTGACGACTTTGTGGCCGAACAGGAGGGCGAGGATGACGAGGACGATGACGGCCAGGATCGCTCCCCCGGCGATCAGAATCACTTTTTTCTTACGGTTGGCCATGCGTTATCCCTCCTGACCCGAGACCGATGCCGGCCCCAGGCTTCGCCCGCCGCAGATGAAGGTGTTGCAAGCCTTATGCCAAACATCCCGGACTTCGTCATGAAGGCCCTGCCCCAAATAACAGAACGTCTCCTGAAATGATCTTCTCAACCTTCAGGGAAATACTGCTTAACAGGAAAAGTGCCGTTTTTCGGGCCTGTTTCAGGGGCCGGAAGACGGCTCTATCTGTCTCTCCACGCCATCCGAATCGCCGCCGACCCTGAATCCCCGTTTTTTCCCGAGAGGGGGTCAATTTCCCGGCCTGCCGAGAAGGCGGAAATATCCTGGCACGAAAGCCGCTTCCAGTCAGTTGCGTCTCCCGAGTCCGCCCCGCCGTCGAATAGCGGCC
>JBAVUQ010000258.1:0-3770 GCA_049696855.1 Candidatus Aminicenantales bacterium
ATTATTGATAAGCGATAATCAAGGAGGCTAAAATGACCGGAAATTCGATTCCGCGGGCAAGCTCCGAGGTCAAGGCGCTACGGGTAGTGCTCATCGCGCTGCTCCTCCTTTATGGCCTTATGATAGCGGTGACCCTCGTCTTCATGGCAACGGTGTTTCCTTCTCTCGCCGACCTGCCTTCCGCGTTACCTTTCATGAGCATTATTCGCTTTATTTTTGACCGCCTCGGGCCCGGGACGATCTATTGTTTCATAGCCTACAATATCTTTAAGCTCATCAGCGTTATTTCCCGAGGCGAGCCCTTTAGCCCCAAAAGCCCTCGTTATATCCGAAGGATCGGCTACGCTGTTCTTTGCCTGGCAGCCATCAATGCGGTCGTCAATGCCTTCTCCTCGTTCCCTCTTCCGTACCCCGCGCCAGCGGGCTTCCTTTCAAAGGCCGTAATAGGGATGATTCTTAGCGGCCTGAGCACGCTGCTCCTTGGATTCGGGTTCCTCGTTATCGCCAGAGTCATTGAGGTTGGGGTTCGGCTCCAGCAGGATCAGAACCTAACCGTTTGAGGTAGACTCATGCCAATCGAAGTCAATCTCGACCTGATGATGGTCAAGCGGAAGATGTCGCTGACCGAACTCTCGGAGAAGGTGGGCATCACGATGGCCAACCTCTCGATCCTCAAGCAAGGCCACGCCAGGGCGATCAGGTTCTCGACTCTCGAAAAGATCTGCGAGGTCCTGGACTGTCAACCCGGCGATATTCTGAGCTTTAGAAAGGAATGATACTTCGAGGTGTTCCGGACGCTCAGAAGCCAAGCCATGATAGAGGACTTTCTATATCGCCCAGGAACTCTTTCAAGATTAAAGGAGCACACGATCTGGACGATGATGAAACCAAAAATATCGTTAAGGCCGTGGAATGCTGAGATTCAAAGATGGTCGCGTACGATTCCATCCCTCGGCTCTTTTGCCCGATGAAAGAACAGGCCCCGAGTATGACTCTTGGGATTTGGTAAGTTCCCCACCCCAGGCACCAGGCTAACTTTTTAGGACGAGCAGGATTGCCCTCGGAAGGGGTGGTATTCAATATTGATCGAGAATGGATTTTAGCCGTCGGATAAACGATATACGACATGAACGCTTCGTGGGATAGATATGGATTCTCAAGCCTTACAGTCCACATAAACTTCGTAAAGTCCGAGGAGGTAGTCATGAAGATCCAAGGGGAGGTTGAATCCGAACGATCTCTACTGGAACTTGTATCGGGAGGTGCCATGACCTGGCCGTTGAAATGAGCTGATCGCGAGAAATTCGTGCGCTTCATCTCGAGGGGGCTGAAAACATATATCTGCGCCAGCTCGTCGAGGCTCTTGCCGAACTTCTGTTCCAGAACGAATTGAAGGAAACTGTACGCCTCATCTGAGTACACGAAACCCTTTCCCGGCGAGGCGATAAAGAGGGGCTTCCTTTCGGGATGGTCAGACAGTGAGCCCGCCAGTCCGCTTTGATGGCTCAGTATTCGTCTTGCTGTCAGATGTGAGTATCTACGATCCCTCGCTAACTCCCTATAAACTGAATCTTCAACAGCGGATCTTGATAAATATTTGGACAGCGGCCGATCGAGGTCAAGTTGCTCGTCGGTTACGAGTCTCATGACTAGATAAGCGACGACGGTCTGTCCGAGTCGGTCGGCCCGGAAGACGGTCATTGCGTCGATTGGCTTCTGAGATCCAAGGTCCTCGAATCCCATATAGAAACTAAAAACGTCAGGATTGTCACTCCAGGCTCTTCCTTGTTTCAGAGTGATGGAAAGCCCTTGGACACCGTGTTCATTCATGATCTCACGGATCTTATCCTGTGTCTGTTGATAGGTCCGGATTCTCCCTTGGCGATCTACCCAAGACCATTCTGATCGGTCAATGGGAAGGGCTGTTTTTTCGCTTTCGGGCGTTGGGGATGACGGGCTTCCCATTGTCCGCACCCTCGGTGCGCACGCAATGAACAATAGCAGTAGGATAACAATCCAGAACTTGCAGCCGCCTCGGCATCGGTGCATCATTCTTCCGTCCCTTTCCGGATAAATAATATCAGATATACAGCATTCTTTTGCAAGCGGTTTTGCTTAATGGAGTGCCCAAAGAGAGGCGGAATCCTAGGCGACATTTCATATATGCCGGTTGAGAAAACCTGTCGCGGCGGGAATCCGCTCTCTTCATATATTTCTTAAAAGCGCGGCTCCGAGCCGCTCCGCCGCTTTTAATATTCGCTATGAGGACTCCGCTCCCTGCCGGTCTTTGACCCGCAGGTCCGGCGCGACTTCTTTCTTTCCGAGAAATTCGTAGCTGATCGCCCCGAACTTGCAGGACGAGACGCACCTTAGGCAGCGCACGCAGTCGGGCGAGTTGGCCGACTCGTAGATCTTGATATCGACCGGACAATCCTCCCGGCACTTGTCGCAGAGCGTGCATTTCTCGTCGTCGACGGTCATGCGGAAGAGGCTGCCCTTGTTGAACAGCCCCCAGAACGCGCCGAGCGGACAGACCGTCCGGCAGAAGGGCCGTTGGGTCA
Source organism: Candidatus Aminicenantales bacterium (assembly GCA_049696855.1). Lineage (GTDB taxonomy): Bacteria > Acidobacteriota > Aminicenantia > Aminicenantales > Saccharicenantaceae > RBG-16-66-30. Next base: position 2,562 of record JBAVUQ010000258.1, read on the forward strand.
CGACGAACCAGCCGAGGAAGAGGACGAGCAGCCCGATCTTCCAGTAGTACATGAACCCGACGAGGGGCCGAAGGTCCGCCTTGAGGAGAATGAGAGGGATGCCGGCTTCGAACGTCCCGGCCGGGCAGATCCATTTGCAGAACCAGGTCTGGCCGTAGCCGAACTGGTCGACGATGAGGAGCGGCAGGGCGACGACCATGGTCACGAGGACCACGTAGCGGAAATAGGTCATGAAGCGGGGCAGCCGGAGCTTTCGCGACGGGATCTTGTAGATGAGCTCCTGGAGGAAGCCGAACGGGCAGACCCAGCCGCAGGGCATGCGGCCGACGGCGCTGCCGACGACGGCGAGGAAGCCGGCGACATAGAGGCCGAACTTCTTCTCGGCGATCGACAGATTGAAGCGCAGGCCGCCGAAGAACGTCTGCATGGCCCCGATGGGGCAGGCGCCCAGGGCCGAGGGGCAGGAATAGCAGTTAAGGGCCGGGACGCAGATGCCCTTGATGCCGCCCTGGAAGATCTCGCCCTTGAACCACGACGGGATCCAGGCATTGAGGCCGAGGGCGAAGGCGGCCTGGTACCAGGGCCTCCGGTCGCGGGGCTTGCGCGGGGCCGAGGCTTTGTTCTTGGGGCCCATGGTCGCGCTCAGCCGATCCCGATGCAGTCGAGACAGACGGTGATCGCCTTCTCGAGGACGGTCCGGTACTCGCCGAGAAGGAGTCCCGCGACCATGACGCCGAGGGAAACGGCAAGCAGGACCCAGGGCAGCCGGCGCCTCACCGGGCGGCTCCTCCGAGGACGGACTTGACCGCCGCGTCGAGCTCGGCGATGAACTCTTCCTTGAAGCCGACGTGGGCGTGGGTGATGGTTCCGGTCGAATCGATCAGATAGACGACCGGGATCTCCTGAACGCCGTATCGCTTCTTCATGTCCTTGGCCGTCGCGGCGACGCCGGGCGCGGCGGTCGCGGACGGCGCGTCGGCCAGCATCGGATAGGTGATCTTGAGCTTGGCATAAAAGGGCCTGACGACCTTGCCGCCGGCGTCGTCGAGCGCGATGCCGATGACGCGGAGGCCGCCGTCCGACTGGCCCTCGGCGGGCTTGTAGGTCTCGTTGAGCTTCTGCATGTGCGGCATGGCCTTGCGGCAGGGCACGCACCAGGTCGCCCAGAAATCGATGAGGATCCCGGCCGGATGGGATTTGACGACCTTC
>JBAVUQ010000259.1:0-2931 GCA_049696855.1 Candidatus Aminicenantales bacterium
ACGTCGCCCGCGGCTTCGACGGCCCGCCCGCTCATGGCCAGAACGTTCTTCTGGACCATCCGGTCGATGCCGGCGATCCCGATGGCGTTCAGCAGGCCGCCGATCGTCGTCGGGATCAGGCAAACGAGGAGGGCGATGAGCACGGTCGTCGTCAATTCGACGCCGGAGTACCGGCCGAACGGCTTCAGGGACATGATAACCACGAGGAAGATGATCGTCAGGGCCGAAAGGAGAATGGTCAGCGCGATCTCGTTCGGCGTCTTCTGCCGCCGCGCTCCCTCGACCAGCCCGATCATCCGGTCGAGGAAGCTCGTCCCGGGGTCGGCCGTGACGCGGACCTTGATGCGATCGGACAGGACGCGCGTCCCGCCCGTGACCGCGCTCCGGTCGCCGCCCGCCTCGCGGATGACCGGGGCGGACTCGCCCGTGATGGCGGATTCGTCCACCATGGCCGCGCCCTCGATGATCTCCCCGTCGGCCGGGATGATCTCGCGGGCGGAGACGATGATCAAGTCGCCCTTCCGCAGGCGCTCGGAGGGGAGGGACTCGACCGATCCATCAGGCCGAAGGAGGCGGGCCGTGGTGGAGGCCCGCGTCTTGCGGAGCTCGTCGGCCTGGGCCTTTCCCCGGCCTTCGGCCATCGCTTCGGCGAAATTGGCGAAGAGAACCGTGAACCACAGCCAGACCGAGACCTGGAGCACGAAGCCAGCCGGCTCGCTCTTCGACCGCAGGACCAGACCCAGGGTGGTCAGCAGGGCGCCGACCTCGGTGACGAAGATGACGGGATTCTTCAGCAAGTGAGCCGGATTCAGCTTCTTGACGGCATCGAGCGCCGCCCGGCCGATCATGTCCGGGTCAAGGAGCTTGCGGGTCGTTGCGGCCACGTCTTCCTCCCCTAATACAGGACCCCGGATCCGGTCATCAGGAGATGCTCGACGATGGGACCGAGAGCCAGGGCCGGCAGAAAGGTCAGGGCGCCGACAATGAGGACGGTCCCGATGAGGATGATGACGAACGTCGGGCCGCTCGCGGGGAAGCTCGCTTCGCTCGGTGGAACGAGCTTCTTCCGGGCCATGTTCCCGGCCAAGGCCAGGACAGGAACCATCATGATGAACCGGCCGAAGAGCATGGCCAGAGCCAGGGTGATGTTATAAAAGGGCGTGTTGCCGTTGAGGCCCGCGAAGGCGCTGCCGTTGTTGCCCGTGCCGGAGGAGAAAGCGTAGAGGATCTCGCTCAGGCCGTGCGGGCCGGAGTTGGCGAGCCCGGCCAGGCCCCACCGGCTGGTCGCGGCCCAGGCGGAGAACCCGAGGATCGAGAAGATCAGGATCAGCACGGCCAGGACGGATACCTTCACGTCATAGGATTCGATCTTCTTGCCCAGATACTCGGGCGTCCGTCCGACCATCAAGCCGGTGAGGAAGACGGCCAGGATGACAAAGACGAGCATCCCGTACAGGCCCGAACCGACCCCGCCGAAGACGACCTCGCCCAGCTGGATGTTGACGAGCGGGACCAGGCCGCCGAGCGGCGTGAACGAGTCGTGCATGGCGTTGACCGCTCCGCACGAGGCGGCGGTCGTGACCGTGGCGAAGAGACTCGAGCCGGCGATGCCGAAGCGGACCTCCTTGCCCTCCATGTTGCCTCCGGCCGCGTCGACTCCGAGAGCTTGAAGACGCGTGTTGCCGGCGGCTTCGGCCTTCCAGCAGACCAGCGCGGCGGCCAGGAAAAGGATGGCCATGGCGCTCCAGACGGCCCAGCCGTGTTTCTGGTTCCTGACCTTCCGGCCGAGGTAATAGGTCAGGCCGCTGGGGATAAGAAAGATGGAGAGCATCTGAATGAAGTTCGACAGCGGAGTGGGATTCTCGTACGGGTGGGCGGCGTTGGCGTTGAAGAAGCCGCCGCCGTTTGTCCCGAGTATCTTGATGGCCGCCTGGGAAGCCACCGGGCCCTGGGCGATGGTCTGGACGGCCCCTGGAGGATCCGGCGAGAGCCCCGTCGCGCTCTCGATCGTCGCGGCTTGGACAGACGGCTTGAAGTTCTGGATCATCCCCTGCGAGGTCAGGAAGAGCGAGAAGACGATCGAAATCGGCAGAAGGATATAGAGGTTGATCCGGACGAGGTCGACCCAGAAGTTGCCAAGGGTCTTGGCCGAATGCCGGGCGATCCCACGCACCAGGGCCGCGGCCGCCGCGATGCCGGCAGCCGCCGAGACAAAGTTGTGGAAAACGAGCCCGACCATCTGCGAAAAGTAGGACAGTGTGGACTCTCCCGCGTAGTTCTGCCAGTTCGTATTGGTTGTGAAGCTGGCCGCGGTATTGAAGGCCAGGTCGGCCCGGACGGGCCCGAAGTGTTGAGGATTGAGGGGCAGGAGATGCTGAAGCCGAAGCACGGCGTAAGTGAACAGCATGCCGGCCAGGCTGAAGACGAGAAGGGACATCGCATAGCGCGGCCAATCCTGTTCGACCTTCGGGTCGACGCGGAGGACCCGATAGATGAGCTGCTCGACCGGCTTGATCGGGCGGTCCAGCCAGGTCTTCCCCTCGGGCTCGAGGACCCGGACGAGGTAGAGACCCACAGGCTTCGCGACGGCGAAGACCAGGCCGATGAAGAGAACCAGCTGAAGCCAGCCGTAAAGGTTCATGGCCATTCCCTCATTAGAACTTCTCCGGCCGCAGGACGCTCAAGAGAAGATAGCCGAGGAGCAGGATGCCGACGATGAGCCCGATGACGTTGGCCATGGTCAAAGCCTTTCGCACGCCCTGGCGTACAGGGCGCATAGGCCGAAGAAGAGGACCGTCAGCAGGATCAGGAGCGCGTCGATCATCAAGCGGCCTCTTCCTTCGGGAACCGGTCGGCCCGGCGCAGGGTGAAGGTGAAGGTGGATCCCTCCCCCTCGCGGCTTTCCACATCCACAGTGCCGCCATGGGCTTC
>JBAVUQ010000260.1:0-4864 GCA_049696855.1 Candidatus Aminicenantales bacterium
GATGGCCGGGATCGTGACCGTCCGGTTCGTCTCGATCCGCGGCGCCCAGAACGCATCCGTGAGCCTGACCGCGGTGAACGGCACAGGCGCGATGGGATAGTCTCTGGGGCCCTGGGCCGCGGCCTGATCGGGAACGATCAGGACGAAGGCCAGCGCCGCGAAGGCCGCCGCTTGTGAACCTTTCATGACGTCGATCCTCGCCGGGCCTCGAGAGAAGCCCGCGGAGAAAGGGATCCGGACTCGCAGTGAGCCATCATAGGGCCGGCCCGGCCCCCTGTCAAGCCGCGGATCTTCCTTGACAGGCCAGGCCCAAATCCCTTATTGATAAGAAGAGATCCCGGAATCGGCTTCACGGGAGCTCAGTCATCGAAGGAGGGAACATGAAAAGAAGACTCTGCCTCATGGCCCTGGCGGTCATACTGCTGGCGGCGGCCGTTCCGGGCCCCGCCGACCAGAAGGCCCCCCCGATCACCCAGATCAACGCCCAAGTGCTGGGCCCCCAGCCGCTCGGGCCGCTGCCGCCCGTCGTCGCGCCGCCCGGCAACCCGCCGTCGTCCGCGAAGATCCGGCTGGGCAAGGAGCTCTACTTCGATCCCCGGCTCTCCGCCGACGGCACGGTCAGCTGCGCCACGTGCCACGATCCGGCCCTCGGCTGGTCGGATGAAGGCCCGACCAGCGCGGGCATCCGCGGCCAGCGCGGCGGCCGGCGGGCCCCGCCCGTGTCCAATGCGGCGTACAGCCCGCTTCAGTTCTGGGACGGCCGCTCGCCCTCGCTCGAGGACCAGGCCAAGGGCCCCATCCAGAACCCCATCGAGATGGGCAACACGCACCAGGCCATGATCCAGACCGTCTCCGGGATCTCCGCCTACCAGGCGGAGTTCAAGGCCGTGTACGGCGAGGGCCCGATCACGGTGGACCAGGTCGCCGAGGCCATCGCCGCGTTCGAGCGGACGGTCGTCACGACGGACTCGCGCTTCGACCGCTACGCCCGCGGCGACCACGGCTCCCTGACCCCGCTGGAGAAGGAGGGTCTCGAAATCTTCAACGGCAAGGGCCACTGCACAGCCTGCCATTGGGGCCCCTACTTCAGCGACGGCCGCTTCCACAACCTCGGCGTCCCGCCCCGGGACCCCAAGAATCCCGACCTCGGGCGTTACGACGTGACCAAGAACCCCAGGGACAAGGGCGCTTTCAAGACGCCCACGATGCGCGACGCGGCCCGGCGGGCCCCCTACCTGCACAACGGTTCGGAAAAGACGCTCGAATCCCTGATCGATTTTTATAACAAGGGCGGCGGCCAGGACCCGAACCTCGACCCGCTCATGGTGCCGCTGGGCCTGTCGAAGCACGAGAAGGCCGCGCTCGTGGCCTTCATCAAGGCGCTCGACAGCCTCAACCCGGAAGTGGCCGCCGTCAAGCCCATCGATCCGCGGGACCTGCCGCGTTGAGGAGGGAGCCATGAAAAAGAAACTGACGATCCTCTTCGCCGTCTCTTTCGCCCTTCTCGTCCTCGGCCAGACCGCGCTGGCCATCCCGGCCTTCGCCCGCAAGCACGGCTTCAACTGCAACATGTGCCACGTCGGGTTCACCAAGCTCAACGACTTCGGCCAGCGCTTCCGCGACAACGGCTACCAGATCCCGGGCCAGCAGGGCCTGGAAAAGACCGTCTTTGAAACCGCATTCCCGCTGGCCATGCGCACGACGGCAGGCTACAGCCTCTATGGCACCGGCGGGCAGTCCGCGGGCGGCTTCCACATCTACAATCTGGACCTCCTCTCGGGAGGCGTCCTCCACAAGAACATCTCCTACATGTTCATCTACACGCCCCGGATCGACGAGCCGGCCGCCGATTACACCGGGCCGGGCACGGGGAACAATCCGGCCCAGCTCGCGGCCATCGAATCGGCCGCCGTCGTCTTCAGCAATATCGTCCGGGACAAGCTCAACCTGCGCATCGGCCGCTTCGAGCCCGGCTTCCAGTTGATCAGCTCCAAGCGCAGCTATTACATCCTTCAGCCGTATGAGATCTACAGCTTCGCCGGCACCCGGAACAGCTTCGATTTCTCGGCCAACCAGATCGGCATCGAGGCGACGGGCCGCTTCAAGCCCGGCCTCAAGTACGCCCTGGGCTACATCAACGGGACCGGGGCCAATCCCGACAACAACAAGTTCAACGACGTCTATCTGGCCCTGTCCAAGACCTTCGGCAAGGGCGAAGGCCAGTCGGCCGGACAGCGCATCGGCGTCTTCGGCTACCTGGGCTGGCAGCCGACAAGGTTCATCGTCCCGATCATCTCGCCCGTCGGGGACGTCAACGGCGTCGACAACCGGACCTACTACCGTTTCGGCGGCGACATCAGCCTGAACTGGAGGACCTTCAACCTCCAGGGCATGGCCTTTCGCGGCGTGGACAACCGCGACTTCAACGACTTCGAGCCGACCCTCAATTACGCGTTCTGGGGCGGCGTCGCCGAGCTCGACTGGGCGGGCCTGCCCGACAACCGGCTCGTCGCCTCGCTCATGTACAACTGGGTCCGGCCGCCGGATTACAACGCCGTCCACAAGCTTGACGCCTGTTCGGCCCTCGTGCGCTATTACCTGGGCAGCTGGTCGGCGGTCAACGTGGCCATCCACGCCGAGTTCACGCATCGCCGCGTCGGGTCCGTCGCTCCGATCACGGACAACCTGTTCACGCTGCTGCTGGATTTCGACTTCTAGCGTCTGCCGAAGCGCCGCCGGGGGAAGGCCCGCGTCCCGCACCTGCGGGTTCTTCCCCCTTTTTCCCTTTAGCGGATGACGACGGGGGTCGGCCCCACGGTCCAACCCTGGCGATAGCGGATGACCGCTTTTTTCACCTGCTTCTTCCCGGCGGCCTCGAGCGTGACGGCGTACTCGCCCGGCGCGGCCAACCGCGGTCCTCCCCCGAAACCGGGGGACACGCCGGGGCCGGACTTCCGGCCCGGCCGGCGGGGCCGCATGTCCCAGCTCACGGTGTTGATCCCTGCCTCGCCCTTACCCTCGGACTCGACCAGGACGTCTCCTTCGGGGCCGGAGACGGTGACCTTGACCGGGCTGTCGATCTTGGCCTTGAGGTAATAATTGATGGCGAAGGCATTCGGCTCGTTGGGCGTCAGGAGGTGGCCGTCCCCCAGAAGCTGGTAGTTCCCGAGCGCCGCGGTCACCCGCTGGGTCCTGGGCTCGATATCGAACAGATGAACGTCTTCGTCGAGGACTCCGGCCGTCATTTCTTGAAGGGGCGAGATGTCCACGACGTACAGGCCGCGCCCGTAGGTCGCCACGACGAGATCGTTCTCGCGCGGGTGGATGACGAGGTCGGTGACCTTGACCGAGGGCAGGCCCGCCTTGAACGGGAGCCAGCTTGTCCCGCCGTCGAGCGTGACGTCAACGCCCCATTCCGTCCCGACGAAGAGGAGATCGGGGTTCTTGCGGTCCTGGATGACGACGTTGACCGGTCTCCCGGCGGGAAGGTTCCCGGCGATCGAGGTCCAGGTCTCGCCGAAGTCGGTCGTCTTGTGGATGGAGACGCGGTAATCGTCGAGGCGCCAGCCGGTCTTGGCCACGAAGGCCGTGCCCGCGGCGTGGGGCGACGGGAGGACGCGGCTCACCCAGAAGTTGGCCGGGCCGCCGGCCGCGGCCAGCTTGGCCGTCCGGTCGAGCCAGGTCGCTCCGCCGTCCTTCGTCACCTGGACCTTGCCGTCGTCCGAACCCGCCCAGATGACGCCCGGCGCGACCGGCGATTCGGCCAGCGTCGTCAGCGTGCAGTAGTTGATGTTGCCCTCGCCGTGCTGCTTCGCGTCCTCGTTCGTGGTCAGGTCGGGACTGATCTCCTGCCAATGGTCGCCGCGGTCGAGGGATCGGAAGACCACCTGGGCCCCCGTATAGACGATGGCGGAATTGTGGGGCGAGAGCGCGACCGGCGGCGTCCAGTTGAAGCGCAGGCGCGGCGCGCCGGCCGGGCGCCGGGGCGTGATCTGCGTCTGGACGCTCGTCTTCTGGTCGTACCGCCAGGTCGTGCCCATCTCGCGGTTGTTGTAGACCCAGCGCGAGTCGGCCGGATCGACACAGTTGTACATGCCGTCGCCTTCGCCGACCGTGACCCAGTCGGCGAGCGAGATCTCCCCGGCCCAGCCGTTGGACGGCCCTTTCCAGGAGTCGTGGTCCTGCAGGCCGCCGTAGATGTTGTACGGGTCCTCCATGTCGAGGCCGACGGCGTAGAGCTCGCCCAGCGGAATATTGTAGGCGTGGAGGCTCGTCCGGCCCCGGTCGTAGGAGATGTTGACGCCCCCGTCCGACCCGAAGATGAGCCGGTTCGGATCGAGCGGGTCGATCCACATGGCCCGCCAGTCGCCGAAGGCGCGCGGCATGACCCCGTCGGACGGCCAGCCGAGCCCCTTCCAGGTCTTGCCGCCGTCGTTCGTCGAGGCGAGCGACTGCCCGGTGATGTAGACCGTCCCGGGATCGGCCGGGTCGAGGCGGAGCTGGTTGAAAGAATAGGGGGCCTTGTTGAGGGCGGCCTCGTAGCCGGCGTTGACCTTGCGCCAGGTCCGGCCGGCGTCGTCCGTGCGATAGACTTCGTTGCCGGCCGTCCTCGTCGCCGGCTCGCCGCCGCGGCGCTTGTCCTGCTCGGCTTCCGCGGGCGGCGGCGGGCGGCGGTTGCCGTTCTCGACGACGGCACAGAGGATCGCGGGATCTCGTTGATAGATGTCGAGGCCGATCCGGCCGATGCGGCCGGTCGGAAGACCGCCGGCGAGCTTCGACCAGGTCTTGGCGCCGTCGGTCGTCTTGTAGATCGCGCTCTCCGGGCCGCCGAGCTCATAATGCCAGGGCAGGCGGACCTTGTCGT
>JBAVUQ010000261.1:0-17299 GCA_049696855.1 Candidatus Aminicenantales bacterium
CTACTTGACGAGCGCTATCGCCTCGATCTCCACCTTGACGTCGCGCGGCAGCCGGGCGACCTGGACCGCGGCCCGAGCCGGGTTCGGGGCCTTGAAGAACTCGGCATAGACGGCGTTCATCTTGGCGAAGTCGTTCATGTCTTGAAGGAAGACGGTCGTCTTGACGACGTCGTCGTAGGACGAGCCGGCGGCCTCGAGGACGGCTCCGACGTTCTTGAGGACCTGGCGGGTCTGGTCTTCGATCGAACCGGTGTTGAGCTCGCCGGTGGCCGGATCGATGGGGATCTGGCCCGAGCAGAAGACGAAGCCGTTGGCGATGATGCCCTGGGAATAGGGGCCGATGGCCTTGGGCGCCTTGTCGGTCTGGACCTGCTTCTTCATGGTCTTGCTCCTTCCGATGCCGCTGAAGGCCCGCGACGCGAAGGCGGCCACGAGACCCACGGCGGCAAGGAATTTTCGTCTATTCACGTTCGCTGCTCCGACAATAAGGTGAGAACGTTCTTATTGCGGGGACACGGACAAAGAGCACATGTCCCCGAAAAATAGAAACGTCCCCATTTTTTCAGGACGACAGGCCGTCGATGGCCGCCGTCAGGAACGTCCAGAACTTCTCGACCGAGCCGATGTGAACGTGTTCCTCGGGCGAGTGGGGGTTCTTCATGGTCGGCCCGAACGAGATCATATCCATCCCGGGGAACTTCTCGCCGATGATGCCGCACTCGAGGCCGGCGTGGACGGCCACGACCTCGACCTCCTTGCCGAAGGTCTTGACGTAGAGCTCCTTCAGCTTCTTGAGGAGAGGCGAGTCGAGGTTGGGCATCCAGCCGGGGTAGCCGTCCTCGAGCTCGGCCTTGGCGCCGGCCAGCGCGCAGACGGACTTGATCACGTCGCGCGTGGCCTCGAGGGCCGAGGCGACCGAGCTGCGCGTGCTGCACAAGACCTCGAAGGACGTCTTGCCCGTCTTGACGATGGCCAGGTTGGTCGAGGTCTCGGTCAGCCCGGCGATCTCGGGGTGCATGGCGATGACGCCGTGCGGGACGGCCATGAGGAAATCGATCAAGGTGCGCTGGCAGTCCTGGGTCATGGCGAAGTCCCTGCCGGCCACCGCCTCCATGGTGAAGGTCGCGCCGGGCTCGACAGCCTTGTACTCGACCTTGATCTTGTCGAAGGCCTTCTTGATCGCCGTGGTCAGCGTCCGGACCTGGACGGGCGGGCAGGCCAGCAGGGCGACGGCTTCGCGCGGGATGGCGTTGTGTTTGCTGCCGCCTTCGATGCTGATGATCTCGAACTTGGCCGTCGCCTGGGCCTGGCCGAGCGTGCGGGCCAGCAGCTTGATGGCGTTGCCGCGGCCCTGGTTGATGTCGAGACCGGAATGGCCGCCGCGGAGACCGTGGACGTGGAGCTTGTAGAGGTTCTTCGAGGTCGCCTTCTTCCGCTCGATCGGCAGGACCAGGGTCGAATCGGCCCCGCCGGCGCAGCCGATGGTGAAGGTGCCCTCGTCCTCGCTGTCGAGGTTGAGGAGCATCTTGCCCGTGAGGAAGCCCTTCTGGATCTTGTTGGCCCCGGTCAGGCCGGTCTCTTCGTCGACCGTGAACAGGAACTCGAGCGGGCCGTGGACGAGCGTTTTGTCTTCCATGACGGCCAAGGCTGAGGCCAGGCCGATGCCGTTGTCGGCCCCGAGGGTCGTGCCCTGGGCGTAGACCCACTCGCCCTTGATCTCCGCCTGGATCGGGTCTTTGCAGAAGTCGTGGACCTTGTCCGAGTTCTTCTCGCAGACCATGTCCAGATGGCCCTGGAGAATGGCGCCCACGGCGGCTTCGCGGCCGGCGGCGGCCGGCTTGCTGACGAGGACGTTGCCGACCCTGTCGCGCTTGCCGGGGAGACCGAGCGAGGCGGCGACCGAAAGGACGTAGTCCCCGAGGGCCTTCTCGTTGCCCGAGCAGTGGGGGATGGTCAGGATCTTGGCGAAATGCTTCCAAAGAAGCCGGGGATTGAGCTCGTTGAGAGACGAAGCCATGGGATTCTCCTTTTTGGATGGGTTGCCGAAACCGCATGATGCCACAAATATCCGATGGATTCAAGCCATCCCCCGGGGGTATAATCGTGACGATGAGAGGCTTAGCGCGTCGCCTTTGCGCCCTTGCCCTCTGTCTGGTGGCCGCCGGGTCGCTCGGGGCGGCTGCCGCGCCGGCGAAGATCCGGATCATAGCCACGGTCTTTCCGCTCCGGGAGTTCGCCGCGGCGGTGGCCGGGGAGCGCGGAGAAGCGACTCTGCTCCTTCCGCCGGGCGCCGGGGTCCACACCTGGCAGCCCCGGCCCGAAGACATCGTCCGGCTCGCCTCATGCGATCTGCTCCTCTATGTCGGCTCCGGCCTCGAGCCGTGGCTGCCCGACATGCTCAGGGCTTTTCCCCCGGGACACATCCGGACCCTCGAGGCGGCCGCCGGCCTGGCCGTCGCCGGCACCGACGAAGACGAGGAACCCGGCCCGGCGCACGAGCACGTTGCGCTCGATCCCCACGTCTGGCTCGATTTCTCCCTCGACCAGCGCATCGTCGACCGGATCGCGGCCGAGCTCGCCCGGCTCGACCCCGCCGGCGGTCCCGAGTTCGAAGCGAACGCCGGACGGCTGAAAGACCGTCTGAAAAAGCTCGACGCCGAGTTCGAGGCCGGCCTCTCCGGCTGTCGCGGCAAGAACATCGTCCTGGCCGGTCATGCCGCCTTCGGCTATCTCGCCCGGCGCTACGGTCTCGTCCAGACCGCCCTGTACGGGCTCAGCCCCGACGCCCAGCCGAAGCCAAGGGACCTCATGAAGGCCATCGACTTCTGCCGCGCGAAAGGCATCAAGACGGTCTTCTTCGAGAATTCCGTGCCGCCCGACCTTTCCGAGACCCTGGCCCGGGAGATCGGAGGACGCGTCCTCCTACTTCAGGCCGGCCACAATCTCACCCGCCCCCAGCAGGCGAAAGGAGTCGGCTTCTTCGAGCTCATGGAGGGGGATTTGGCCGCCCTCAAAGACGGGTTGGGTTGCCGGTGAGATCATGAGCCTTGTCGTTCTCCGGGATGTCTCCTTCGCCTATGACGGGACGCCCGTCCTGGTCGACATCGATCTCGTCATTGAAGAAGGCGATTTCCTGGCCATCATCGGGCCCAACGGGTCGGGCAAGACGACCCTGGTCAAGCTCATCCTCGGCCTCCTCCGGCCCGCCGCCGGCCGGATCGAGATCTTCGGCAAGCCGCCCGGGCAATTCTCCGATTGGGACAAGGTGGGCTACGTCCCCCAGAAAGCGACCCACATCGACCCGTTCTTCCCGGCCTCGGTCGACGAGGTCGTCGGCATGGCCCTCATGTCCAGCCGCCGGCAGGGGAGCGCCAAGGGCCGGGAGGCCCGAGCCCGGGTCCGTCGGGCCCTCGAAGTGGTCGGCATGGCCGAGTTCGGCAGGGAGCCGATCGGGCGGCTTTCGGGCGGCCAGCAGCAGCGCGTCTTCATCGCCCGGGCGCTCGTCACTTCCCCCCGGGTGCTCTTCCTGGACGAGCCGACGACCGGGGTCGACGCCGAAACGCAGACCGCGTTCTACGATATGCTCGACCGCCTGAACCGGAGCGAGGGCCTGACCATCGTCCTGGTCACGCACGATATCGGCATCGTCAACAAGCACGTCAACCGCGTCGCCTGCCTCAACCAGAGGCTGATCTACCACGGCGATCACGCCGGGTTCTGCCGGTCCGACGCGTTCCGGGACATGATCGGCCACGGCGACCATCTCGTCTCGCACGAGCACTGAGACAAGCGATGCACGCGCTCTTCGCCTACGGCTTTCTCCAGCGGGCCTTTCTCGCGGGCGTCCTCATCGCCGTCGCCTGCGCCGTCCTGGGCGTCTTCCTCATCCTGCGCAAGGACGCGATGATCGGCCACGGCCTGTCCCACATTGCCTTCGCCGGGGTCGCGCTGGGCCTCTTCCTGAACGTCCTGCCGCTCGCAGCGGCCCTGGTCGTCGGAGTCGCGGGCGCTCTGGCGATCGTCAAGCTCAAGGGCCGCGCCGGACTCCACGGCGATACGGCCATCGGCATCTTCAGCAGCCTGGGCATGGCCGTCGGCATCCTTCTGGCCTCCCTGGCCCGGAGCTTCAACGTCGAGCTGATGTCCTATCTTTTCGGCGACATCCTGGCCATCGAGCCCCTCGAGGTCTGGCTGTCGATCGGATTGGCCGCGGCCGTCCTCGTGACCGTCCGGCTGAATTACGACAAGCTCCTGTTCATGACCTTCGACCGCGAATCGGCCCGGGCGGCCGGGATCAAGGTCGGGCGCCTGGACACGTTGCTGATGGTGCTCACGGCCGTCACGATCGTCCTGGGGATGAAGGTCGCCGGGATCCTGCTCGTGGCCGCCCTGATCGTCATTCCCGCGGCCGCCGGGCTTCAGGTCGCGAGAAGCTTCCGCACGGCCGTGCGGGCCTCGGCCGTGATCGCGGTCGCCGCCGTGGCCGGCGGGCTGGCCCTGTCGATCGGCGTCAATATTCCCGCCTCGGCGGCCATCGTCATCCTGTGCTTCGTCGCCTTCGGGGCGCTCTTCGTGCTTAAGAAGGGGCGGGGGCTTCCCTCGGCGTCGGACTGATTCTAATCCCCTTATCGCCCGGCCAGGGCCTTGGCGACGATCTCGCGGACGGCCCGGCCTTCCTTATCGAGGGTCTTGCGGGAGGCCGCCGCCCGGCGCCTGATTTGGGCCGCGAATTTCGTGTCTTTGATCCCGCCGAGGTTGATCAGAACGTTGTCATAGGCCCCCTCGCCGGCCGTCTGGGCCGCCAGGCCGGCGACGCCGGCGTCGCTCAGGGAATTCCTGTTCCCTTTGGCCGCCGCGATCCGGGCCAGGCCGACCGCGTCGACGGCCTTTTCGAGGACTTCGAGAGGCACCAGGGTGGCTTCCTTGTTCGCCTCTTCGATGGCCCGGTCCTTTTCCTCGGCCTGTTCGGGAGTCGTCTTGGGCAGGCGGAAGGCTTCCATGACCTTGTTGAAGGCCTTGGTATCGCGGTCGACCGCTTCGAGGAGAAAATCCTTGAGCGCCTGCGCCTCGACGGCCATCGAGCTCATCTCGCCCCAGACGTCCTCGTAGCCCTTCTTGCCGACGGTCAGGTTGGCGACCATGGCCGACAGGCCCGCGGACAGGGCGCCGCAGAGCGCCGCGACGCTCCCTCCGCCCGGAGCGGGGGAATCCATCGACAGCTCGTCGACGAAGGCGCGGAGGGTCATGTCGATAAGGGCGGCCCCCGGCTCCTGAACCTGGTACTCGATGATCTTTTTTTCCGGCTCGAACGGCACGACATCGCCCAGGCCGAGGGAGCGGATGGCCATCCGGATCAGCTCCTTCTCGGGGACGCCGGGGCTCTTGCCCTGCTTTTCGAGATAGTAGCGGCCGGCCATGAGGAGAGCCTCCTTGGGGATGAGGCCGACGAGCTCGCTCCCGGTGACGCGCAGACCGAGCTTTCCCGCGAGCCGGACGGCTTCGTCGAAAACGACGTGGACCGGGGTCTTCCTGTAGTTGGTGAAATTGACCGAGATCTGCGCCACCCCGTAATCCTCGACGTACCAGCCGACGGACTTGACGTCCTTGAACTTCCCCGGGACCGTGACGGTGCTGCCCCGGGCGTCCTTGATCAGGTTGCCGTCCTTGTCGCGCTTGGCCCGGCCGCTCTCCCGGAGGCTCAGAGCGATCTCGTGGGCCAGCTTGCGATCCCGGGTGTTGAGGTTGATGTTGTAGGCGATGAGAAACTCGCGGGCGCCGATCGTCGTCGCCCCGGACTTGGGATTGAAGACGGCCGCGCCGAAATCCGGGGCCCAACGCGGGTCCCTGAGCTTCTCGGGAAGGCCTTCGTATTCGCCGGCCCTGACCGTGGCCAGGTTCCGCCGCTCGGGCTTGCGGGCCGCGGCTTCGTAGAGATAAACCGGGATGGCCAGCTCGTCGGCGACGCGCCGGGCGAGATCGGCGGCCAGACGGACGCAATCCTCCATGGTCACCCCTGAGACGGGGACGAAGGGGCAGACGTCCGTCGCGCCCATGCGGGGATGGGCGCCCCTGTGGACCCGCATGTCGATGACCTCCGCGGCTTTGGCGATGGCCCGGAAGGCCGCCTCCTCGACCGCCTCGGGGGGCCCGATAAAGGTCACGACGGTCCGGTTCGTCGACGCCCCGGGGTCGACATCGAGGAGCTTGACGCCCGGAACCGTTTCGATCTCGCGGGTGATGCTCCGGATCTTGTCCAGGTCCCGGCCTTCGCTGAAATTGGGGACGCATTCGATGAGCTTCATCGTCCATCTCCTCTGCGCAGGATCTGCTTGAGCTGCCCGCCGGTGTCATAGACCTCGACCCCGTCGAGATCACCGAGATACGGACCGAGCCACTCCGGACGGCCGACAATGACCACGACGGGAGTCGCCGAGAGGTATTTCTTGGCGGCTTCCCGGACCCGCTCGGCGTCGACGAGCTTGAGCTCTTCGGGCCCCTTGTCCCACTGACTTTGGTCGAGGCCGAGGGCGACATAGCGGGCCATCCATTCGGCGAAGCCCGCGGACGACTCGAACCGCAGGGGCAGGCTGCCGACGAGGTAGGACTTGGCTTCCTCGATCTCGAACGGGATGGCCGGGCTCGAGGCCAGGGCGTCGATCTCGCCGACGATCTCGCGGACCGCCGGGACGATGGACTCGGGCTTGACCAGGGCCCTGGCCCAATAGATCCCGCAGGAGCCGAAGACCTCCATCTCGGTGAAGGCGTACGTGGCATAGTCCTTGGTCTCGCGCAGGTTCATGAACAGCCGGCTGCGGGTCGTCCCGCCCAGGATCTGCTTGACCACCAGAAAGGGGAAGAAATCCCGGCCGGAAGAGCCCATGATCACGTTCCCGGCGAAGACCGTGGCGGCGGCGGACTCGGGAGCTTCGACATAGCAGATCCTTTCCCGGTCGTTCGGCCGCGGCGGCGGAGGGGACTGCCGCGCGGGGGCGCGTCCGGTCCAGCCGCCGAAGTGGCTGCCCACCTTCTGAGCGACGGCCGCGCCGTCGATATCCCCCGACACGAGGACGGTCGCGTTCCCGGGCCGGTAGAATGTGCCGTAGAATTCGGCGACGTCGCGCGTCGTGATGAACTTGATGAGCTCCTCGCTGTATGTGGCGACTCGATAAGGGTGGTCCGCGAACAGGACGCTGAGGAGCTGCCTCCACCCGAGGACCTCGGGGTCCTTCTTGTTTTCAAAGAGCTGCCAGAATGCCGTTCGCCGCACCGCTCCGAGCTCGCGCTCGCTGAACGAGGCCTCGAGGACCATGAGACGGAGGATGTAGATGGCCCGGTCGAGGAATTCGTCGAGCACGTTCAGGGTCAGGACCGTATAGTCCATGAAGACGGTCACCGAGAACTCGGCGCCGATGGATTCGACCATGTTCTCGAAGTAATCGGCCGAGAGCATCTTGGTTCCCTTGCCGATCATCCGGGCCGTCACCGAGGCCAGCCCCGGCCGGTTCGGCGGCGAGTCCGCCTCCCCGGCGCGAATGACCATCTGGAGCGTGATCACCGGAGTCCCGGTCCGCCTGGCGGTGGCCACCGTGAGTCCGTTCGGCAAGGAGAAGGTCTCGATGGGCGGCAGCTTGAGCTCCAGGCGCTGTGCATCGGGCAGGGGAGGCGTCCTCCGGAACCTCTCCTGGGCCGCGGCGGGAAGCGAAAGGAAGAGGGCGGCCAGAGCCGCCGCCAGGACGGCGCGAGGGACCGGACCCGCCGAGTGGAGCAAGAGATCCTGGGGCTTCATTGCAGTCCGAACTCCAGGACGACACGGTTCTGGGGCGTAAAGTACTTGCTGGTGAAGGCCTGCAAGGTCTGGGGGCTGACGCTCAGGACCGCGGCCAGATCACCGCCGAGTCCATCGAGTCGCTTTCCGGCGAAAACGGCGTCGACGAAGTAAAGGGCCTTTCCGAGGTTGGTCGACAGGCGGTCGAAGTAGTCCGTCTCGAATCGGCGCCTGGCTTTGTTGATCTCGTCCTGGGAGACGGCGTTCGACTTGAGCTTGTCGATCTCCGCCAGAATGCCTTTCTCGGAGCGAGCGATCATGATGGCGTTCGTCGCGAGGCAGAACAGCTTCAGGGTGGCGATGCTCGGCCGCTCGTCCACCCCCCCGGTGATGTAGCGGGCCGTCAGGTCGCGCCGGAGCAGGCGGGCCCTCAGCCGCGACGTCCCGCCCTCGAGGAGGACATATTCGAGGATGCGCAAGCATTCCGGATCGCCCGCCTCGAGCGGAAAGAACCGGAACCCCATGTGAAAGCCGGCGCTTCCCGAAGGCATCCGGACCTTCCGCACGACGGCATCGCTCTCCCGCTTGAACACGGGACGGGGAGGGAAGGGGATATCCAGGCCCGGAGGGATCGAGTCGAAGTACCTGGCGACGAGCTCGCGCGTCCTGGCGGCATCGATGTTGCCGACGATGCAAAGGACGGCGTTGTTCGGGACGTAGTAAGTCCGATGGAACTCGAGGATCTCGGCTTCGATGAGGTCCGCCATGCCGGTCCCGATCAGGGGATGGCCATAGAGAGGGTCGGGGAAAAGGATCGAGTCGAATTCCGAGAAGGTCTCCAGGTAGGGATCGGCGGCCACCCTCTCCCCGTGTTCTCTAAGAAGATCGGAGCGCGTCCGCTCGATGGCGGCCGGGGTGATGGCCAGGGATTTCATCCGGTCGGATTCGAGCCAGAGGGCCAGGGCGAGCTGATTCGAGGGGAGCGTCTCATAAAACAAGGCCTCGTCCGGTGTCGTCGTCGCGTTGAGCTCCCCGCCGACCTTCTGGATGAAGGAGACATGCTGGAGAGGGCTGACATTATCCGACCCCTGGAACATCAGGTTCTCGAGGAGATAGGCCAGGCCCTCACGTCCGGGCTTCTCCCGAAGGGTCCCGGCGCCGTATCCGACGGCCACGGTCACGAGGGGAAGGCGGGCATCCTCGGACAGGATGACGCGCAGGCCGTTCCTCAGCCGGTACTCCTGGAAGGCGAAGGGCAGGGATCCGGGAGCGGCGGTGTCCTGCGACCCGGCCGTCTGAAGGGTGGGGAGGACAACGGAGGCCAAAATGATGAGCGCCCGCGCCGTTCTGTTCATTTCTCTCGAGAAGCCCTTGGATCCGGACAACATTTAACAATAGCACAAAGCCCGGCCCTTGCAAATCCCCTCTGGGATATGCTATTTTGGCCCGGAAAAGACGCCGGGGACACCGGCTGGATGGGAGGCTCTCATGGATTACGACATCAAGGATCCCGGCTTGGCCGCCAAGGGGCGCCTGAGGATGGAATGGGCGTCCCGGTCCATGCCGGTCCTGGAGCGGATCAAGAGGACCTTCGCCAAGGACAAGCCTCTGTCGGGGGTGCGCATCGCGGCCTGTCTCCACGTGACCTCGGAGACCGCCAACCTCATGGAGGCCCTCAAGCTGGGCGGCGCAGACGTCCGGCTCTGCGCCTCGAATCCCCTCAGCACCCAGGACGATATCCCCGCCGCCCTGGTCAAGTATCACAAGATCCCTGTTTTTGCCATCAAGGGCGAGGATCACGAGACCTACTACCGCCACATCCTCCAGGCCCTGGGCCACGGCCCGTCGATCACCATGGACGACGGGGCCGATCTCGTCTCGGTGACCCATTCCAAGAGGAAGGACCTCCTGCCCGGGATCCTCGCGGGAACCGAGGAGACGACGACCGGCGTCATTCGCCTGAAGAGCATGGCCAGGGACGGCGTCCTCCGCTATCCCATCGTCGCCGTCAACGACGCCCAGACCAAGCACCTCTTCGACAACCGCTACGGCACGGGCCAGAGCACCCTCGACGGCATCCTCCGGGCCACCAACGTCCTCCTGGCCGGCCTCAGGTTCGTCGTGGCCGGGTACGGCATGTGCGGCAAGGGTGTGGCCATGCGGGCCCGCGGGGCCGGCTCCCACGTCATCGTCACCGAGATCAATCCCATCCGGGCCATCGAAGCGGTCATGGACGGATACGAGGTCATGACCATGGCCGAGGCCGCGCCGCTCGGGGACGTCTTCCTGACCGTCACCGGCAACAAGGGCGTCGTCCGCAAGGAACATTTCCTCCGCATGAAGGACGGGGCCATCGTGGCCAACGCCGGGCACTTCAACGTCGAGATCGACATCCCGGCCCTCGAATCCCTGTCAAGCGGGAAGAGACGGGTGCGTGAGTTCGTGGACGAATACGCCCTTCAAAACGGGCGGCGGATCAATCTGCTCGGCGAAGGCCGGCTCATCAATCTGGCCGCGGCCGAAGGGCACCCGGCCATGGTCATGGACATGAGCTTCGCCAATCAGGCCCTGAGCGTGCGCTGGCTCCTCGGCCAGGCCAAGGGCCTGACCAAGTCGGTCTTCCCCGTGCCTCCGGAGATCGACGAGGAGATCGCCGCCCTGAAGCTCGCCTCCATGGGCACGGTGATCGACAAGCTGACGCCGGCCCAGAAGAAATACCTGGCCGATTGGCGCGAGGGCACCTGAGCGACGCCCGGGATCTCCGGAAGCGCTAGCCCCGTTCTCCGATCAGCCGCAGGTAGCGGGCGATCGCATCTTTCGTGGCGGCGTCCGTGACCTTTCCCTGGATCTTGAGGAAGGCCTGCTTCGACCGGGCATAATCCTCGTTCTTGAAATAGGCGACGGCCAGGTTGTAGTTGAACAGGATATCCTCGGGCACGATCTTGACGGCGGCCTCGTAGGCGGATATCGCCTCGCCGAGATCGTTCTTTTTCTCGTAGATGAGTCCCTTGAGATTGTGGGCCATGGCCAGGCGGGGCTTGATCTGAATGGCCTTCTGGACATTGTCGAGGGCTTCATCGAGCCTGTTCTGGAGGACGTAGAGCCGGGCCAGATTGAAATAGGGAAGCTCCCGGTTCTGGTAGGTGAGGTCGGCCAGGGCCGTGCGGAATTCCCCCTCGGCCTTATCGAGCTGGTTCATCTCCTGGTAGACCGTGCCCAGATTGTTGTGGGCCTCGGTGAACCGGGGATTGATCTCCAGGCATTTCTGATAGGCTTTGGCGGATTCGTCCAGGCGGCCCCTGATCGAATGGGCCAGCCCGAGGCCGTTCCAGGCGAGATAATATTTCGTGTCGAGGGACAGGGCCTTGACGAAATACTTCGTCGCGCTGTCGACGTCGTTCTGGTTGAGATAGAACAACCCGAGGTTGTACTGGTACTGGGGGTCTTTCTCCCGCGCTCTCTGGCCCTTGGCCTGCGAAGACGCGCAGAAGGCGAGGCCGGCGCAGATCGTCACGACGGCGATGGCTTTGGCTTTCATCCGTCTCCTCCTTGACTCGGGATCCCCGGCCGTCACTCCGCCTTGAGCGCCCGGGACATCAGCTCTTCCACGGCTCTTTTGGGAGACTTGCCGCGGTAAAGGACCTGGTAGATCTCTTCGGATATGGGCATCTCCACGCCGAGGGCCCGGGAGATGCGGCGGGCGGCGACCGTCGTATGGACGCCCTCGGCCACCATCCTCATCCCGGCCAGGATCTCGCGGAGCGTCCGGCCTTTGCCGAGCTCGTGTCCGACGCGATGGTTGCGGCTCAGCTCGCCGGTGCAGGTCAGGACGAGATCGCCGAAGCCGGCCAGCCCGGAGAAAGTCTCTTTCCGGGCGCCGAGCGCCAGGCCGAGGTTGGTGATCTCGACGTTGCCGCGGGTGATGAGCGCGGCCCGCGTATTCAGGCCGAACTTCAGGGCATCGGCGATCCCGGCGGCGATGGCCACGACGTTCTTCAGCGCCCCGGCCACTTCGACGCCGGTCACGTCGGTCGAGGTGTAGGCGCGGAGGGTTACGCTGGAAATAAGGTGCTGGACCTCCCGGGCGGCCGAGGGGTCGCGCGAGGCGACGACCAGAGCCGTGGGGTGGCCGGCGGCGACCTCCTTGGCAAAGCTCGGCCCGGACAGGACGGCTACCCGGGGCCGGGCATGGGGCCTGAAGACCTCCTCCATGACCTGGCTCATGCGCATCAGGGTCTTCTTGTCGAATCCCTTGGTCAGGCTGACGACGATCTGGCCGCGCCTGAGAATGGGGGCGATCCGGGTGTAGACGCCCCGGCAAAACTGGGACGGAACGGCGATGAAAACGACGTCGCCGAAGGCCGCCGATTCGCGGAGGTCGTCGGTGAATCGAACGGCCTCCGAAAAGCGGAAGCCGGGGAGGAAAGCCGCGTTTTCCCGGGTCTCGAGGGCCTCGCGCAGGATGTCCTCTTCGCGGATCCACAGGAGGGTGGGCAGGCCGATCGTTCCGAGGTAGCTGGCGAAAGCCGAACCCCAGCTGCCCCCGCCGATAACGGATGCGTTCATGACGATCTCTCCCCGAGCTTTCGTTCGGCGCCATGGAGCAGCCGCCGGATGTTGCCCCGATGCCTGACGACGACCAGGGCGGCGATAGCCAGGGCGACGGCCGCGACGGCCGCGGATCCGCCTCCGGCGAGAACGATCAAGGGAAAGGCGAGGGCGCCCAGGATCGACCCGAGAGAAACGAAGCGCGTCAGCCCGACGACGATCAAGAACAGGCCGACGGCGGCCAGGCAGGGGGCCCAGGCGATGGCCGCGAAGGCGCCGAGCGCTGTGGCGACACCCTTCCCGCCTCGGAAGCCGATCGAGAACGGGAAGCAGTGACCGACCACGGCCAGCAGCCCGCAGAGAGCGGAGAAGACCGGGTCGCCGAACCATCGCCAGGCGAGAAAGACGGGCAGGGCGCCCTTCAGGATATCGAAGGCGACGACCGGGAGGGCGACCTTCCAGCCTTTGACCCTCAGGACATTGGTCGCCCCCGTGCTTCCGCTTCCGAATTCGCGGACGTCCCTGGTTCCGGACCATCGGGAGAGGAGATATCCGGTCGGGACCGAGCCCAGGAGATAGGAGGCGACCGCCATGAGGATCTTCATGGGATCTCCGCCTCGAAGACGATCCGGTACTCGGCGCCCTCCGGGCCGAGCAGACTCTCGAAAAGGGCGACCTTGCGGACGGTCATGGCCCCGAAAGACTCCTGGCGGCGGCTGGCCAGCACGCTCATCGCCTTGGCGACACGCTCAGGGCCCTTGACCCGGCCGAGGGTCAGATGAGGCGTAAAGCCCCGCTTCTCCCGCTCGAAGCCCTCAGCCTCGAGCGCGGTTTCGATATCGTCCTGAAGGGCCAGCAGCTTCGGTTCGGCGGCGAAGCCGACCCACAGGACGCGCGGGCTCGCCTCGCCCGGAAAAGCCCCCGTGCCTTCGAGGCGGAGGGGGAAGGCCTGATGACGGCCGGCGGCGTCTTTCAGGATCTCCTTGACGCGGAGGGCCTGGCTTTCGTCGATCGGGCCGAGGAACTTGAGCGTCAAGTGCATCCCTCCGCCGCTCACCCAACGAATATCCGCCCGAGTGGCCCGAAGGTCCCGGACGAGAGAGAGAAGGGACTCCTTGATCCGGGGTTCGAGGTCGACGGCGATGAAGGCTCTCACGGGATCACTCGCCCTCCATTATAAGGCCTTTCCCGGCGTCAGGGCGAGCGTTTTCCTCACCAGGTCGAGGGCTTTCTGCGAGGACTGGAACTTGACTTGGGTCCGGCCGCCGGAAAAAAGGTTCCGCAAAACCTTCGCTCCGCGGCTTCGGGCGATAGCAACATAGACGAGCCCGACGGGCTTGCGGGGAGTCCCGCCGCCGGGGCCGGCAACTCCGGTGACGGCGATGCCGATATCGGCCCCCGACGTCTTGCGGATGCCGACGGCCATGGCCCGGGCGACGGGAGCGCTGACAGCGCCGTGCTTCTCGATGAGCCGCGCCGGAACGCCCAAGCGCCGGATCTTGGCCCGGTCGCTGTAGACGACCGCGGATTCCAGGAAATAGCTCGAGCTTCCCGCGACTTCGGTCAGCCGGTGCCCGATGAGGCCGCCCGTGCAGGATTCGGCGCAGGCGATGGTCATCGATCGGTCCTTGAGCAGGGCCCCCACGACCTCTTCGAGGCTTTCGCCGTTCCGGGAATAGATCCAGGGCCTGAGAGCGTCGCCGATCGCCTGCTCGAGGCCCTCGAGCCGCGCCTCGGCCGCCGCCCGGGAGATCTTGCCGGAACAGGTCAGCCGGATCGAGAGATCACCCGGAGCGGCGAGGGTCGTAATGGTCACGCCTGCGGGGACGGCCGCGTAGACGTCCTTGAGCCGTGTCTCCATCGCCGATTCGCCCAGGCCGGTCAGCCGGATGACCCGCCGGACGGTCAGCCCCTTTCCGAGGCGGATCAGACGGGGCATGACCAGGTTCTCGAACATGGGCAGGATCTCGTGGGGAGGGCCGGGGAGAAGCGCGATCGCGTTGTGTCTGGTCTCGAGCCACAGGCCGGGGGCCGTGCCGTTGGGATTATCCAGGATCATGGCCCCTTCGGGGACATAGCATTGCTTGAGGTTCGAAGCGGACATGGGCCAGCCCCGGCGCCTGAACCTCTCGCGGATCGCCGCCCGGATCTCCTCGTGGAAGATGAGCCTCCGCCTCAGCACCTTGGCGGTGGTCTCGCGCGTCCGGTCGTCCTCGGTCGGGCCGAGCCCGCCCATGCAGAGGACGAGACGCGAGCGGCCGAAAGCGGTCCTGAGTGCCCGGGCGAGGTCGCGCTCGTCGTCGCCGACGACAGTCTTGAACGAGACTTCGAGACCTATCGAATTCAGGCCGGCCGTCAGGCGCAACGAATTCGTGTCCTGAAAGTCTGGCGTCAGGAGCTCCGAGCCGACGGCGATGATCTCGACCTTCATGGTTCTCCAGGCCTCAGACGAAAAGCAAGGCCAGGCGCGCGAGGGCGGCCGCAGCGAGCCCGGCGGCGACGTCGTCGGCCATAATGCCCCAGCCGGCCGGCAGGCGTTCGAGCTTGCGGATCGGCCAGGGTTTGATGATATCAAAAAAACGGAAGAGAGCGAAGGCGATGCCGACAGGGAGCCAACCGCCCGGGAGGAAGGCGAGGGCGATGAGCTGGCCGCAGACTTCGTCGACGACGATGCGGCTGGGGTCGGGACGCCCGAGCTCCGCAGCGTAGCGGCCGGCGGCGGCGCTCCCGCCGAGGAAGACAAGGACGACCAGGCTCGCATAGAGCGGCCAGGGCAGGTTATGAAGGATAAGCCCATAAACGAGCGCGATGATGACGCTGGCTGCGGTCCCGGGCGCCAGAGGGACGAAGCCGATCCCGAAGCAGGTGGCCAAAATCCCGCTGAGGGATTTCACAGGACGAGACTCCCGTAGAGATCATAGTCGTCGACCGAAAGGATATCAACCCGGACGATGGAAGATGGCGGCTCGGCCGACCCGGGCGGCAGCATGAACCGGATAACGCCGTCGACTTCGGGCGCCTGGAACCGGCCCCGACCGGTCCAGCGCCCAGGCGTGCGGGCATCGGCGCCCTCGACGATGACATCGATCGTCTGCCCAAGACGGCTTTCATTATGGGCGCGCGAGATCCCGGCCTGGATGCCCATGATCTCGCGGCGGCGCTCTTCTTTGTCCTCCCGGGAAACCGTATCGGGCAGGCAGCAGGCGGCGGTATCTTTCTCTGGCGAGAAGGCGAAGACGCCCAGGTGATCGAAGCGCGCCTCGTCGACGAAGCGGCGGAGCGCCGCGAACTCCCTCTTTCCTTCGCCGGGGAAGCCGACGATGAGCGAGGTCCGGAGGGTCGCCCCCGGAAGCCGCGTCCGGATGCGCTCGATGAGGCGGAGGGCCCGGCGGGCGTCGAGGCCCCTGTTCATGGACTTGAGCAGGCCGGGGTCGGCATGCTGGAACGGGATATCGAAGTAGCGGCAGATCTTCGACCCGGCCATGACGTCGAGGAGTGGTCCTGTGATCTCCTCAGGGTAACCGTAGAGAAACCGGATCCACTCGACGCCCGGCACGCGGGCCAGCCGATCGAGCAGGCCGGCCAGTCCATTCCGGACGCCGCGGTCCCGCCCGAACCAGGTCGTATCGTGCGAGATGAGATCGATCTCTTTGACGCCGAGACCCGCGAGGGCGCGCGCCTCGCGGACGATCGAGGCGGCGCTGCGGGAAACGTAAGGACCCTTGATCAAGGGGATGGCGCAGAAGCCGCAGCGGTGGGAACAGCCCTCCGAGATCTTGACGTAGGCCCAGGTTCCGGGAGTGGAGACGAGGCGTGGCGAGACGTCCGAATACAAGAACGTCCTGTCGGGACCGGAGACCGGCCGGCCCCCGACGATCGCGGCGATCTCGTCGAAGCTCCGGACGCCGGTCCAGGCGTCGACCTCGGGGAACTTGGCCTCGAGGCCCGCCCGGTCCCTCTCCACATAGCAGCCGGCGGCGACCACCTTCTTGTCCGGGTCCGAACGCTTGAGCCTGACGACCGACGCGAGCGTTTCCTCGGCCTCGTCGCGGGCCGGCCCGATGAAACCGCAGGTGTTGACGATGACGATATCGGCATCCTCGGGCTTCGGAACGAACCCGTAGCCGGCCTCTTTGAGCGCGCCGAGCATCACTTCGCTGTCGACGAGATTCTTGGCGCAGCCGAGGCTGATGAGGGCGACCTTCTTTTTGGCCCGCCGGACGCCCGGGGCGCCGTGCGTCGGCCGGGTCAAGGATAGATCCTGTAGAGGAGCCGGGGGAAGGGGATCGTTTCGCGGATGTGCTTGATGCCGCAGATCCAGGAGACCATGCGCTCGATGCCCATGCCGAAGCCGGAGTGGGGCACGCTTCCGTATTTGCGCAGGTCGAGGTACCACTCGTAGGCCTCGCGCGGCAGCTTATGCTCTTCGAGGCGCTTCTCGAGCAGGGCCAGGTCGTGGATGCGCTGGCCGCCGCCGATGACCTCGCCGTACCCCTCCGAGGCCAGGAAATCGACGCCGAGGACGACGTCCGGGTTCTCCGGAGCCGGCTGCATGTAGAAGGCCTTGATGGCCGTGGGGAAGTGGGTGACGCAGACCGGGGAGGCATAGAGCTCGGAGATGATCGTCTCTTCGGGGGCGCCGAAATCGCCGCCCCACTCGATTTTCGATCCCTTCTCGCGCAGGACCGGCACGGCTTCGTCGTAGGTCAAGCGGGGGAAGGGCTTCTTGACGGCCTCGAGGGGCTTGGGGTCGCGCTCGAGGGTCTCGAGCTCGATCCGCCGCTTGGTCAGAACCCGGTCCATGATGAACAGGATGAGGTCCTCGCCGAGGCCGATGATGTCCTGGAGGGTGGCGAAGGCGACCTCGGGCTCGACCATCCAGAACTCGATGAGATGGCGGCGCGTCTTCGATTTCTCGGCCCGGAACGTCGGGCCGAAACAGTAGACCTTGCCGAAGGCCATGGCCGTCGCTTCGTTGTAGAGTTG
>JBAVUQ010000262.1:0-2594 GCA_049696855.1 Candidatus Aminicenantales bacterium
CGGCATCGCCGAATATCTCCGGAGCCGCGATTTCGCCTTCGAGGACCTCGGCTGCGGGCCCGGGGAATCCGTCGATTACGTCGAATACGGCGCCAAGGCCGCCCGGGCCGTCGTCGCGGGGGACTGCGACCGGGCCATCCTCGTCTGCGGCACGGGGCTCGGCATGGCCATCGTGGCCAACAAGTTCAAGGGGCTTCGGGCGACGCCCTGCTCGGTCGAGTACGCCGCCGAGGTCAGCCGGTCCCACAACGACTCGAACTGTCTGACCCTCGGCGGCCGGACCCACACCCTGGAGCTGGCCGTCCGCATCGTCCGCACCTGGCTCGAGACGCCCTTCGAGGGCGGCCGCCACGGCCGGAGGGTCCAGATGATCCGCGATCTCGAAAACGAGAATTTCAGATAAGGAAGGGTTCCATGCCGCCATTCGCCGAAAAAGCCAAGGCCCTGGCCGCCCGGACCGAGCGGAACAGCGCCTGGCGCCAGAGAGACTGCTTCAACCTCATCCCCTCGGAGGCGACGCCCTCGCTTCTCGTCAAGATGTGCGAGATCGCCGACCCGTCCGGCCGCTACGCCGAGCACCGGACGATGAAGGGGGACGAGGTCTATTTCTACCAGGGGACGGACTTTATCCGCGACGTCGAAGTCGAGTGCCAGAAGGAGATGGCGGCCTTTTTCGGCTGCACCGACATCGAGCTCCGGCCGATCAGCGGCCAGATGGCCAACGAGGTCGTTTTCAAAGGCCTGGTCAAGTTCATCAATCGGGGCCGGACCGAGGGCCGGCTCTCGCGCCGGATGCGCCTGGTCCTCAACAACGAGCTCATCTACGGCGGGCACCTCAGCGCCCAGCCCATGGGGGCGCTGTTCAACTTCGTCGAGGAAGACCCGGCCACGGGCAAGGAGCAGGTCGTCAATTTCCCCGTGCGCAAGGACAATCCGTACAAGCCCGACCTCGACGCCCTGGCCGCCATCCTGGAATCCCACAAGCCCGAGCTCGTCGTCTTCGGCAAGAGCATGTTCCTCTACCGCGAGCCGGTCAAGTTCGTGGCCGACATCGTCCGCGGCTGGAAGGAGCGGCCGGTCCTGATGTATGACATGGCCCATGTCCTCGGCCTCTACGGAGCCTTCCAGGCGCCGTTCGAGGAGGGCGCGGACATCGTCACCGGGAGCACCCACAAGACGTTCTTCGGGACGCAGCGCGGCGTCGTCGCCGGGAACATCCCCAAGGAGTCGCCCTTCCGGCCCCTCTGGATCGAGATCAAGGGCCGCGCCTTCCCCGGGTCGACGAGCAACCACCACCTCGGGACGCTCCTCGGGCTGCTCATGGCCTCGTACGAGATGAACGCCTTCAAGGTGCCGTTCCAGAACCAGGTCCGGGCCAACGCCAAGGCGCTGGCCAGGGCCCTCAACGCCCACGGCATCCCGGTCGAAGGCGACCCGGCCGACGGCTACACGGAAACGCATCAGGTCATCATCCGGGTCAAGTCCTTCGGGCCGGGCATGGAGATCGCCCGGCGCCTCGAGACGAACAACGTCCTGACCAACTACCAGGCCCTGCCCGACGACGCGACCTTCCTCGAATCGAGCGGCATCCGCCTCGGCGTCCAGGAGATGACCCGGTTCGGCATGGTCGAGAAGGACTTCGACACCCTGGCCGGCCTGATGAGCGACATCATCATCCGCGACAAGCCGGCCGGCGACGAGGTGGCCCGGTACCGGAAGAACTTCCTGACCATGGGCTTCACGCTGCCGCCCGCCGAGGCCCTGCCCCTGGCGGCGCGGATCCTCGCGAGCGTCTTCTCCGACCCGGGCCACGCGGCCCAGTTCGTGGACAACCTCCGCCGGACGGCCGGAGCCTGACGATGAAGATCCTCATCATCGGCTCCGGCGGACGCGAACACGCCCTGGCCTGGCGCATCTCCAAGAGCCCGCGCGTCGAGAAGATCTTCTGCGCCCCGGGCAACGGCGGGACGCGGCTCGTCGCCGAGAACGTGCCCCTGGCCGAGACGGACATCGCCGGGCTGGCCGACTTCGCCGAGCGGGAGAAGATCGGACTGACCGTCGTCGGGCCCGAGATCCCTCTGACCATGGGCATCGTCGACGAGTTCGAGCGCCGCGGCCTGAAGATCTTCGGCCCGTCGAAGAAGGCGGCCGAGATCGAGGGCAGCAAGGTCTTCGCCAAGGAGTTCATGGCCCGCCACCGGATCCCGACCGGCCGCTTCAAGGTCACGGACGATTTCGAGCAGGCCCGGAAGATCCTGGCCTCGGGCGAGTTCGGTGTCCCCGTCGTCGTCAAGGCCGACGGCCTCGCGGCGGGCAAGGGCGTCGTCGTCTGCGCCACGCAGAAGCAGGCCGAGGAGACGGCCGGCGAGATGCTCGTCCAGAAGAAGTTCGGCCCGGCCGGCCGCCGGATCATCATCGAGGAGTTCCTCCGCGGCCGCGAAGTGTCGTTCCTCGTCATCTCGGACGGCCTGCGGGTGCAGCCCCTTGTCACGGCCATGGACCACAAGGCGGCCTATGACGGCGACAAGGGCCCGAACACGGGCGGCATGGGCGCCGTCTCGCCGTCGCCGCTCATGACCGAGACGCTGTTCAAC
>JBAVUQ010000263.1:0-2495 GCA_049696855.1 Candidatus Aminicenantales bacterium
CTCCGGCCAGGATCGCGCTCGGCCGCATCGTCCCGGATAAGGGCAGCGTCGTCCGCATGCTCGGCGTCAAGGAACCGGTACGCTGGGGAAGGAGCGAGGCAGGCGCTATTCTGACCGTCCCGGCCGGGGCGGTCGCCGATCCGCCCTGCCGCGACGCCTGGGTCTTCAAGATCAAGCCGGCCGGAGCGCGCAAAGGCGGCCGTCCGTGACCATGCGGCGTCCCGGCGTCCTCCTGGCCCTCGTGGCGACCGCCACGGCGCCCGCCGGGGCCGAGTGGCTCCGGGGCTACGCGCGGACCCTCTCGGGCGCCGAGATGTCCTATCATTCGCCGTATCCCGATATCTCGTCGGCGCTGATCAGCCGGGCCTCGGAGGGAGCCATGGCCGTCGAGTGGGAAACCGAGGCCGTCCCCGCGGGATGGAAGGGCGGGCCGGCGACATTCGTCTGGCTGGCCGGCCACGCGACGGGCAAGGGCGGGCATCGTTTCGATCTCATCGTCGATGATAAAGAAAAGCTGAGCTTCCGGACCTCGGCCGACTCCTCGCGGCGGGAGTGGCGGGAGACCGGCGCCGGGGGCCTTTCGCTCGCGTTCAAGACGGTCATGGTCGACCAGTTCGATGAGCTCTTCGGCTTCATGTGGCTGGAGGTGCCGGAGGCCCTTCTCCATCCGGGCCGGCCCCTCAGGCTCCGGATCACGGGAGAACAGGCGGAGTCGAACGATTGGGTTATGGTGTTCCGCGACGATCTGCGGCGCGACGTCTGGGCGCGCTGCGAGCAGGCCCTGGTCCGCAAGGACGGACGTCTCTTCCAGATCGTCCGGGTCGAAATCAGCCACCTCGCCCCGCCCGCGGGGGCTCTCGTCTCCTGCGGCGAGGAGAAGGCCCGGCTCGAGCTCAAGCTCGGCTACAACGCGCTCGAGTTCCTCCTGCCGGCCGTCGACCGCGAGCGGCAGGTCACGATCGAGGCGGCCCTCGACGACGGCTCGGTCCGGCGCGGCGAGCTCCTGGTCAAACCGGTCGTTCCGCGGGAGATCTGGCTCCTCCCCCACTCGCATGTCGACATCGGTTTCTCCGACCCGCAGCCTGTCGTCGAGAGGAACCATTGGCGGTACTACCGGGAAGCGATCGCGCTCGCGGCCAAGACGGCCGGCTACCCGGAGGGTGCGCGCTTCAAATGGAACACTGAGCAGGCTTGGGCTGTCGAGACCTATTTCCGTCAAGCTGGCGAAGCCGAAAGATCGGACTTCGTCAGCGCGCTGCGACGAGGCGCGATCGGCCTCCAGGCCACTCTGGCGGGAGTCCTGACCGGGCTATGTCATCCCGAGGAGCTTTTCCAACTGACCTCATTTGCCCGAGGCCTTGGGGCGCTCGCCGGGACGCCCGTGGACTCGGTCATGGTCACGGATATCCCCAGCCAGTCCTGGTCCCTGGTCCCGGCGCTGGCCCTGGCCGGGATCAAATACGTCTCGAGCGGGCCGAACTACATGCCGAGCCTGTTCGACGGCGGGGACCGCGTCGGCTGGGCGCTGAAAACTTGGGGCGACAAGCCCTTCTACTGGCTCTCGCCGTCGGGAAAGGAGAGGGTCCTCTTCTGGATGGCCGGCCGCGGCTATTCCTGGTTCCACGGCCTCAACATGGGTTCGCTGGCCAAGGCCCCGGACTACCGGATCATCGAATACATGGACGAGCTGGCCGAAAAGCGCTACCCGTACTCGATGGTCCAGGTGCGATACACCGTCGGCGGAGATAACGGACCGCCCGATCCGGACCTGGCCGACCGCGTCCGGAGCTGGAACGAGAAGTACGCCTCGCCGCGGATGGTCATCGCCACGGCCTCCGAGATGTTCGCAGAGTTCGAACGGCGGCACGGCGCGTCGATCCCGGAGGTCCGGGGCGACTTCACGGGCTATTGGGAGGACGGAGCGGCGTCCACGGCGAGAGAAACGGCCTGGAGCCGCACCGCGGCCGGGCGGCTGGTGCAGGCCGAGGCGCTTTGGTCCATTCTGGGCAAGTCCGGTTTTCCGGACGGCAAGGACGACGAGGCCTGGCGGCACGTCGTTCTCTTCAGCGAGCACACCTGGGGCGCGTCCGACAGCGTCTCGAACCCCGACGGAGAAGGGCCGCGGGCCCAATGGGAATACAAGAAGGCCTTCGCGTCCGGGGCCGAGCGGCTGTCCCGCGAGCTTCTGGAAGAAGCGGCGGCGGAGAACGGTGCGGCGGATCAGGGGGCGGCCGGACGGACGATCGACGTCGTCAATACGTGCTCGTGGGAGCGGACGGACCTCGTCCTCGTCCCCGCCGGGCTGAGCCGCGCCGGCGACCTCGTCCGCGACTCCGGGGGCGCGGCCGTGCCCTCGCAGAGGCTCCGCACGGGCGAGCTGGCGTTTCTCGCCTCGGCCGTGCCGGGCTTGGGGGCCAAGCGCTTTTCTATCGGCGCCGGCCTGGGCCCGGCAGGCGGGTCGGCCCGCGCGGGCGCCTGCAAGCTCGAGAACGGAC
>JBAVUQ010000264.1:0-7078 GCA_049696855.1 Candidatus Aminicenantales bacterium
GAGAGCGCCGATCTCGAGAAAGTGAGGTCGCTCCTCCGTAAAGCCAGAGACTACTGTGATCGATTATCGCGGGCGTCCCTGGATTTTGTTTGCGTTGAAGATATCACCGAGAAAAGCGAGAGTCGCTGGCCGCGCATCCGGCTGAGTAATGCCCTCCCATGGAACAGAGCTGAGGAGCACCGGTACCTCTATGACTATCAGTTCATTAGCAAGAACGGGCAAAGGACCGAGAAGAGGCGACTGCTTGAATACGACGGTGTCAAAGAAGGCAGCGAGCTGACAAATCTCATCACACGCTCGTTCGATTATCGGAACGTCCTGTTCGGAGCGGTCGATTTGCTGGCTGAGTCGTTCCAAAATCTCTACCGGTACCGTTTGAAAGGCCGTGAGCTTCTTGACGGAGAGGACGTCTGTGTGATCGACGCCATTCCCGTTTCCGGGGTTCCTGAAGACATTAACCAGGGGAGAATCTGGATCCGGGAGAACGATGCCAGCGTCCTCAAGGTCCTTTGGAATGTCCAGTGGATGGAACGGCTTCCCGATATCCAGGAGGCGGCAAAACGATACAAAGGCCAGCCGGAGATTACCGCCATTACGGAATTCAAGTTTGAGAAAAACGGGGTACGTTTTCCCAGCCGGTTTCTGATCGAAGAGGCCTATATCACAAATAAGGGGAAGAAGCTCATCGGGTCCATCATCAGCGTCGTTTATCGGGATTACAGATTCTTCACGGTCGAGGTTGAGCGACCCGTGATCAAATAGAGAAAGGCAAAATAACCTCAAGTGAAGACAAATATGGATACTCCGGCGCCCGAACACTACGGTCGAAAGCGGGGCTGGGGGAGCAGGGGACCCGGCCCAGGCTGATCCGGGCTATTTCCACGTCATCTTGTAGCGCTTAACGAATTGATCTCCTTCGTCATTGCTTTCAATCGAATACATCTTCCCATTCCTGCATAGGATAGGCTTTCCCATGAGATCGATCTTAGCGAGATACTTCCCTTCAGGATCGAATATATCGTAGCAGGATTCGCCCCGGCCAGGCTTTTCCCATGTCCCGACATAAATACGCCCCTCGTCGTCAATAAAGAATCGCCTGAATGGAGGCTTATATTTTGGGTAGTCAATACCATTTCGGCCCGGATTTTCTTCCTTCATTTCTCTTCTATCCCGATTCGTCAGTTTCAGCGGAGAATATTCTTTTTCGATCTTCCTAATGAGCTTTCCGTCGGCATTGAAGATCTCGATAATATAGTCCTTAGGATAGCCGAAAATAATGTTGTCTTCTCTATCGACGGCGATTGAGCCGATCGCAACAAAAGGATTATT
This sequence comes from Candidatus Aminicenantales bacterium, assembly GCA_049696855.1. Taxonomy (GTDB): domain Bacteria; phylum Acidobacteriota; class Aminicenantia; order Aminicenantales; family Saccharicenantaceae; genus RBG-16-66-30. The sequence goes on from JBAVUQ010000264.1 coordinate 1,330, forward strand.
GGGCCCTAAGCCGCCCGACCCGGGGGTCTCGGCAAATTGAAAGATCATGTTCATGTTGTGATCATATTTCCTATAAGATTGCTTCGGATTCACGGGATCAAAGACGGGAGCGTTTTGGGCCACGATGTTCCCCAGTGAATCACAATAGACATCCCATATGCTCAATACGTCCATGGATGTTACGCTCTTGATAAATTCCCCCTTAAGGGTGAAAAAAGAAATGCTTCGTTCAAGATCATGAACCATGAGCTGATTCCCAAAGATCGATATGTCCATGGGACGCTGAAATTCTCCCGGTCCCTGTCCCTTCCTGCCAATAGTGCGCAACACCTTCCCATTTTGATCGAATACAAGGATGTGGCCTGCCATCCAATCGAGAACATAGATATTCTGCTCATTATCCACATCCAATTCTTTCAGCGCGTAAAATAGGGACTGGTCTTTCGTTACTTCGCCCAGGCTCAGTTCTTCTTTCAACGAAAGGACCTTCCCCGAATGGATCGGTTCCCTTGGATTCTCGATAATCTCGACGCCGTTCTCGATTTTTATATCCCCTTTCCATTCGATATTCTTTTGGGCGCAGGCCAGAACAATGCAGCATATCGTTAGCAGATAAAGAAGATTCCTGAGTTTCATGCGTACTCTCCTCGACCTGTCCCCGATCAAGATATCACCGCCAAAATGAGCTTTCAGTTCCGAGCGCTGAAGATGAAGTTATCGCCAGGCATAGATCAGAGCTTTTACGCCAAGCCATCCTAGGCCTTTCGAAACGAGACCAACAGTGTTTGTTCCTTTATTGGGAAGGCCTCTCTTTTCCCCTTGCCTCCCCGCCTCCGCGGATCAGCTCGGAGGTCTCTACATCGAAACCTTGCCGATCGGGAGCTCGCGGATCCGCTTCCCGGTGGCCGCGAAGATCGCGTTGCAGACCGCTGGAGCGATCGGCGGGACGCCGGGCTCGCCCACGCCCCCGGGCGCCTCGGGGCTCTCGACGAGGTAGACCTCGACTTTCGGCATTTCGGACATCCGCAGCATCTCGTAGTCGTCGAAGTTGCCCTGCTCGACCGCGCCGTTCGCGATCGTGATCTTCCCGTAGAGCCCCGCGGTCAGTCCGTAGACGATCCCGCCCTCCATCTGGGCCCGGATCGTGTCGGGATTGACGTGCAGGCCGCAGTCGGTGGCGCCGACGACCCTGTGGACCTTGACCGTGCCGCCGCTTCCGACGGAGATCTCGGCGACCTCGGCCACGAAGCTGCCGTAGGCCTCGGCCATGGCGATGCCCCGGAACACTCCCTTGGGCAGGGGCTTGCCCCAGCCGGCTTTCGCGGCGACGAGCTCGAGGACGCCCCTGTGGCGGGGATGCTTGGCGAGAAGGGCCCGCCGCAACTCATAGGGGTCCTGGCCCCCGGCGGCCGCGATCTCGTCCATGAAGCTCTCGGCGATGAAGGCGTTCTGCGAACAGCCGACCGACCGCCAGAACCCGACCGGTATCCCGGGTTCGTTTTCGACATACTCGACATGGAGATTCGGGATCTCGTAGGGCAGGTCGGCCAGGCCCTCGACCGACGTCCTATCGATGCCCGCGGTCGGCAAGCCCATCTCCCTCGCGTGGGAGGCGAAGATGGACGACCCGACGATGCGCGTCGTCCACGCGATCGGCAGGCCCTTGGCGTCGAGACCGGCGCTCAAGACGTTGTATGTCGCCGGCCGGTAGTGATCGTGACGGATATCGTCCTCGCGCGTCCAGATGACCTTGACCGGCGCCCCGGCCGCCTTGGAGGCCTCGACGGCCTCGCCGGCGAAGTCCGTCTCGCCCCGGCGTCCGAAGCCGCACCCCAGGAACATCGTGTGGACGAACACGGCGTCCGGCGAGAGGCCGGTGATGGCCGCGGCCGTTCGCTGCGTCGCGGTCTGCGCCTGCGTGGGCGCCCAGACATCGCATCTCGTCTTCGTCACTGAGGCCGTGCAGTTCATCGGCTCCATGGTCGCGTGGGCCAGGTACGGCACCCGGTAGACGGCGTCGATCTTCTTGGCCGCTTTCGTCAGGGCGCCGGCCGCGTCGCCGTCGTTCCGGGCCGCCGGACCCGGGCTTTTGGCGGCGCCCGCGAAGGCTTGGAAGATCTTGTCGCTGGTCAGGCCCGCCAGCGCGCCCTCGTCCCAGGTGACCTTCAAGGCCTCGCGCCCCATCCTGGCCGCCCAGAATGTGTCGGCGATGACGCAAACGCCGCTCGAGATCGGCACGACCTGCCGGACCCCGGGGACCTTTTTCGCCGCCGCGTCGTCGAACTTGGCCGCCTTGCCGCCGAAAACTGGGCATCGGGCCACGACGGCCACGAGCGCCCCTTCCGGAGCCGCGTCGATGCCGAAGGCCGCCCGGCCGTCGACCTTGAGCGGCGTATCGAAGCGAGGCAGAGGCTTTCCCAGGATGGCGAACTCCGACGGGGACTTGAGGACAGCGGTCTTCGGCACGGGCATGGCCGAGGCCGCGGTCGCGAGCTCGCCGAAGGTCGACTTCCTGCCTGTCGCCTGATGGACGACGGTCCCGTTCTCGGCCCGGCACGTCGCGGGATCGACGCCCCAGGCCTTGGCCGCGGCCGCGATGAGCATGGTCCGGGCCGCCGCGCCCGCCTGACGCAACGGCGTCCAGAAGGACCGGACGCTCGTGCTGCCGCCGGTGATCTGCGAGCCCAGGAGCGGATTCGCGTAAGCCTTGTCCGCCGGGGCTTGCTCATAGCGGACCATCTTCCAATCGGCGTCGAGCTCCTCGGCGACGAGCATCGGCAGGGATGTCGCGACGCCCTGGCCCATCTCCGACTGCGGAACGATCACCGTCACGATGCCGTCGGTGCCGATGCGCAGGAAAGCGTTGGGCGCGAGCCGGGCCGCGCCCAGTCCTTTGGCCGGGTCTGCACCGGCCGGAAGCATGACACCCAGGACGAGGCCGCCGCCGAGCGTCGCGCCCGCCTTGAGAAAATCCCGCCGCGTGACTTTGACGATCGTGTTCATTTGCGTCCTCCCGCGGCCATCATCTTCGCGGCCTCGTGGATGGCCGCGCGGATCCGCTGGTACGTGCCGCAGCGGCAGATGTTGCCCGACATGGACGCGTCGATGTCGGCGTCGCTCGGATCGGGATTCTTGGCCAGCAGCGCCGCGGCCGACATGATCTGTCCGGATTGGCAGTAGCCGCACTGCGGCACCTCATGCGCCACCCAGGCTCTTTGGACCGGGTGGGAGCCGTCCGGGGACAGGCCTTCGATCGTCACGATGGCCTTTCCCGCCACGGAGGAGACAGGCGTCACGCACGAGCGCGTCGCCTCCCCGTCGACGTGGACCGTGCAGGCCCCGCAGAGGGACTTGCCGCACCCGAATTTCGTCCCCCTGAGGCCGAGGTTGTCCCGGAGCACCCAGAGAAGCGGCGTGTCCGGGAAGACCTGGACCGTGTGCTGTTTTCCGTTCACCTTGAGCGATAGAGAAGTCAAAGCGGACTGATCTTGATACGCCATGATGGACCCCCTTCGGATATTATGATGATATCGGCCGCGGCCCTGCCTGTCAATATTGCCATAACGAAACCTGGCGGGCGCTCTTCCGCCCCGCCTTGGCACGAATCTTGTATCCTCAAAGATGACCCCGGAGTCCGGTCAGCCACCTCGGCTCATTAGCGAGAGGGTAGGTGTGAGGTTGAGCATGTCCGCAAATCTCGATCTTCAGTCTCTGTCATGTCCCAAGCGTTCAGACCATCGGCACGGCCCGTTTTTCAAGGCCGCAGCGGCCCTCTTGGCCGCGTCCGGCCTGGCCGCGTGCGCGACGATGGGCGGCCTCACGCGACGCACGGCGGATTCGCCCGCGCGGCCGTGGACGCCGCCGGTCAGGGAGGCGAAACCGCCCGAGCCCATTCCCGCCCCTGCGATCCCCGCCGAGCTCCAGGCTACGGGACGGATGTGGACCCTGGCGGACATCGTCGATGTCGGCCTCGCCAACAATCCTCAGACGCGCGCGGCCTGGAACGCGGCCCGGGCCGCCTCCGCGGCCGTGAGCATTTCCCTGGGCGCCTACCTTCCCTCGATCGCCGCGACGCTCACCGGCACCAAGCAGAAGGCGGTCTTCGCCGGCGGCCAGTTCATCATCAACCAGACGACGTTGACCCCGGCGGCCAGCCTCAACCTCCTGATCTTCGATTTCGGGGGGCGGGAGGCCGATGTCCGGTCGGCCCGGCTGGCGCTCGAAGCGGCCAACTGGACCCAGAACGCGGTCCTGCAAAACGTCATCCTCGGGATCGAAGGCGTCTACTATCAGTACCTCGCCGCCCGGGCCCTCCTCGAAGCCCAGGAGACGAGCCGCAAAGGCGCACAGGCCAACTATGACGCCGCCAACGACCGCCACCGGGCCGGCGTGGCCACCATCGCCGACGTTCTCCAGGCCAAGACGGCCCTGTCGACGATCGAGCTCCAGCTCGTGACGACGCGCGGGCTCATCCAAACCCTCCATGGCGCCCTGGCCAGCTCGATGGGACTCCCGGCCGCCGCTCCATTCGAGGTTGCCGCAGGTCTCCCCGAGGACATCCCATTCGAATCCGTGTCCAAACAGGTCGACCTGTCCATCGAGGAGGCGGAGGCCAAGAGGCCCGACCTGGCCGCCGCCCGCGCCCAGGTTCTCGAAGCCGAGGCGGCCGTCAGGAAGGCCCGTTCGACGTTCTTTCCCGCCCTCTCGCTCAGCGGCAACGCCGGCCGCATCTATTATCGCGGCAACCCGGTTTCGAACCCGTTCTACGCCATTTCGGCCACGGTCGACCTGTCCTTCCTTTTCGGGCTCCAGCAATACGCCGTCCTGGAGGCCAAGGCGCAGGCCGAGGTGGCCCGCGACCGGATGACCGACCTCGACCGCTCCGTCGAGCTCCAGGTCTGGACGAGCTACTACGGCCTCAAGACCTCGGAGCAGGAGATCGTGACCGCCAAGGACCTTCTGGCAAGCGCCGAGGCCTCTTACGACGTCGCCCTGGGCCGCTACAAGGAGGGCGTCGGCAGCATCCTCGACTTGCTGGCCGCCCAGTCGGTTCTCGCCGACGGGCGCGTTCAGCTCGTCCGGGCCAGATCCGACTGGTTCCTGGCCCTGGTCCAGTTCACGCACGATACCGGGACCCTGGCCCCGCCCGCGGGTCCGGCCAAGCCCGTCCAGCCGTCGGGCCCGGAGAAAGGAGATCACAGGCCATGAAGACCCCTCGTTCCCGTTTCACGCTCATCGGCACGATCGCACTCGCCGCGCTCATGGGAGGAGCGGCCTGCTCAGGAAAGAAAGCGAGTCCGCCCATGCCCGGGAGTCCCGTGACGGTGGCCTCCTCCGAACAGAAGGACGTCCCGCTCGAGATCGCCTCGGTGGGCCGGGCCGAGGCGCTCGCGACCGTTTCCGTCAAGGCCCAGGTCGGCGGCGCGGTCACCGGGGTCTATTTCAAGGAAGGCCAGACCGTCCGGAAAGGCGACCGACTGTTCACGATAGACACCCGGACCTTCGATATCGCCGTGAGGCAGGCCGAATCCCTGCTCGAGAAAGACCGGGCCCTGCTGAAGAACGCCGAGGCCGACGTCGCCCGCTACGCCGGTCTCGTTCAGAAGGATTATGTGACCAAGGAGCAATACGACGCGCTCGTCGCCAACCGCGACGTTCTCATCGCCGCCGTCAAGGCCGACGAGGCCGGCGTCTCGAACGCCCGTCTCAATCTCGACTACGCGACCGTCCGCTCGCCGATCGACGGCCG
>JBAVUQ010000265.1:0-2323 GCA_049696855.1 Candidatus Aminicenantales bacterium
CATCTGGGCCGCGCGCCGCGTCCCCGACGATCATGTCGTCGTCATCGCCAACTACTTCCGCATCCGCGAAGTCGACCCCAAGAGCCCCGACGTCCTGACCTCGCCGAACTTTATGAAGGAGGCCGTCAACCGCGGCTGGTATGATCCGAAGAGCGGCCGGCCCTTCGTCTGGCAGGAAGCCTACGCGCCGGCTATCATGGAGGGGAACCTGAGCCGGATGTGGCTTATTACGAGCAGCCTCGCGCCTTCGCTCAAGGCCTGGCCCAGGCGGGCCCTCGCCGACGCTTCGGGACCGCGCACGCTTTACGCCCAACCCTTCGAAGGCGCCGCTTTCTATCCCTACTCGTTCAAGCCGGAAAAGAAGATCACGGTCCAGGACATCATCGCCTTCCAGCGCTCCGCCTTCGAGAACACGATCTACGACATGACCTGGGACCCGGCCTGGATGGTGCCGGGAGGGAGCGGCCGGCTCGAGAAGAGCCCGATGGCCTCGCCCTATATCTCCGGGGAGATGGAAAAGGTCCTGCGCATCCGCCATCACCGGACGATCGCCGGCCAGGGCTACGGCATGGTCGCCCAGCTCCGTTCGTGGCTCCCCGACGCGGTCGGCGGCATCTACTGGTTCTACGTCGATAACCCCATGGTCGGCCCCTATGTCCCCATCTACGCGGGCGCCACGGACGTCTCCCCTCTCTACAAGAGCTACGATTTCCGGGAATTCAGCGAGGACTCGGCCCGCTGGGCCTACGATTTCGTGGAGAAGCTGATGCTGCTGCGCTGGCAGCCGGCCTTGAAGGACGTCCAGGCGGCGCGCGACCCGGTCGAGAGCGGCTTCTTCGCAGAGCAGGTCGCGGTCGACGCCAAGGCCGCGGCCATGTTCAAGACCGACCCGTCCGGCGCGGCGAAATACTTAACCGAACTAACGGTCAAGCGGATGGAGAAACTGGTCGACCTCTATCGCGCGCTCCGCAAGACGCTCCTGACGAAGTACACCGGGGACGGCGTTTGATCCAACGGGGTCGGACCCCAATGGTCAATTTTTGAAGCCCTTGACCTTCTTGTAGCTGGCGGGGATGTCATAGGTGCCGGCCGGGGCGGCCTTGTCGGTGCACTCGAGGAGCTCGGTGGTCGAAGTGACCTCGGCGCCCATCATCTTGACCTTGGCCGTCTGGTAGACGACGGCGCCTTTGATCTTCTTCATCTCCTGGATGATCTTCTCGAAGCCCGGCATGCTGGCCGTCATGGCGTTGGCGGCCGTGAAGGCCATCATGTAATCGACCTTGAGGTCTTCCGTGGCCCAGGCCTCGGACGTCGTCGTCCCGGCCATGCCCATGTTCATCTCGATGAGGTATTTGCGGCAGTTCCAATTGCCGATCTTCTTCGTTTCGTTGGTCTCGGTCACCTTGGCCGACATGCTGCCCATCATGTTCTTCATGAGGCCGGAGATCTTGCTCATGGCTTCGGCCTTGTCCGGATCGTCCCCGGCCTGGGCCGCGGCCGCCCCCTCGATCATCTTGTCGAAGTCGAGCGGCATCTCCGCATACTGCATCTTGTTATGGTTGATCATATAAAGGATCTTCTTATCAGCCAGGATGATCGACGTGGTCTTAGCGCTTTCCTGGTCCATCCGGGTCTTGTTCTCCCCCAGCCAGATGATCATGATATCGTCCTTCGCGGGCTGGCTCTGGCCCATCATCTGGAACGCATCCGTGTGCGTCTTCTGCTTCATGTAGATGTCGGCCCGCGCCTGCGTCGCGGCGAAAACGAGACAGACAATAATCGTGAGCAGCGAGATCTGAAGGACACGTGACTTTTTCATGATTCCCCTCTCCTATCGTTATGGCTCGGCGCCCGGCGCGCCGCGATGGTTATATATCATCCTTACGATTCCCAGTCAACCCGTCCGGAAGTGGTCCGACCCCGGTTTAGAATCTATTGAAGTGGGCGACGGAGGCCAGAGGGCGCTTGGGGACGTGGAGGCGGCCCGCCTCGTCCTTCCAATAGCGGCAGGAGTCGCCCATGACTTCCGACGCCGGCTCCTCCGCCGGATAACCGAGCGCCAGCACCGAATCGATGCGATACTGCTCCGGCACGCCCAGGATCGTCCTCAGCTTGTCCCGGTCGATCGACAGCAGCCAGCAGCTCCCGACGCCCTGCTCCAGCGCCGCCAGGATCATGTTCTCCATGGCCGCGCCCACGTCGTATTCGAACATCTTTTCCCTGATCTTCGTGTTGACCAGGGTGACGACGTAGGCCGCCGGCTCCTCCCCCGGCCGGGGATCGCCCGCCGGACTGATGTAGGCCGCCCACTTCAAGCACGGAA
>JBAVUQ010000266.1:0-2154 GCA_049696855.1 Candidatus Aminicenantales bacterium
CCGATTCGAACGGGCGACCTGCGGATTCGAAGGGCCCGGGAGTTTTCCGTATGCCTCTACGTCATGGGGTCGCCAGCCCTTTGAGGTCAGATTATTGTCCGGCTCCCGTTACTTCTGTGGAGCGAGCGCGATCTTCGGCCTTGTTTAGCATCTTCCAACTAATTAGAAAATACGTCACAACGACCGCCAATGAAGCAAAGCTCCATGTGTCAAAGGCCCAACTATCCGAGTCAGTAAAGGGCATCAACGCGAATATACTCCCCAATAAATGAAGCAGCAAAGGGAACATAAGACCTGCCGGGCGGGAAAGCCGAAAAGTTATTTTCGCAATAAGGAAAAGGATATATAGATAGAGTACTGTGAAAATGAGCAAGAAGACCGCTGTAGCCAACACGACCAAGATATTCACATCCGCCCAATAGGGGTTTGCCGGTGTTACTAATGGCAACAATGCCCTGGCCAAAAGGCTTAACCAAGAATAAAGGAATGCAAGTGGAAATGCGGACCTGCTACTATCATGGGTAGAGCCCCACAAAAAAATAATGAGAAAAGAAATAACTGAATAACATATGGCGAGGTTTCTTACTTTACTACTTTTTATTCCTATCATGGGACGTCTTTGCTCAGATCAAATGAGACGGGCGGGTATCTCTTCCTTGTACGGAATTTGAATCCTAAGAATACTCCTAAGGAAGAAAATGCCGTCCAAGTTATGCTTGATAAAATGGCTAGGCTTTCAAAGCCGCTTATCTCCTCAGGCAACACGATCCAATAAAAAAACCAACCTAAAGCCAGATATAGCCCGGGGGAAAGGAGCAGATAGCTTAACCCTGCCTTCTTAACAGATGGCTGAGCCAAGAATCCCGTCAGGAAGCTTCCTGCCAGCAGACTCAACGGGGCAATCACCAAAGAAATGAAAATAAAAGGAGCATAGTGGCTGCTTCTGCTAAAGAGGCTTGTGGCAATCATCAATTCATAAAAAAGAAGGCTCAACACGTAACAAAGCCCAGCGCTTACAAGAATCCCCGCTATCACTAATCCCATTAGCAGTGGAGCCTTCTTCATGGGAGGATTGATCATAACATAGTGGGGTTTTGATATGAATAGCCGCGAATTTGCTGTGGAGGATTGAGATTCTTCGTAACCAGGATATTGCAGTCGTCGTGCAGTTGGAATGCTGAAAAAGGTAGAAACTGGTATAAAAATGCGACACTCTTGAGACAAGCAGCCAAAAGCTCTAAGGGGTAATTTTCTCGGGGAATAAGGGGAAAAAGGAAGAGCGCGCCTGGCCCGATTCGAACGGGCGACCTGCGGATTCGAAGTCCGACGCTCTATCCAGCTGAGCTACAGGCGCGCGTACAGGGTATTTTAGCACAAGTCCTACTCGCGGTTCCTGAACCGGGCTATTCGGAGGCGTTTGCAGTCGGAGCCGCTGGCTGCTTGCGCCCGACGGGAAAATCCTGATAATAAATGGTCAGAATATCCATGATCCAAGAAAAACGGGGGATCCTCCGGAAAGCCCTGGGCTTCCTCCCCAACATCAGGGGCAAGGCCCGCCGTCAACGAGCCGAAGAGAAGGCCAAGTCCGAAGGCCGGCTGCGGCGGGTCGAAGCGGACCTCGCGCAAGCCGCCCGCATCCAAAAGGACCTCCTGCCCAAGGAAAGCCCGAAGATCGAGGGCTTCGACATCAGCGGCGTCAACGTTCCCTGCTATGAGGTCGGCGGCGATTATTACGATTTCGTGCCCATCGGTCCGGACCGGATGGGGGTCGTCATCGCCGATGTCTCGGGCAAAGGTGTCAGCGCCTCCCTCCACATGGCCTCCCTCCGGGCGGCCCTCCTCGCCGAGGTCCGCCCCGACTACGACTTCGGACGGATGGGGGGCCGTCTCAACGATTTCGTTTTCAAGAGCTCCGGCCCGACAAGCTTCGTCACCTTCTTCTTCATGGAGCTCGACCGCCGGACAACCCAGGTGCGTTACGTCAACGCGGGCCACATTCCGCCCTTCATCCTGGACCACGACGGGCACGCCCGGTCCCTCGAGAGCTCGGGGTTTCCTCTGGGCATGTTCGCCGGCTCCACGTACGAATCCAAGTCATCTACCCTCGCCCCGGGCGAGCTCGCCGTCCTGTTCACGGACGGCATCCCCGAAGGG
>JBAVUQ010000267.1:0-3223 GCA_049696855.1 Candidatus Aminicenantales bacterium
ATGCTGGGCGTCGCGACGGCGTCGGTCGTGGCGGCCGTCTTTCTCCACCTGAGGGCGGCGCACCTTGTCCCGGCCGTCGGCTTGTCGCTGGTGGCCGGCGTCCTGCTCACGGCGGTCGGCATGATGATCGACCTGGCCCGGCCGCTGCTCGATTGGACGAACCCGCAGAAGGCGATCAAGCAAAACCTCAACGTGCTGCTGGCTCTGCTCGCCGACATCGGCATCCTGACGGCGGCGTTCTTCGCGGTCAGGGCGCTGGTGCGGGCGAAGCTCGCGACGAACGTCGTTCTGGGCGTTGTGTTCGTGGGTTTGGGGGCGCTGGCCGCCGCGAGCACCGTAGCCCTCCTCAGGTTTGCCGACAAGCGCTATCCCGAGATTGAATAGCGGGGGTCAAGTAAAGATGATCTGGCCGCCGGCCGAGATCTCGTAGAACTTCCCGACATTGATGATCGAGTCGACCTGAGGGGCGAAATCCTCTTTCTTGAGCTTGAACATGTCGACCGTGGCCTTGCAGGCGTAGAGCTTGCACCCGGCGTCCGCGACCATCTCGATGAATTCGGGCACGGGCGGGATGTCGATCTTGTCCATCGTCTTGAGCATCATCGACGTCGCGAAGGCCGAGAACCCCGGCAGGATGCCGAGGAGCGACGGCATGTGCATGCCCGGGTTGCCGACCGTGGCGATCTTGATCCTGCCCATGCGCTTCTTGGTGATCGCGTCGAGCCCGAAGAACGTGAAGAACAGGCTCGCCTCGATCCCCTCCATCCGGGCCCCGTTGGCCATGATCAGTCCCGGGTAAACGCCGTCCAAGCCGCCCTTGGAAATGACGATCGAAACCTTCTTGATCTTGTCTTCCATTGATGATCCCTCCAGCCGAAAGCTCATGGTGTCGCCGCCGGTTCGATCCCTTTCGTCTCACCCGTCCGGTCAGACGCAGCCCTCGGGCTTCTTCAGCCCGGCGATCTTGGCCGCTTTCTTGGCCGGCCCGCCCGGGAAGAGCTCGTAGAGCTCCTTGGTGCTGACGACGCCGCTCTTGTTGAGCTTGCGGATGCTCGGCGCCTGGCCGTTCTCCTTGAACTCCTTCTGCATGAACTCGATGACCTTCCAGTGCGCCGGCGTCAGCTCGGCGATCCCTTCCTCTTTGGCGATGGCCGCGGCGACCTCGCGCGTCCACTGCGAATGATCGGTCAGGAAGCCTTCTTCGTCGACGTCGACGGCGGCCGTTCCGAATTGTTTCTTCGGCATCTGTCCCTCCTCCATGGACTTTTTTATTCGCTGATCTCGTCCGTCTCCCTTCCGGCCCTATTTCGCCCGGTTGGCCTGGTTCACGCCCGCCGGTCGCCTCTTTCCGGCCATCTTCATCTGATTGGAGATAAAGGGGATGGGCCGCCCCTTGAGCATCATGTGCCAGTAGATCCAGCGGAAAGCGAGCTTGCCCCAGTGATTGAGGCGGCTCGGCTTCAGGAGCGGCAGGGGCCCGATGACCGGGAACGGGAATCGCCCGGGCAGCGGCTCGACGTCGTAGTTGAAATCGATCAGGATGGCCTGGCCGCGCCCCGTCTCGATGAAGCAGTTGGCGTGCCCGTCGAACGTCTCTTCGAGCGGCTTCCCTTCGATGGCCCGGTGGACGTTCTCGGCCAGCAGCTCGGCCTGGAAGTGGACGACCGAGCCCGCTTTCGACGCCGGCAGGTTCGTCGCGTCGCCGATGACGAAGATGTTCCCGTGCGCCTTCGACCGGAGCGTCTTGGTGTCGGTCGGGATGAAGCGCAGCTCGTCGCCGAGGCCGGAGGTTTCGATGACCTTGGCGCCCATGTTCGTCGGGACGGTGACGAGGAGATCGTACGGGACCTCGCGCCCGTCGTAGCCGATGATCTTGCGCGCCGCGGCATCGACGCGCTCCGTGCCGAAGTCGGGGACGACGCGGATCTTGCGTTCCTCGAGCAGGGCGCCGAGGGCCGCCGCCGCGACCGGCTTGGTGAAGGCGCCGGGGAGCGGGGTGACATAGACGATATCGACGGCGTCGCGGAGCTTGCGCCGCGTGAAATGCCAGTCGCTGAGGAACGCGAACTCGAGAGGGGAGACGGGGCACTTGATGGGCATCTCGACGATGTGGACGGCGAGCGTTCCGCCCTTGAACGTCTCGAGCCTGCGGGCCAGGGCGGAGCTGCCGTCGATCGTGAAGTAATCGAAGATCGTGTCGCGCCAGCCGTCAAGAAGGCCGGGCGTTTCGGACGGAACGATGTCCGTGCCGGTGGCCACGATGAGGATATCGAAGGGGAGGGCCTCGCCCCCGGCGACGCGGACCTCGCTCTTGGCGGCGTCGATCCCCTCGATCTCGGCGACGACGAATTCGACCCGCTTGGACAGGAGCCTGGCGCGGTCCTTGAGGAGCTGCTTCGGGGCGTACAGGCCGAACGGGACGAACAGGAAGCCCGGTTGGTAGTAGTGGTTCGTGTCGCGGTCGACGACGGTGATCGCCCAGGCAGCGGGGTCGAGGCGCCGGCGGAGGAGGTTGGCCATGACCGTGCCGCCCGTGCCGGCGCCGAGGATGACGATTCTTTTCATAGGTACGACTCGCTGCGTGACATGACGCACCGATCTGGAGAATAAATCTTAGCATTAATATCGGATTTCTTCAAACGCGAGAATGGGGGCGGGCCACAGCAGGCCCCCTATTTGCCATTTATGATAATATGGCCGCGGCGAGGTGCATGATGGTTGAAAAAACCACGAAACCGACGAGCCTGAAACGATGCTGGGGAGAGCTCGAAGACCCGGTGATGCGCGATTACCACGACCTCGAATGGGGAACCCCGATCCACGACGACCGGAAGATCTTCGAATTCCTCATCCTCGAAGGCATGCAGGCCGGCCTCAACTGGATGATGATCCTCAAGAAAAGGGAGAGCTTCCGGCGCGCCTTCAAGGGCTTCGACCCGGCCAGGGTCGCCCGGCTGACCGAGCGGGACGTCGAGCGCCTCCTCACCGACCCGACGATCATCCGCAACCGCCTCAAGATCGAGGCCGCGATCACCAACGCCAAGCGTTTCCTCGAAGTGGAGAAGGAATTCGGCTCCTTCGACCGCTACATCTGGAGCTTCGTCGGCGGAAAGCCGGTGCAGTCGCGTCTGAAATCGTTCGCGGAGATGCCCGCCCGGACGCCCCTCTCCGACGCCATCAGCAAGGACCTCAAGGCCCGGGGCTTCAAGTTCGTCGGGTCGAC
>JBAVUQ010000268.1:0-9826 GCA_049696855.1 Candidatus Aminicenantales bacterium
TCGGCCTGATCACCAATCCCACGGGCACGGACGCGAGCCTGCGCTCGACAATCGACCTGTTCCGCTCGAACCCGGCCATCGATCTCGTCGCCCTCTACGGCCCCGAGCACGGCGTCCGGGGGAACGCCCAGGCGGGCGAATACGTGCCGTTCTATTACGACGAAGAGTACAAGCTGCCCGTGTTCAGCCTCTACGGGCAGTCCTTCAAGCCCGAACCGGGGATGCTCAAGAACATCGACGAGTACATGCGCTCGTTCGACACCCGGCAGGCCGGCAAGGTGCCGGAGGCGGGCATGGTCAAAGGGATCGACGTCCTCGTTTTCGACATCCAGGACGTCGGGACCCGCGTCTACACGTACATCGCGACGATGGCCAATGCCATGCAGGCCGCGGCGGAGAACGGCATCGACTTCATCGTCCTCGACAGGCCCGCCCCCATCAACGGCACGGACATGGAGGGGGCCATCCTCGAGTACCCGGAGCTCAGCTCGTTCATCGGGCTGTTCCCGATCCCGCTGAGGTTCGGCATGACGGTCGGTGAGCTGGCCCGTCTGTTCAACGACAAGTTCCTGGCCCGCACCGCCAAGCTGACGGTCATCCCCATGGAAGGCTGGACGCGGACGATGTGGTTCGACGGGACCGGGCTGCCGTGGGTCATCCCTTCGCCCAACATGCCAACGCTCGACACGGCGACGGTCTACCCCGGACTCGTGGCCCTCGAAGGGACGAACATGTCAGAGGGGCGCGGCACGACCCGGCCGTTCGAGCTCTTCGGGGCGCCGTGGATCGACGGCAACGAGCTGGCGGCCAAGCTGAGTGCCCTGGCCCTGCCGGGGGTCCGCTTCCGCGAGGCCTGGTTCATGCCGTCCTTCTCCAAGTTCCAGGGCGAGCTCTGCGGCGGCTGTCAGGTCCACGTGACCGACCGGGCGGCCTTCCGCTCCGTCGCCGCGATCCTCCATATCATCACGACCGTGCGGGGGATGTACCCGGACAAGTTCGCCTTCCACGCCGAGTACTTCGACAAGGTCATGGGCACGGCCTCGGTCCGCAAGGCCCTCGAGGCGGGGACCGATGTGGCCACGATCCTGGCCAACATCCAGCCCGGCCTCGACGCCTTCGCGGCTTTGCGCAAGGCCTATCTGCTTTATTAAGAAGAAGGGATCAAACCAAAGGCTAGAATCCAGGAAGGGGTCAAACCTATCTTTCGTTACTTTTTGCAGAAAGATTCGTGCCGGAGCCCCGGTCTGGAGGAAAAAAGTAACGAAAGATAGGTTTGACCCCATCTTTTCTTCGATCCTATCCTTTGGTTTGACCCCTTCTTTTTGCTAAAATAGACGCCTTCCCTTTTCGGGACGATCATCCGGCAAGGAGATTGACGCGATGGCGATGAAGACTCCCCGCTACGCCCTGACCAATCCCGTTTCGCTTGTCCTCGACAAGCCCGCCGCGGAGTTCACCCGGGCCGACCTCCTCAAGGTCATCGAGACGAAACAGATCGAACGGATCACCTTCCACTACACAGCCATCGACGGCAAGCTCAAAGAGCTGACCGTCCCGGCCGCCGACCGCTATCACCTCGAGGCCGTCCTGGCCGAAGGCGAGCGCGTCGACGGGTCGTCGCTCTTCAAGGGCATGGTCGACATGTCCCTGTCCGACCTCTACGTCGTTCCCAAGTACAGCTCGGCCTTTTTCAATCCCTTCGACGAGGGCAGCCTGGACGTCATCTGCCGCTACCTGACGAAGGAGGGCACCCCGGCGCCGTTCACGCCGGACAGCATCCTGGCCCGGGCGGCGGCCCTCTTCCGCAAGTCGTCCGGGCTCGAGCTCAACGCGCTCGGCGAGCTCGAGTTCTTCCTCCTGACGTCGCCGGCCGACCGCTCCTACCCGATCGAGCCCCACCGCGGCTATCACGGCTCGGCGCCGTTCACCAAGAGCGGCCCGATCCTGCATGAGATGGTCGCGCACATCGCCCGGGTGACCGGGGCCGTCAAGTATGCCCACAGCGAGAACGGTTTTATCGACTGCGTCCGCAGCGACGTCCCGGAGATCGCCGGCCGCCTGGCCGAGCAGCTCGAGATCGAATACCTGCCCCGCCCGATCGAGGACATGGCCGACGACCTCGTCCTCGGCCGTTGGATCATCCGCAACACCGCCTTCCGCCATGGGGCCGTGGCCACTTTCACCCCCAAGCTCGAGGAGGGCGTCGCCGGCAATGGACTGCACTTCCACCTGGAGCTGGCCAAGGCCGGCCGGAGCGCCATGCGCGGCGAGGACGGCAAGCTCTCGATCGAAGCCCGCAAGCTCATCGGCGGCCTGTGCGAATACGCCGATTCCCTGACCGCCTTCGGCAACACCGTCTCCTCGGCCTATCTCCGCCTCGTCCCCAACCAGGAGGCCCCGACCCGGATCTGCTGGAGCGACCTCAACCGCAGCGCCCTCATCCGCGTCCCCCTCGCCTGGGGCAATGTCGCCGGCCTGGGCCGGCGGGTCAACCCCGCGGACACGACCGAGTTCGTCGACGAGCGCGGCGGCCGCCAGACGGTCGAGATCCGCAGCCCCGACGGCAGCGCCATGATCCACCTGGCCCTGGCCGGGATCGCCATGGCCGCCAACTGGGCCTTCCGCAGCGACCTGACGCTGTTCAAGGACTACGGCCCCCTCGAGCTCGCCGATAACCTCTACGTCAAGGGCAACATCTTCGCCGACAAGGAGCTCCTCAAGCGCCTGCCGGTCCTGCCGGCGAGCTGCGTCGAATCGAGCCGCGTCCTTCTCCAGAAGCGGGGCCACTACGAGCGCGACGGCGTCTTCCCGCCGAGCGTCATCGATTACACGGCCGGGATGCTCCAAGCCGAGAACGACGAGTTCATGAACAAGAAGCTCTCGGACGTCCCCGCCCACGAGCGCCTCCGCGAGATCCGCCAGATCATGCACAAGGACCTGCACAAGAATTGACGAAGGGCGCCATGACCTCCCGGGAGCGCTGGCTGGCTCTCTTCGCCCGCCAGAGGCCCGACCGCGCGCCGACCGACTACTGGGCGACGCCCGAATTCACGGCCAAGCTCATGCGTCACCTCGGCTGCCGGACCCGGCGCCGGATGCTCGACAAGCTCCACGTCGATTACGAGGTCTGGCTCCATCCCGCCTACGTCGGCCCGCGCCTGCCCCGCCTGCAGGACGAATTCGGCCGCCGCTTCCGGAGCATCGACTACGGCAGCGGCGCTTACCGCGAATGCATCCACTTCCCGCTGGCCGGCTTCAAGTCCGTTGCCGAGATCGAGAAGGCCTACGTCTGGCCCAGGGCCGAATGGTGGGATTTCAGCGACATCCCCCGGCAGGCCCGTCGCAACGAAACCCACCCCCTCCGCGGCGGCGGCTCCGAGCCCTTCCTCATCTACAAGGAGCTCCGGGGCATGGAGCAGGCCTTCGTCGACCTCGTCGAGAACCCGGAGATCGTCCACTATTGCCTGGATAAGCTCTTCGACCTGGCTCACGAGACGGCCGTCCGGATCTACGAGGCCGTCCCCGGCCGCGTCGACATCTCCTACATCGCCGAGGACATGGGCGGCCAGACGGACCTGATGATCTCGGTCCGTCACATCCGCGAGTTCCTCCTCCCCGGGATGAAGCGGATGATCGACCTCGCCCACCAGGCCGGCGCCCACGCCTTCCACCACAACGACGGCAGCTGCTGGCGCATCATCCCCGACATGATCGGGCTCGGCATCGATCTCCTCAATCCCCTCCAGTGGCGCTGCCCCGGCATGGAGCGCGAGCGGCTCAAGACGGAGTTCGGTCCGCACGTCGTCCTCCACGGCGGCATGGACAATCAGTTCACGCTGCCGTTCGGGACCGTCGACGACGTCCGGCGCGAGGTCGAGGACAATCTGACGATCCTCGGCGCCGGCGGCGGCTACATCCTGGCGCCCTGCCACAATATCCAGGCGATCACGCCGGTCGAGAACGTGCTGGCCATGTATGAAACGGCCCGCGAGCTGGGCCGGTTTTAGACTTGGCGATCACTCCCTAGGACGGACTCCCAGCTTCATCTCAAAGACGATCTCTTTTTGGGGATCGGCCCTTTTCTCGACGAAGATGACTCCCATGACCGATTGCCAGCCATTGACGGTGGCTTTGAAGCAATAACGGCCTTCGGCGACGTCCCTCATGATGAATTTGCCGTTTTCGTCCGCGTAAACCCTGTGGACCTCGGCGTCTTTCCTGATCCCCCGGATCTCGAAGAGCACCAGGCGATCCTTCCACCAGCCGGGACCCGCCTCATTATCGATCCGACCTTTGACCTCTCTCACGACAAAGGGCTCGGCGATCTCTTCGATGATGTGCTCAGCCGGCGATTCGGTGAATCCCTCCAAGCCGCAATTCAAGTAACCCGACGGCGTCAGGTAGCTCTCGGGTTCACGCAAGGACGAATCACAGGACAGGCATGAAAGCAGGGGTGGCAGCAGAGCCAAGACCAACCTTAGCTCGGTGGATCGCGATTTGCGGCGCTCAGCGTGCATCTCTAAGCTCCCCGGCGGGTTTGGAATTCCGGGACCAGACGTTTCCAGAGCGCATTGAACCGGGCCTGGAGATCCGCGTAGAGGACGGCGTTCTTCGGGTCTGGCTCCGCGGAGAGCCGGCCCTTGGCGACCCAGTTCGAGGCGATCCCGGCGATGGGCGCCTTCCCGCCCCCGGCCAGCCGCCGGTTCCAGACCGATTGGAGGGCCGCCCCGTAGGCCGCGGCCTCGGTCTCTCTCAGCGTCACGACGGGCGTCCCGAAGATATCGGCCACGATCCGGAGCCAGAGCCGGCTCTTCGCCCCGCCCCCGGTCGCCCGGATCTCGTCCGGCTTCAGGCCGAGCTCCCTCATGCGGGCGAAGCCGTAGCCCAGGCTCAGGACGGCGCCTTCCATGACCGCGCGCGCGATATGCGCCTTGTCGAATGTTTTTCGGTCGAGGCCGAAAAGAACGGCGCTCGAAAAGGGGAGGACGGGCACGCGCTCCCCGTCGACGAACGGCAGGAACAGGAGCCCGCCCGCTCCCGGCCCGGCGCGCCGGGCCAGCCGCTCGAGCCCGGCGTTGTCGAGCTTGAAAAGCGACTTGGCGATCTCGGTCGTGTTGGTCACGTTCATCGTGCACAGGAGAGGCAGCCAGCCGCCCGTGCTGTCGCAGAAAGCCGCGATCTCGCCCTCGGGATCGACGAACGGCCGGCCGAAATGCGAATAGATGGTCCCCGACGTTCCCAGGCTGAGCGTGCACACGCCCGGCGCGACGTTGCCGCTGCCTATCGCGCCCATCATATTGTCGCCGCCGCCGCTCGCGACAAGGACGCGACCGAACCCGAAGCGAGCCGCCACGGACTTCTTCATGAAACCGACGGGTTCGCTGGGGTGGCTGAGCGGCGGCAGCTTGGCCGCGAGCTCCGGGTCGACGGCCGCCATCGCCCCTTCGTCCCAACGGAGCCGGCGGATGTCCATGAGTCCCGTGCCCGAAGCGTCGCCGTATTCCATGTGAGCCCGCCCCGTCAGCCAGTAATTCAGATAATTGTGGGGGAGGAGGACGGTGGCGAGCCGGGCGAAGCGCTTCGGCTCGTGCCTCTTGAGCCAGAGGATCTTCGAGGCGGTGAAGCCCACGGCGAGAGAGATGCCGAGCCGGTCGATGACGGCCTTCGTCCCGCCGAGCGCGGCGACGAGATCCTCCGTCTCCCGGATGGTCGAGGTGTCGTTCCAGAGCTTGGCCGGACGGATGACACGGCCCGCGGCGTCGAGGGGGACGAAACCGTGCTGCTGTCCGGAGACACCCATCGCGGCCACGTTTCCGGCTTTGATCCGGGCGTCCTTCAAGGCTCCGGCCAGCGCCTTCTCCGCCGCCTCGACCCACACCGCGGGGTCCTGCTCGCTCGCTCCCGGCCCGAGGCCCTCGATCAGGGCGTGCGGGGCTTTCCCCCGTCCGAGGACGCGCCCGGAATCGACGTCGACGACGAGCGCTTTCGTTCCCTGCGTCCCGGAATCGATGCCGATGGCGTACTGGGGCATGTTCGACCTCGCTGGCCTCGATTCTATGGGAGCCACGCCCGGGGTGTCAAACCCTCGTTTTCTTGACATTTCATACAGGGTCCGTCTTAATAGACTAAATAGAGGATAAGGCAACATATGGCCAATATCGTGCGAAAGGCCGCGATCCTGGGGATGCTCGGTCTCGCGTTCCTCGGCGGCCCCCGGGCCCAGGAAAACCAGGCCGAAGGCCCCCGCGCCACAGGCCTCATCCCGCTCGACGCCGCTCAGATCGACGAGATCGTCACGAATTGGCCCCGGATCACCCGCGTCGGCGTCAACCGGCTCGGGTTCGAACGCGTCAACGAGGTCCGGGCCGGGAAGGGGAAGCCGCCCCTCGACCCTCTCTCCGTCGCCCCGATCGGCGGCGAAGTCGAAAGCTCCCTCGCGGCCCGTGCCGCCTCGACCCTGGCCGCCGCGTCGAACGCGGCCCTGGCCGGTGACCTGCCGGTCAGCGTCGATAACAGCCAGCTGAGGTTCTTCCCTCCGATCCGGAACCAGGGCAGCCTCGGCTCGTGCGCCAGCTTCGCCTCGACCTACGTCCAGCTGTCCTATATGACGGCTTTCCAGCGCAACCTGGACATCCGCGACCCCGCCGACAACACGAACAAGTATTCGCCGAAGTGGTCCTACAACATGCTCAACGACGGGACGAACGACGGGTCGTCATTGTTTCAGAACTACACCCTCCTCAATAAGCACGGGGCGGCCACCTGGGCCGAATTCCCTTACGATACGAATTACCTGGCCTGGTGCCTGAACCCGGCGGTCTGGAGAAACGCCCTCGGCGTCCGGACAAAGGCCCCCCAGTACGTCCGCGACGCTTCGACGGCCGTCGGGATCGAGCTCACCAAGGAGCTCCTGACCGAAGGCTACGTCGTGGTGTTCGGGACGTACATCAACTCCTGGATCTTCAAGCCCGCCCAGGACGACGCCTCGACCACGGCCGACGACAACGCCGTGGGCCGGTCCGTCGCCTTTTGGACGAACGGGCTCGAGGGCTCGCACGCGATGACCATCGTCGGCTACAACGACGCCATCTGGACGGATATCAACTCGAACAGCGTCATCGACCCTGGCGAGAAGGGCGCCTTCCGGATCGCCAACACCTGGGGGGCGGGCTTTTATGAGGGAGGATTCACCTGGCTGGCGTACGACGCCCTCAAGAGCGTCTCCGCGGTCGTCGGCGGCCCGTCGGCTGGCCGGAATATGGCCATCCAGGGCGACCTGCTCTACGTGCTGACGGCCAGGGACGGCTACACACCGATGATGATCGGCGAGTTCACCATCAATCATGCCAAGAGGAGCCAGCTGGCGCTTTCCCTCGGCCGCTCGAGCACGACGTCGGCCGTCCCGACGACGACGTGGACGCCGTCGGCCCTCAAGCGTCAAGGCGGGGCCTACGCTTTCGACGGCTCCTCGACGGCCGTGAGCGCGACCTTCGTGCTCGATTTCACCGACATCCTCGTCCAAGGCGCCGGGCTGCAGCGCTTCTACCTCGGCGTGAACGACGCCTCTTCCGGCGATCCGGCGACGCTCAGCGCTTTCAAGATCGTGGACCTGACCACCGACCCGAACGCGGAAAGCGCGTCCTCGCTCGTTCCCCAAACGGTCGACGCCGATCAGGCCTATGCCTATGTCGATTACGTCTATCCCGGGCCGGCCTACAACGATCCGCCGCAGCTCACGTCCCCCCAGGTCAGTCCCGGGACCGGCACGGCCGGGGCCACGTTCACGTTTAGTGTCCGCTACACCGACCATGACGGGGACGTTCCGGCGGTCAAGAACCTCATTCTCGACGGGACCCCGCGGGCGTTGGGCCTGCTCCCCGGCCAACAGGCGGCCGACGGCTTGTACTCCACGGATGTCGTGCTCGCGGCCGGCAGCCACAGCTACGCCTTCTATTTCGAGGATGGGCGGGGCGAATCGGCCCAGGCGCCCCTCGCCGGGGCGATCAGCGGTCCCGCGGTCTACGGCCACATGCTGTCGTCTCTCGTGCCCGCGAGCGTCCCGGCCGGCGACCCGGCGTTCGTCCTGATCGTGAACGGCTCCGATTTTGTGAACGGCGCCGTCGCGACCTGGGACGGCGTCGACCGCCCGACGACCTTCGTCTCGAGCTCCCGCGTGGACGCGGCCATCCCCGCGACCGATCTCGTCCTGGGCAAGACCATCCCGATCGTCGTCCGGAACCCGGGCGGCGCCTTGAGCAATGCCCTGACGTTCATGGTCAACAACCCGCGGCCTTCCCTGACCTCGGTCAGCCCGGCCCGGGCGTCCGGGGGAGGCGCCGATCTCACCCTGACCCTCAGGGGGTCCAGCTTCGTTTCAAACTCGAACGTCCTCTGGAACGGCATCGGCCTGGCGACGACCTACCTCGGCCCGACCGAGGTCCGGGCTTCCCTGACCGCCCAGGACCTGGCGCAGGCGGGGGAATTCGAGGTGGCCGTGGCCAACCCCGCTCCGGGAGGCGGAGTCAGCGAAGGCATCGCCTTTTCCGTGTCCGATTTCACGATGAACGCGCCGTCGGCCGAGATGTCCATCACCGCCGGCCTATCGGCCAGCTATTCACTCGAGCTGACGCCCCAGTACGGATCGTTCGATGCCGAGGTGACCTTCAGCTGCACCGGATTGCCGCGCGGGTGCACGGCCTCGTTCTCGCCGGCGACCCTGACTCCCGGCGCGACGACTGCGTCGGTCAGGCTGACCCTGGCGACCACGGCTCCGGGGAGCTCAGCGGGAAAAACGTCTTTCGGGTCGACTCATCCCGTCCCGCCATCGTCCGGGCTTCTCCTTCTGGCCGCGGTCGTCGCGGCCCTGGCCCTCGTCCGTCAAATGGAGGTCCGTCGGCCGGGCCGGCGCCGCGCGGCGGCGGCCGCCCTGGTCCTCTTGACCTTCTGGCTCGCCGGCTGCGGCGCGGGGGGCAACGTCGATAAGCCGGATTCCGGGACGCCGCCCGGGACTTACCAAGTGGGCATCCAGGCGACTTCGGGCAGCCTGACCGTCCGGAGCTCGGTCACCCTCATCGTCAAGTGACGGTACGGCGGCCGGGTCCCATGAATAGGGTTGGAGAGGATCGACGATGACGAAGCGCGTGGGCATGGCCGCGATCATGGTCCTGGCCGTCTCGGGATTGGCCGGAACCGTCCGGGGCGGGGATTCTTCCGTGGCCATCAAAGCGGGCTTGTTTCTTCCGGCCGATAAGCTCTTTCGCGAGATCTATTCCGGGGGGCCTTCCTTCGGGGTCGACGTCGCGGTTCATCTCGCCGGGCCGCTCAATCTCTGGGCGGGGGCGGAGCTTTTCAGCAAGGGGGGCCTCATTCCGGTTTCCGAGGAGGCGACCAGGGTCAGGATCGTCCCTCTGTATGCGGGATTGCGCGCCCAATTCGGCCACAAGGGCCCCCGTCCCTACGTCGGCGCCGCGGCCGGCTATTTTTTTCTCCATGAGGAGAACCCGCTCGGCACGGCGGACGACGGCGGCTTGGGCTTTCTCTCCCAGGCGGGGATCCAGGCCAGGCTCGCCGGCGCGTTCTGGCTCGACATCTTCGCCGGCTATCGCGCCTGCACCGTTCGGTCCGGCGGCGATGACCCTCTCGAGGCCAAGCTCGGCGGCTTCTCCACCGGCCTGGGCCTGGCTTACCGGTTCTAACCACCGGTCCCTATCTTCATTCCCTTGAAATTACGCCTTCGGACCGCTAAACTGGGAGTCATGAAAACGCTGGCCAAGATCCTCGGCGCATCCGCCGTCGCCCTCCTCCTCGCCGCTCCATCGCTCGCCGT
>JBAVUQ010000269.1:0-5227 GCA_049696855.1 Candidatus Aminicenantales bacterium
AGGCGTCCCTTTACGGATCCACTCGAGCCCGTAGGCCTCGATCCTGATGCCGAGGATGCGCCGGCTCACCCGCATGGCCCAGAGCCCGACCTCGACGAGGGGCTGGCGAAGCCCGGTCAGCATGCAAAAGACGATGAACGGGGTGATGGATAGGACCAGGATGATGTAGAAGATGACGAGAAGAACGGTTCGCATCGGGCAGAACGATTATAACACGGTACGCCTAAACCGAGCTTAGATTCCATCCCTAGAACTATACTATTGAGGGCATCAATGGTATGATTCTCGAGAGGAAATGAGGCGACGGAAGACAGGAGTCCTTAAGGCCAGAGTGCCCGCGGTCGTTGTCTTGGCTGCGGTCTTCGTCTTCATCGTGGCCAATTTGATCTCATGGGTGTGCTTCAGGCATATCCCGCATATCAACGACGAGATCGGTTATCTCTTTCAGGCCAAGATCTTCGGCCTCGGCAAGCTCTACGTCCCTTCCCCGTGCGATCAAGGGGCTTTCAATTTCACTCATATCATCAACAATGGGAGATGGTACAGCCAGTACCCGCCGGGTTTCCCCTTGATCCTTCTCCCGGGCCTTAAAGCCGGGGTGCCCTGGATCATCAACCCGCTCTTGGCGGCCTTGTCGATCGGGCTTTTCTACTTCCTGGGCAAGGAGATCTACGGGGAATCAGAGGGCCGGCTCGCCGCCGTCCTCGGGGCCGTCTCGATCTGGTTCCTCCTGACGTCGTCGACCATGCTCTCGCATACGAGCAGCATGCTCTTCTTCGCCATGTTCCTCCTTTTCCTTTTCAGGTCGCTGAAGTCACCGACGCTATTTAATGGATTGACGGCCGGCCTCAGCCTGGGGTTCGCATTTCTCATCAGGCCTTATAACGTCATCGCCGTTTCGGTCCCTCTGGTCCTCTATTTCGGGTTCTTGACCATGAGGGAATCGAGACCGCGGATCAAGAACTTCTCGGGCTTCCTGGCTATTCTCCTTATTTCCGCCGCCTGCCTTTTGATCTACAACCAACTCACCAACGGGCATCCCCTGAAGATGGGGTACATCGTCAAATATGGGGACGCGCACGGCTTGGGCTTCGGGCGCTCGGGATATGCCGGTACGCCGCATACTCCCGAGAGGGGGGCATTCCTGGTCGGAAAGAATCTGGCAGCTATCAATAAGTACCTCTTTGGCTGGCCCCTGACGTCCCTGCTTTTCCTCGTCCCCTTCGTCTACCCCTTGAATGAAGGCAAAAAGAGGTCTGGCACGGACTTGCTTTTGTTGACCAGCTTCATATCCCTCGCACTCGGACTGTTTTTCTATTGGGGTTCCTCTGTGATTGTGGGCGCGCGCATGTTCTTTGAGTCGCTCCCCCTGTTGCTGCTCATGACGGCACGAGGGATCCTTAAGACGCCGGTCATTCTCTCGAACTTATTTCCGAGGCTCGGTACCGCCGGCATCAAGAGGGGCCTGGCGGGCTTGATCGGCCTGTCGACGATCTTCGCGTTCGGATTTACCTTTCCGAGATGGATCAAGCCTCCCCATTCGAGGGCCTATAGCGAATCCGTCGCCAACGATTTCCGTGGAGTGACGGAGAAGATCCATAACACGATGACGGACTTGCGCCTTGGGGAGTCCCTGATCATCCTGAAGATGCTGTATTCTCCCCAGCCGGAATTCCCCGACGGCCTGTGGGGCTCGGGATTCCTCTTCAACGATCCTTTGCTCCGTCAGAAGATCATCTATGCCAAGGATCGTGGGGCAGACAATATCGAGCTCCTTCGCTGTCACCCCGAACGTCGGGCCTACCTTTTTGCCGGAACGCTGGACAAGGGGATGCTCCTGCCGCTGGAATTGGGACAGGGCGGCATGCGATATGGCGAACCCGTTCTTTATCGTTCCGGACGACCGCGTTTTGTCAACCTGGTCGCCAAGCCGCAGGATATGTTCTTTGGGTACTCGGCCGCGTTTCGGGCGCATTTGGACTCCCTCTTCGCGAGCCGCCGCCTCTTCGAAATCGATGTCCCCCGACTCTCTCGACTCTCGCAAGAAGCACGGGATGCCGGCGACCTCGGGAAGGCCGCCAACTTGCTGGAAGCCGCGCTGCAAATAGAAAACGATGTTTCGGTGCGGGGCCGGCTTCTGGAACAGTTGGCCTTCGACTACCTGCGGACCGGCCAACGGGCGGAGGCCCTGCAGATCATCGATAGGCTCAACGCCTCCGTCCCACGAGTCTATGATGTTCTGCCTCATAAGGGATTTTGAGTTCGCGAAAGGGGTCCGTTGAGCCGCATCGTCATCCTGGGCGCCGGGCCGGCGGGGCTGACGGCCGGGTACGAAGCCTGCCAGAGAGGGTTCGAGCCCCTGATCATCGAGCAGGACCGGCAAGTCGGAGGGATCTCCAAGACGGTCGATTACAAAGGGTATCTTTTCGATATCGGAGGGCACCGCTTCTTCACGAAATCCGACGAGGTCAAAAAGATCTGGCGGGAGATCCTGGGGCCGAACTTCCTGACCCGTCCGCGCCTGTCGCGGATCTATTATCGGAACCGGTATTTTTATTATCCCCTCAGGCCGCTCAATGCCCTCGCGAACTTGGGACCCTGGGAAGCCGCGCATGTCGTGTTCAGCTACCTCGCCGCTCAGGTGAGCCCTCCGAAGGAAGTCATCACCTTCGAAGACTGGGTCTCCAAGAATTTCGGCCGGAGGCTCTTTAGAATATTTTTTAAGACCTACACGGAGAAAGTCTGGGGAATTTCCTGCCGCGAGCTTCAGGCCGATTGGGCGGCCCAAAGGATCAAGAGCCTATCCCTGACCAAGGCCGTGCTCGACTCATTCGGGATCCATAGGGGCGAGAAGGTCACGACGCTGATCGACGAATTCCATTATCCGGCGAAGGGACCCGGCCAGATGTGGGCCGGGGCTCAGGAGATCATCGAAAGCAAGGGGGGGCGGGTCGACCTGAATACGCGTGTCGAGCGCTTGAGACATCGGGGGGGAAAGGTCCTCTCGGCCGCCGTCCGGTCCTTCCGTGGCCAAGCGGAGGTCCCCGGGGATCATTTCCTGTCCAGTCTGCCTCTGAAGGACCTCATCTTGTCCATGGATCCAACCCCGCCGGAACGGGTCGTCCAAGCCGCCAAAGGACTTCGATACCGGGATTTCTTTACGGTGGGTCTCGTCATCGACCAAGAGCAGATCTTCCCGGATAACTGGATCTATATCCATTCGCCCGAAGTCCTGGTCGGACGGATTCAGAACTTCAAGAATTGGAGCCCTCTGATGGTCCCGGACGAGCATCAGACCTCGCTGGGGCTCGAATACTTTTGTTTCGAAACCGATGAGATCTGGAACAGGCCCGACCGCGATCTGCTGGATATGGCCGTCAAAGAGCTGGGCATTCTTGGCCTGGCCGATCCAAACCAGATCGCCGACGGCACGGTCATCCGGTCAAGAAAGACCTATCCCATCTATGATGCCGGATACAAAGAGAGTATTGATACGCTCAAGGACTACTTGTCGACCTTCTCCAATCTTCAAACCATCGGACGTAATGGCTTGCACCGATACAACAATCAGGACCACTCCATGCTCACGGCCCTCCGGGCGATCGACAATATCATGGGGGCCCGGCACTCCCTCTGGGACATCAATGCGGATGATGAGTATCATGAGTCCGGATGAACCCGGCCTCAATCAGGCCTGCGCTCACTCCATGATCGTCAGTGTCCGAAGCCGGACGCCGGCGTTTGGCGCGCCCGGCGCCCCCTCAGCCCCGGTTAAGGACAGCAGCTTCCGGCTCCTCTTGTCCTGGATGCCGACATAGAGGTCCGAGTCGCCCAGGGGCCAGTCGGCGGGCATGCCGATAAAAGTCTCGGCGGCAAAGTACTTCCCGGGTTCGAGCTTCTCATAGCGGTCCAGCGCTTCCACGGAGACGACCCAGCTTCTGGTCTTTCCGCTCGGATGGACGAGCGTGACGGCCAGGATGAGCGGCCGCAAGATCCTGGCTTCCGATTTGAACGCCAGCTTGAGCCAGACATTCCGCCGTCGCGGCGTCTCGGTCGGATAGGCCTCGTAGCCGGCCAGCGACACGAGCCCGCCGAACGTCCCGTGGGCCTCGTTCCGCATCTCGGGCGGCGTCAGTGCCGCCGCGTCCTTCGTCCCCTTCTCCCACTCGAGGTACTGGGCGGTGACGATATCCGCCCACCGGTTCATGTCCTCTCCAACCGAAGCCGGGGCCGCGCCGCCATTATCGCCTTGTCCCGCCAGGCCGTGCTGGTCGAGCGGATCCCGGTCGTTGTCAAAGACCTCGGATTTCTCCTTCATGGGCCACAAGATCGTCTTCTCCGGCCCGCGCCGCATCGCCAGCCCGGCATGGCGTGACCATGCGGAAAGGTACAGTTTCCGGTCCGCGGGAACGGGCCCCAGCAGGCTCGCGCCGACGAATTTCCCCTCTTTCACCCGGAGGCCGAGGAAGTCACAGACCGTCGGAACGATATCCAGGATCGAACGGGTGCCGTGAATGACCGTCGTAGGCGGAATTCGTCCGGGCGCATAGAGAACGGCCAGGGTCCGGATCCCCTCCTCGTAGAGAGTGATGTTATGCCCCTTCTCTCCATGTTCGCCGAAGGCCTCGCCATGGTCGCCGACGACGATGAACAGGGTGTTCTCCGCCAGGCCCCGTTTCTCAAATTCCCCCAAAACCTCCTTGAGAAACTCGTCCGTGTAGCGAACCGCGTTGAGGTACTGATTCAGGGTCGGGTTATTGACGCCGAAATCGATCGCCGGCCAGGTGGGAGGCGTCTCGTAATTGTGATGAGTGCAGAGGGTGAGATAGGTCAGAAAGAACGGCTGGCCGCGGCGGGCATCCACCCAATCGAGGCTCGGCCCCAGCATCATCCGTTCCTCTTTACCGAAGTAGTTCGTGTCGGAGAAGCCCTCCGCCGGCATGTCGAAGACTCCCTTGAATTCCTCGAAGCCCATGTTGGCGACGACCTGGCGTCGGCCCTCGTAGTTGTTCGCCGTCTGAAAGAAGGCGGTCGCATAACCCTCCCTCCGAAGGAGATGGGCCAGGCCTCTCGGCGGCATAATGCCGGGTATCGATTCCTTGACCGGCGGCTCGAGGTAAGGATAGGTCCCGCAGAGAATGGAGACCAGGGCCTTCGTCGTATGCGGAACGACGGTGTAAATCCGGTCCACGACCGCCCCGCGCCGTCCGAGTCCGGCGAGGAACGG
>JBAVUQ010000270.1:0-16023 GCA_049696855.1 Candidatus Aminicenantales bacterium
GTGCGACCTCTGCGGCCAATGCGCCGAGGCCTGTCTTTATGACGCCATGCAGATCGTCGGCCGCGAGATGACGGTCGCTGAGGTCGTGGCCGAGGCCGAAAGGGACCGTGTCTTCTATGAACAATCGGGCGGCGGGGTCACGCTCTCGGGAGGCGACCCGATCGTCCAAGCCGATTTCGCCGAGGCCGTGCTCGGCGCCTGCCGGTCCCGCGGCCTCCACACCGCTTTGGACACGGCCGGAATGTCGCCGAGCGGTGTCCTCGACCGGTTGGCGGCCGAGGCGGACCTTGTCCTTTATGACCTCAAATGCATGGACGAGGTCCGGCACAGGGCCTTTACCGGCGCTTCGAACGCTCCCATTCTCGACAACCTGAAACGTCTTGCCGCGGCCGGGACGGAGGTCTGGGTCCGCATCCCGCTCGTCGGCGGGGTCAATGACGACGAGGACAACATCCGGCGGACGATCGCCCTGCTCCTTTCTCTCAAGACCATCCGCCGGGTCGGTCTCCTGCCCTACCACTCCGGGGGGCTTGAAAAGGCCCGCAGGATCGGCAAAGAGTCCCAATTCCGGAAGTTCGAAAGCCCTTCCGAAGAGCGCATCGCCGGGATCGAAACCGCATTCCGGGGCGCGGGCTTCGACGTCCGGCGCGGAGGATAAAGATGAACGAACGCATCCGAAAGCTCAGGGAGCAGACGCTCGCGGCCAAGCCGACGATCAGCGCCGAGCGGGCCCTCCTCGTCACCGAATTCTACAAACGGCCCGAGACGCGCGGCCTGTCGATGGCGATGCAGCACGCCCTGGCCTTCAAGTCCATCATGGAGAAGAAGACCATCGTCTTCAACGACGGCGAGCTCATCGTCGGCGAGCGCGGGCCCGCGCCCAAGGCGACGCCGACCTATCCCGAGGTCTGCATCCACTCGCTCCAGGACCTGCGCTATCTCAACGACCGCAAGAAGACGGCCTTCGCCTCCGACGAAGAGACCCGCCGCGTCTATGCCGAGGAGATCATTCCTTTCTGGCAGGGCCGGTCCCAGCGCGACCGCATCTTCTCCGAAATGACCCCCGAATGGATCGACGCCTACGAGGCGGGCGTCTTCACCGAATTCATGGAGCAGCGCGCCCCGGGCCACACCGTCCTCGACGGCAAGATCTACCGGAAGGGCCTGCTCGACTTCAAGAAGGATATCGAAGCGGCCCTGGCGGCGCTCGATTATCTGAACGACCCGGCCGCCTACGACAAGCAGGAAGAGCTCAAGGCCATGGCCGTGAGCATCGACGCCGTGGTCACGTTCGCCCGCCGGCACGCGGATAAGGCCCGCGAGCTGGCGAAAGGGGAGAAGGACCCCGTCCGGAAGAAAGAGCTCGAGCGGATCGCCGAGGTCTGCGACCGGGTCCCCGCTCATGCGCCGCGCGATTTCGGAGAGGCCCTCCAGGCGTACTGGTTCGTCCATCTCGGCGTCATTACCGAATACAACACCTGGGATTCCTACAATCCCGGCCGGCTCGACCAGCACCTTTGGCCCTTCTACGAAAAAGGCCTGGCCGACGGCACCCTGACCAAGGAATCGGCCCGCGAGCTCCTCGAGGCTTTCTGGGTCAAGTTCAACAACCAGCCGGCCCCGCCCAAGGTCGGCGTCACGGCCGAGGAGAGCGGCACCTACACCGATTTCGCCCTGATCAACGTCGGCGGCCTGAAAGAGGACGGCACGGACGCCGTCAATGACCTGAGCTACCTCATCCTCGACGTCATCGAGGAGATGCGCATCCTCCAGCCGAGCTCGATGGTCCAGATCAGCGCCAAGGGGCCCGACGAATTCCTCCTCCGGGCCCTCAAGATCGTCAAGACCGGCTTCGGCCAGCCCTCGATCTTCAACACCGACGCCATCGTCCAGGAGCTCGTCCGGCAGGGCAAGTCGGTCGTCGACGCCCGCAACGGCGGCTGCAGCGGCTGCGTCGAGGCCGGGGCGTTCGGGAAAGAGGCCTACATCCTGACCGGGTACTTCAACCTGCCCAAGGTCTTCGAGATCACTCTGGGAAACGGCGTCGATCCGCGGACGGGGAAGAGAATCGGGCTCGAGACCGGCGACCCGGCGGCCTTCAAGACCTTCGACGAGCTTTTCGAGGCTTTCCGGAAGCAGATCCGGCACTTCGTCGACATCAAGGTCCGCGGCAGCAACGTCATCGAGAAGCTCTACGCCGTCTACCTCCCGGCGCCGTTCCTCTCGGTCCTCGTCGACGACTGCGTCAAGAACGGCAAGGACTACCATGCCGGGGGGGCCCGTTACAACTCGAACTACATCCAGGGCGTCGGCATGGGCACGATCACCGATATCCTCAGCGCCATCCGCTTCAACGTCTTCGACCACGCCCATTTCACCATGACGGAGCTTCTCGCCGCGCTCGCGTCGAACTTCGCGGGCCGCGAAACGCTCCGCCGGCGCGTCCTCAACAGGACCCCCAAGTTCGGGAACGACGACGATTACGCCGACGGCCTGATGACCCGCGTTTTCGAGGCTTACTTCGAGGCGGTCGACGGCCGGCCGACGCCGCGCGGCGGCTCCTACCGGATCAACCTCCTGCCGACGACGGCCCACATCTATTTCGGAAAGATGACCGGGGCCACGGCCGACGGGCGGCTAGCCGGCGAGGCCGTCTCGGAGGGCGTGTCCCCCGTCCAGGGCGCCGACCGCAAGGGCCCGACGGCCGTCATCAAATCGCTCGGCAAGATGGACCACGTCCGGACGGGCGGGACGCTCCTCAACCAGAAGTTCACGCCCCAGCTCCTGGCCGACGACGCGGGGATCAAGGGGCTCAAGGACCTCGTCCGGTCCTACTTCAGGCTGATGGGTCACCACATCCAGTTCAACGTGGTGACGGCCGGTCTGCTGCGGGAAGCCCAGGCGCAGCCGGAGAAGTACCGCGACCTCATCGTCCGCGTCGCCGGCTACAGCGACTACTTCGTCGACTGCAGCACCGAGCTCCAGAACGAGATCATCCACCGGACCGAGCACCAGGAGCTCTAGGGATCACCCCCCGAACGGCGCTTCTCCCGTTTGGGGGCTGTCCCTCTGATTCACTTCGCCTTGGCCGCAGGAACGAACCACAGGTCGGGCCGGACCAAGCCCATCTTGAACTCGTACTTACGCATCAGTCCGAGGGTCACGTTCCAGATGTTCGTGATATCCGGATCGACGAGTTTCATGACGTTCTCGGAGGCTAGAAAGAAATCGGCCGGGGATTTACCCGTCTCCGAATAGAAATAGAACGGCATTTCCGTCCCCAACCCGCCGATCCAGCATTTGAAGCCGTTGTCGACCCCCTTGGACTTGAATAAGGCCACGATCTTCTTGAACTGGGCCTCGAATTCCTTCTCCCTCCCGGGTATGACGTAGCAGAAACCCCAGTAGACGAACTTCATTTCCTCCGGTTTGAGCCGGGGCTTTTCGGGGATGTAGGAAAGTTCCGGGCTGAGCGTGACCGTGCCCTGTTTATAGTATTCGGAGGCGTCGCCCATCTTCCTGTTGAGGGCGTCCCAATTCTCTTCTCCGAACTTGCTCAGGACCTCATAGAAGTAAGCGAACGCTTTGTCGACCTCGGCGAGATTCTCGAACGGATAGAGGAAATAGTAGTGAAAATCCTCCGTGGCGTAAGTCTCCATCGGCCATGGAAAATTGAACGGTTTATAGACCTTCGCTACGAGGTCTTTGAGCGTCGATTCGAACTGGGTAACCATAGCCGGCTTGACCACGTAATCTTCGATGAAATAAAGCTGAGGCTTCTTCTGCTGGGCGATCGCGGCCAATGAGAGCTCCAGGACGCCGACCGCGAGGACAAAAGAGACCTGGACACGTTTGTTGGGTTTCATAGACCCCCTCCCCAAAAGAGATAGAAAACGGCCGGATTCGGACAATCCGGTCGGTTTTCAGCGGCTAAAACCCCCACCAGAACCTAGACCACAAAGAGGGCCTTGTCAATGGTCCACCAGGGACCTTGCCGGGTCCCGTTTTCGCATCCTCGAGGACGGACGCAAGCATAAGCATTGGCGTTCTGGCCGCCGACTCCGGCTTGACTTCCCCCGGCTTTGACGGCTATCATCCGAGGCACAATCGACGGTCATGTGGCGAATGGCGAACTCCTTCCCCCATAAGGATTGGCTTAATGCCCGGGGGGGATTTCGCGCCGCAAGGAGAGTGATCGGATGGATCGTCATAATCATGTCAGGCTCATTAAGATCGGTGTTCTTCTCGGGCTTTTTTGCGGCCTTGCCGCCGGGCCGACGTTGGCTGCCACGACGGCCCTGCGTGTCGGCCACCTGATCGACCCGGCGACGGCCGCGATCGCCGCGAACCAGGTCCTCCTGATCAAGGACGGCAAGATCGCGGAGGTCGGCCCGAGCGTCAAGATCCCCGACGGGGCCAGGGTCATCGATCTGACCAAGGCTTGGGTCATGCCCGGACTCATGGACGCCCACACGCACATCACCATGGGGAATCTCGATCTGAACGCCGGCATCGAGGCCGTCTATCTCAAGCAGAGCTCTGCCGCGCGGGTGCTCCTCGGCCTCCGCAACGCCCAGGATGTCCTCCAGGCGGGATTCACCACCATTCGGGACGTCGGCAATGAGGCCAACTTCGCTTCGGTAGACCTTCGCGATGCCATCAACCGGGGTCTGTTCGACGGGCCGACCATCCTGACGTCGGGCAAGATCATCGCCCCCTTTGGCGGCCAGTCCGTGCGCCTATCACCAGAACAAGGCCGATTCTGGCTCTACGAGTACATCGACGCCGACACACCTGACGAAGTCCGGAAGGCTGTTCGCCAGGTCATCTATTACGGCGCGGACGTTATCAAGCTCGTGGCCGACAACAGTCCTTTCCATTATTCTCTGGCCGAGATCCAGGCGGCCGTCTCGGAAGGACATGCTGCAGGCCGAGCCGTCTCCGTGCACATCTTCGCTGGCGGGGAGCCGGCCCGCACCTGCATTATGGGGGGCGTGGACTCGATCGAGCACGGCATGCTGCTCGAAGACGAGCTTCTTGCCCTTATGAAGGAGAAAGGAACGGCCCTCGTGAGCACCGATTTTCCGGAGGTCTACCTCGCGGCCATTGATCCGGGCGGGGCGTTGTTCGGTTCGGCGAAGGACTTTGCCGCGGCGACCATTGACCGCCTCAAGCGAGCTCACCGCGCCGGCGTAATGCTCGTATTCGGGACAGATGCCGTCGTTCATCTTGCGGGCAAGATCCGGCCGGGAATGATGCTGGACTATCTCGGCAGCTGGCAGGCCGCGGGCATATCCGGTGCCGATACGCTCAAGGCTATGACGACGAACGCAGCCAAGCTCCTCCGTATCGAAAAGACCAGGGGCTCCGTCTCTGCCGGATTCGCCGCCGACATCATCGCGACATCGCTGAATCCGCTCGATGACATCCAAGCCCTGCGAGGCGTCAATTTCGTCATGAAAGACGGCAAGATCGTCAGGAACGACAACCGGTAGCGCGGCCTTGCCACGGACGTCCGCGCTTCGCCTCCCGGGCCCGAATAATCGAAACCATCCCGGCCCAGGCTATCAGAAGGCGCCCGCTGGCCGAAGGGGCCTACTTTATCAACTTGGCGTCCAGGCTGATCTTCGTCGCGGCCAGGGCCTTGGACACCGGGCAGCCCACTTTGGCCGATTCCGCCGCCTTCAGGAAATCCGCTTCCGTGGCGCCCGGGACATCAGCCGTCGTGTGCAGCGCGATCGACGTGATCGTGAAGCCCGGGCCGTCCGGCTCGATGTCGACGTCGGCCGTGGTCTCGATCCTGCGTGGCGGCGTCTTCTGCGCGCTCAGGACCAGAGCGAGGGCCATAGAGAAACATCCGGCGTGGGCCGCCCCGAGGAGCTCATCGGGGTTCGTCCCCGGACCGCTTTCGAACCGTGACGCCGCGGAATAGGGAGCCTCGAAAAGGCCGCTTCCCAGCTTGACGGATCCCTTCCCTTCGCGGAACGAACCCTCCCAAACGGCGAATCCTTTGCGGACAGGCATGTTCATCACCTCTGATATCTCTTTACGCAATTTATGTGCCAGGCTCATGGGATCGTACCGCCCCAGGAGAGGCTCACCGCCCAGATCAGAGGCCGGCCCGACCGTCCCCATTTTCGGGACTCTGTCCCGCTGGGAGAGACCGGGGTGCAGCCCCCGGGTGGGGGCTCGGACGGGCCTCCGGACCGAATTTCCCCGGAATTCTCGAGGAGAAGCGCCTCAGGCGGCGAGTGGCACGAAACTTGCCAATCAACGGGACGTGCCGTCAACTTCGCATCGGCCTTCGAGGAGGGCATTATGAAATTCTCGCGATTCCTGTTGCTTGCGGTGCTAATCACCGGCATCAATATTATTGTGATCCAGGCGCTCCCATCGATCATCGGCGACCAGGAGATGTTGGCCCAGGAAAAGAAGATGATGGACCAGATGATGAAATACGGCACTCCCGGCAAAGGCCACGAGTTCCTCAAGAGATACGTCGGCGACTGGGACGTCGATATCTCGACCTGGCAGAAACCCGGCGCCCCGGCCCAGATGAGCAAGGGCACGATGAAGAATCAGCTCATCTTCGACGGTCTTTATGTCAAGTGCGATTTCGAGGGAACGATTGCCGGGAGGCCCGTCAAGGGTTTCGAGATCATCGGCTACGATCTGTTCAAGAAGATGTACACGACGTTCTGGATCGACAGCGGGAGCACCGGCTTCCTGACGACGACCGGAACGCTCGACATGACCGGCAACGTCCTGACGGAGACCGGCGCGTCTCCCGACCCCATGACGGACGGCAAGACGATGCAGAAGTTCAAGAATGTGACGACCTTCATGGGTGAGGGCACATACAAGTTCGAGATGTTCATGGTCATGCCCGACGGCAAGGAAACGAAGGGCATGGAATTGGTCTGTACGCGCAAAATGTGAGGGGTGTCTGGGGATCGATGGCGGACCCGGGGACTCGTCCCGGGCCCCGGGTCCGGCCGGCTTGTCCCGCCTCCTCCGCGCGCGATCGTTCCCGCCAGCCTGATCCGCCCCGCCTCTCTATACAGTCCCGTGGGAATGTTGTATAAAACGAGCTCCCGGACGACTTCCGGAGGACCTCATGACCGGTCAAAGGAAAGCACCCGCCTTCATCGATCTTCTCCGGGAACCGACCTGTCTCGTCGGGGTCGGCAATCCGATGCGGCATGACGACGGGGTCGGCCCCTGGATCATCGGGGCCGTCCAGGCCGCGGCACCCGGACCGAACCTCCGCGTGATCGACGCCCAGGATGTCCCTGAGAACTTCGTTCATGTCATCGCCCGCGCCGACTGCCGGAACGTCGTCTTCATCGACGCCGTGGCGGCCGAAGGGACGCCCGGAACGGTCGTCTTCGGCCCCTTGGCCGAGTTCGCCGAAGCGGCGGGCTTCTCGACCCACAAGCTCGCCCTCTCCCTCAGCGGCCGGTTCCTCGAAGACGCGGGCAAGAAAGTCTTCCTGCTCGGCGTCGTCCCCGCCGACCTCGAGTTCGGCGTCGGGCTCACGGATAAAGTCGCACGGGCCGCGGCCTCGCTCAGGGACCTGATCCTCCGGACGACCGCGGGGACTTCGTATTGACGCCGGCCGTCCTCCCGTAGGATATTAGCCCGGGGCGTTTCGACGACGCCGAAGGAGAGGGCGATGGCCAAAGAAGTCCGCGCGGACGTCGTTTTCAAGGCGGGGATGAAGTTCGAGGGGATATCGGGCCGGGCGGGAAAGTCCGTGGACATCGATTTCGCCCCGGAAGGCGAAGACGTCGACGGCTTCCTGCCGCTCGAGCTGCTGCTCACGAGCCTGGCTGCGTGCAGCGGCCAGGTCGTCGTCGGGCTCCTCAAGCGTATGGGTCAGGAGGTCAAGGACCTGCTCGTCCATGCCCGGGGGACCAAGAGGGAGATCCACCCGACCGTTCTGACCTCGATCGAGCTCGAGTTCGAGTTCCGGGGCGGCGAGGTCGATGCCCCCTCACTCGAGAAGGCTATAACCCTCTCGGAAGACCGCTTCTGCCCGGTCTGGGCCATGCTCAAACCGGTCGTGCCCATCAAGGCCACCCACCGGATCACCCCCGATTGACCGTCCTTCACGAGGACCTCATCGCCCGTCTCGGCCAGGCCGGAAAGGCCTTCAGGATCGTCATGGTCAAGACGACCCTCGCCGTCCCCTATACGACGGTCTTTCTGGAGCTCGATTGCGGCTACTAGGGCTCGGAGGCCGAGGCGAAGATGCGCGAGAAGATGAAGTGAAGCGCTGAGGCCGTCACGGATTGACGATGGCCTTGAGGACGCCGTCACGGCGGGCCGCGGCGGTTTCGTAAGCCTCGCGGGCCTGGTCGAGAGTGAAGAAGTGCGTGGCCAGGAAATCCGCCTTGATGCGCCCCGCGTGGATCAGGCCGACGGCCCGCTCCAGGCACCGGTTCTGGCGCCGGACGTTCTGGACCCGGATCTCCTTGCGGCGGACTTTGGAGCTGTCGAACGAGACCCGCGGCTCGAGGGGGATGCCGACGACGACCAGCGTCCCGCCGGGCTTGAGAAGGGCGATGCCCTGATCGAGGGCCGACTGCTCGCCGCAGCACTCGAAGACGAGGTCGAGGCCGGGCGATTCCCGGGCCTGGACCTCGCCGACGATGTCCTCGGTGTCGGGATTTCCCGTCCAATCGGCCCCGGCCTTTGCGGCCGCGGCCAGACGCGCTTCGATCCTCTCGGTCGCGTAGACGGGACCGCTCCCCTCGGCCTTCAGGGCCATGATGAGGCACAGCCCGATCGGCCCGGCGCCGAGGACCGCGGCCGCCTTGCCGCGGACCGAACCGGCGAGGCCGGCCGCGTAGAGGGCGATCGAAAGCGGCTCGGCCAGCGCGCCCCGGACGAAGGTCATCTTCGCCGGCAAGGGCACGCAATTGCGCTCCGGCGCCAGGACGAATTCGGCCATCCCGCCCGTGAGCTCCCCGTAGTGGCCGAGGAAGAGGAGCCTGCGGCAGGTGTGGGCCCGTCCCGTCCGGCACTGGTCGCACGCCCCGCACGAGACCGCCGGCTCGATGACGACCGCATCCCCCGGCTTGACCCGGGTGACGGCCCGGCCGACCTTGTCGACGACGCCCGCGCACTCGTGCCCGGGGATGAAAGGATAAGACACCGAGTCGCCGCCGACGTGATCGGAGAGATAGTAGTGGAGATCGCTGCCGCAGACGCCGACGGCCCGGCTGCGGATGAGGACGTCGTCGTCCCGGCCGATCTTCGGCGCAGGGATCTCGCGGATCTCGATCGTCCGGACGCCGGTGAGAAAGGCCGCCTTCATGGTGCCCTTATTATAAGACAGGTCGGCGGATTTCAGAAGCCTCCGGATGCCGGCCGGACCGCGCTTTTTGACACGGGTCCGGCGGGAGGGTATATTCCAGCCGGGACGCCATCCCGGCCCCTTGGCCCCTTCGACCCCTGACGGTCTCCGGGACGACGCCCCCAAGGAGGACCTCATGACAAAGCGTTTGCCCGTCCGCACGCTCGCGGCCGCACTCCTCGTCGTTCTGCTCTCGCTTCCGGCCTTGGCCCAGGAGAAGCTCGACCTCCAGACGCTCGATCGCATCCGCGCCGAAGGGCTCGTGAATTCGAAGATCACCGATTTTCTCATCTACCTCTGCGACATCTACGGCCCCCGGCTGCCGGACTCCCCGCAATACGTCAAGGCGGGCGAGTGGGTGGTCGGCAAGGCCAAGGAGCTCGGGCTGGCCAACGCCGCCATGGAGCCCTATGGCACGTTCGGCCGCAGCTGGGAGCTCCAGAAGTATTACGCGGCGATGCTCGAACCCCAATACATGCCGATCATCGGCTATCCCAAGGCCTGGACGCCCGGGACGAACGGCGTCCTCAAGGGCCCGGCGATCCTGCTCTCCGTCAAAGCCCTCGCCGATCTCGACAAGTACAAGGGCAAGCTCAAAGACGCGATCGTCCTCGTCCAGAGCGAACAGGACCTGCCGATCTCGTTCGAGCCGGGGGCTTCGCGCCTTTCCGAGCCCGACCTGCAAAAGCTCATGCTGGCTCCCGAGCCGGGACCGCGCCGGCCGGGCGCCCCGTCGATGCAGGACATGATGGCCCGCCAGCAGCTCCAGCAGGCCGTCGGCAAGTTCCTCAAGGCCGAAGGCGCCGGCGTCGTCCTCGAACCGGGCCGCGGCAAGGACGGAACGGTCTTTGTCGGGAGCGGCGGGTCGCGCGTGAAGGGGGCGGACATGCCCGTTCCGGCGATCGCCGTCGCGACCGAGCAGTACAACCGCATCGTCCGCATCCTCCAGAAGGACGTTCCGGTGACGCTCGAGGTCGAGGTCCAGGCCCGGTTCACGGCGGACGATCTGCCGGGAACCAACGTCATCGCCGAGCTCCCCGGCACCGACCCCAAGCTCAAGTCGGAGATCGTCATGCTCGGCGGACATTTCGATACCTGGCATGGCGGCACGGGGGCCACGGATGACGGGGCGGGGTGCGCCGTCGCCTTCGAGGCCATGAGGA
This sequence comes from Candidatus Aminicenantales bacterium, assembly GCA_049696855.1. Lineage (GTDB taxonomy): Bacteria > Acidobacteriota > Aminicenantia > Aminicenantales > Saccharicenantaceae > RBG-16-66-30. Next base: position 10,525 of record JBAVUQ010000270.1, read on the forward strand.
TCTTGAAGACGCTGGGCGTCCAGCCCCGGCGTACGATCCGGATGGCTTTCTGGGACGCGGAAGAGCAGGGCTTCGTCGGGTCGCGCGGCTACGTCGCCAACCATTTCTTCGACCGGGTCAAGAAGGAAAAGAAGCCCGAATACGACCGGCTCGCGGCCTATTTCAACTTCGACAACGGCAGCGGCAAGATCCGGGGCATCTACGCCCAGAACAACAGCGCCGTCGTCCCGATCTTCGAAGCCTGGCTCGAGCCGGTCAAGGATCTCGGCGCGGAGACGGTGGCCATGCGGAATACGGGCGGGACGGACCACCTGCCCTTCGACGGCGTCGGCCTGCCCGGCTTCCAGTTCATCCAGGACGAGCTCGAATACGACACGCTGACGCACCATTCGACCATGGACGTCTACGACCACCTGTCCCGGCCCGATCTGATGCAGGCGGCCACGGTCATGGCCTGGTTCGTCTACAACGCGGCCATGCGCGACCAGAAGCTGCCGCGGAAATTCTTCGACCCGAACGCCCCGGCCCCAACGCGAGGCCGCAACTAAAAGGGGTTCTCGGTCGGATACAGCATTCCTGCCGGGCGGTTGAAGCCGATGTCCTCGACCCCGAGCATGCGCATCGCCGCCCAGAGCGTCTTGCCGGCGGGGGCGAAGGCGACCGCCGTGTGGTGCGGGAAGCGCTTCTCGATGAGGACGTGCCGGTAGAACCGGCCCATCTCCCGGATGCCGATGACCCCGATCCCGCCGAACGACTTCGGGTCGATATCGAGGACCTCGCCCTCGGCCATGTAGGACTTGAGCCGGGTGTCGGCCGTCGACTGGCGCCGGAAGATCGTGACCGCCCCGGTCTTGATCCGGCCTTCGAGCGTCCCCCGGGTGACGTCAGGTTCCCTGCCCGGCTCCTGGAGCCGATGCATGATGAGCTGGTAGCGCAGGACCGGGTCGAGCATGCAGCCGGCGGGCGTGTTGCCGCAGTGGAAACCCATGAACAGGTCGGTGGCCTTGTAGCCCTTCACGGCCTTCTTGGCCCCGGCGATCATGTCGTAGGGGACGGTGTTGTTGATGTCGAGGATGGTCGCCGGGAGCTCCGTCGCGCAGGTGGCGATGTACTCGCTGAGCGCGCCGTAGATGTCGACCTCGCAGGCGACCGGGATGCCGCGGGCGGCTAGGCGCGAGTTGACGTAGCAGGGGACGAAGCCGAAGAAGCTCTCGAAGGCCGGCCAGCACTTGTCGGCGAAGACGCCGTATTCCGAGGCGCCGAGGTTCGCCTCCATAAACCTGAGCAGGGCGACCTCGAAGCGGGCCAGCTTGTTCAGGATGTCGGGATAGGCGTTGCCGGCGCCGAGCTCCCTGGCCATGTCGGCGGCGACGGCCTTGATCTTGGGGTCGCCTTCGGCCTTGCGGAAGGCGTCGTAGAGGTCGAGCTCGCTGTTCTCCATGATCTCGACGCCGAGGTCGTAGAGGGGCTTGATCGGCGCGTTGCAGGCCAGGAAATCCTGGGGCCGGGGGCCGAAGCCGAAGATCTTGAGCTTGGCCAGGCCCAGGATGATCCGGGCCACGGGGACGAAGCCGGCGATCATCGCCGCTACCTCATCGGGGACGCCGACGGGATACTCCGGGACGTGGGGCCGGAGCTTCCGCAGGCCCATATTGTAAGAGTTGTTGAGCAGGCCGCAGTAGGCGTCTCCCCGCCCGTCGATGAGGTCCCGGCCCGACTCTTCGGCGGCCGCCGCGACCATGACCGGGCCGTCGAACTTCTGAGCCAGGATCGTGGCCGGCGTCTCCGGACCGAAATTGCCGAGGTAGAGGACCAGGGCATTGACCTTTTTCGCCTTGAGCTCTTCGAGCGCCTGGAGGGCGTCCTTTTCGTTCTCGACGACGGTCGGCATCCGGGCGATGGTCAGGCCGGCTTTCCGGCATTCCGCGGCGACGCGGAGCGAGCGCTTGCGCGAGAGCTCGATGGGGAAGCAGTCCCGGCTGACGGCGACGAGGCCGAGCCGCACCTTGGGGATATTAGTCATGACGGTCCTCCTTCTTCTGTCCGTAATAGGCGCCGGGCCCGTGCTTGCGGGCGAAGTGTTTCTCCTGGATGCACGCGTCGAGGGGGGCGAGCCGGGGATCGAGGGCCATCGCGCCGAAGGCCATCTTGGCCGTCTGCTCGAGGATGAGGGCGGTCTCGACCGCCTCGGCCGCGGTCCGGCCCCAGGCGAACGGCCCGTGCCCGGCGACGAGGACGGCCGGGACCTCGAGCGGATCGAGGCCGGCGAAGCGCTCGACGATGATCCGGCCCGTGTTCCGCTCGTACCCCGCGGCGACCTCGGATTCGACGAGGAGCCGGGTCAGCGGGACGGGGCCGTGGAACTGGTCGGCGTGCGTCGTCCCGAAGCAGGGGATCTCCCGGCGGGCCTGGGCGAACATCGTCGCGTAGGCGCTGTGGGCGTGGGCCACGCCCCCGACCTCCGGGAAGGCCTTGTAGATCTCGACGTGCGTCGGCGTGTCCGAGGAGGGGTTGAGCCAGCCCTCGACCAGGTTGCCCTCGAGGTCGACGAGGGCGATGTCCTCGGGCTTGAGGGTGTCGTACGGGACGCCGCTCGGCTTGATGGCCAGGATGCCGCGGCGCCGGTCGATGCCGCTGACGTTGCCGAAGGTCAGGATGACCAGCCCGGATTTGGCCAGATCGAGGTTGGCCTTCCACACGGATTCCTTGAGCTCGGCGAGCATCGGGCTATCTCCTTTGGCGGTCTTTGAGCTCGAGCAGGTCCTTCATGACGTTGAACAGGCTCCTGCTCCAGCCCCTGGTCCCGAAGGCGTCGTGGAGCTCCCGGTAGAGGGCGTGGAGCTCGAGATAGATCTTGTGGCGCGCGGCGTTGGGCTTGAAGACGGTCCGCCGGACGCCGCCCATGGCGGCCTGGGCCGCGGCGAACGTCTCGTGCCCGCCGCCCTTGCGTCCGGCGGCCACGGCCCCGGCCATGGCCGCGCCCAGGGCGCACGTCTGGGCCGAGCGGGCCACCTTCATCTCGAGGCCGGTGACGTCGGCGTAGATCTGCATGACCAGGGGATTCTTCTCGGCGATGCCGCCGCAGTTGACGACGTCGCGGATCCTGACTCCGTACTCTTCGAAGCGCCGGATGATGGTCAGGGCGCCGAACGCGGTGGCCTCGATGAGGGCCCGGTAGATCTCCTCGGGCTTCGTGTGCAGGGTCAGGCCGACGAGGAGGCCGGTCAGGCGCTGATCGACGAGAACGGTCCGGTTGCCGTTGAGCCAGTCGAGGGCGAGGAGCCCCGATTCGCCGGGCCTGAGGGCGGCGGCCTTCCTGGTCAGCGGGGCGTGGGAGCCCTTTTTCGGCCCGCCGGGCTCGATCGTATTGACGAACCAGTTGAAGATGTCTCCGACCGCGGATTGGCCCGCTTCGAGCCCCAGGTAGCCCGGCAGGACCGAGCCGTCGACGATGCCGCAAAGGCCGGGGACGTCGGGAAGCTTCTTCGAGGCCGGCCAGACGCAGATGTCGCAGGTGCTCGTGCCGATGATCTTGACGAAGCGTCCGGTCTCGACGCCCGAGCCGACGCCGCCGAGATGGGCGTCGAAGGCCCCGACGGCCACGGCGATCCCGGGCGGCAGGCCGAGCTTCCTGGCCCAATCTCTGGTCAGGCCGCCGGCGGGGACGTCCGAGGTGTAGGTCTTACTGAAGAGGCGGTCGCGGAGCTCGCCGAGGCGCGGATCGAGCTTGGCCAGGAACGGCTTGGCCGGCAGGCCGCCCCAGCGGTCGTTGAACATGGCCTTGTGGCCGGCGGCGCACCGGCTCCGCTTCATCCTCAGCGGATCCGTGATCCCGGTGAGGAGGCCGGGGATGTAGTCGGCGCATTCGACCCAGGAAAAAGCGGCCGCGGCGACCTTGGGATCCTCCCGCAGGCAGTGGAGGATCTTGCTCCAAAACCATTCGGAGGAATAGGTCCCGCCGCATTTGGCCAGGTACTCCGGGTGCTCCGCGGCGGCCAGGGCGGTGATCTCCGCGGCTTCGGCGTGCCCGGTGTGGTCCTTCCACAGCCAGGCTTGGGCGTTGAGGTTCCTCTTGAATTCCTTGTAGAGGGCCAGGGCCTTGCCGACCCGGTCCACGGGTAGGGGAGTCGAGCCGGTCGTGTCGACGCCGATGCCGACGACGTCCGCGGGGTCGAAGGACTTGACCTTCTTCCTGGCCTCGGCCAGGGCCGCGGGGACGGCGCATTCGATGCCGCGGATCCAGTCGGCCGGGCTTTGGCGGGCCAGGTTGGCGTCCTTCGGATCGAGGAGGATGCCGGCGGCGCCGCTCGGGTAGTCGAAGATGGCCGTCCCGACCTCGTCGCCGTTGGAAATATCGACGAGGAGGGCCCTCATGGAGTTGGTCCCGAAATCGAGGCCGAGGGCGTACTTGGCGGTTCTCATGAACGTGGACCTCCGCGGGATCGCTATGGCCGGTTTGAGCCAGCTCCTATTATACTCAGGGCCTTTCCGGGGGCAACTGCCGCTAAATCGGCGCTAAATCGGGGACACAATACCAATTCCCCAATTTCGCAAATGCATCCAAGCCCACTTCTGATTGAAATATTATATCGCTGCCCGCGGACCCCGACATCTCCGGCGAATTGGGGAATTGGTATTGTGTCCCCGATATCGGAGAAATATAATGGATCGACAAACCCCAGAGGCCGGAGGAGCCATGAACAAAAGTCCGCTATCTCGAATGATCGTCTCGGTCTCGCTTCTCTTTGTGATCGTTCTCGCGGCCGGCCAGGCCCAGACGGCCCCCGGCCGTTTCACGGAAGACCTGCTCAAAGGTTTTACCAGCCGCGCCCTCGGGCCCTACAGGGCCGGGTCGTGGGTGACGAGCTTCGCCGTCCCGTCGGGACCGTCGCGGGAGCACCTCTACACCCTCTACGTCGGCACGCGCAACGGCGGCGTCTGGAAGACGGTCAACAACGGCACCACGTTCGAGCCCGTCTTCGACGCCCAGCCCAAGCTCTCGATCGGCGACGTCGCCGTGGCCCCGTCGGATCCGAACGTCGTCTGGGTGGGCACGGGCGAACCCTATTGCGCCCGGAGCTCGAGCTCCGGCGACGGCGTCTGGAAATCGGTCGACGCGGGCAAGACCTGGACGAACATGGGCCTTCAGGACTCGCATCACATCGCCCGGATCGTCATCCATCCCAAGGACCCCGACACGGTCTACGCGGCGGTCATGGGGCATCTGTTCGGCCCGAACGCCGAGCGCGGCGTCTTCAAGACGGTTGACGGAGGCCGGAGCTGGAAGAAAGTCCTCTTTGTCAATGACAAGATCGGGGCGGTCGATCTCGCCCTCGTCGAGTCGACACCCGACACGCTCTACGCGGCCATGTACGACAAGGTCCGCCTGCCCTGGCATTATGAGCTCGGCGGCCCGGAGAGCGCGATCTACAAGACGACCGACGGCGCCAAGACCTGGTCGAAGCTCGCCGGCGGTCTTCCGACCGGCCGCATCGGCCG